>NZ_CP066771.1:2173815-2484360 GCF_016466415.2 Ralstonia pickettii | reverse complement strand
GCTCCAGTTGCTGCAGAAGCGGCACGATCCTGCGTTCCATGGACTCGGCCGTCACGGGGCCGACCTGCCGATAGCGCACTACGCCAGCGCGGTCGATGACGAAGGTTTCCGGCACGCCGTAGACGCCGTAGTCGATGCCGACCTTGCCGTCTGCGTCGATGAGCGACGTGACATACGGGTCGCCCATTTGTTTGAGCCACGCGCGTGCCGCGTCGGCGTCGTCCTTGTAGTTCAGGCCGTAGATCGGCACGGCTGATTGCTTTGCGAACGCGTTCAGCACGGCGTGCTCTGCGCGGCAGGCGGTGCACCACGATGCCCAGACGTTGAGCATCCAGACCTTGCCGCGCAGGTCTTGCGGCGTGAGGGGGCCGGCAGTCGATTCCAGCGCCGTTAGCCTGAACGCCGGTGCGGGCTTGCCGACCAGCGGCGAGGGCAGTTCGCGCGGGTCACGCGACAGCCCCGCCGCCAGCGCAATCACCAGAACAAGGAACGCTGCCAGCGGCAGCACGTAGCGCAGCTTCACCGTAGCTCCTCGGTCGCTGGCATCGCTAATGACGGGCCGCCCCGTGCAGTGTCGGGCGCGGCGCGCGATGACGTGGAGCGGCGGCGCAGCCGGTAGCGGCGGTCGCACACGGCCAGCAGCCCGCCCAGCACCATCAGCACACAGCCTGCCCAGATCCAGCTGACAAAGGGCTTGATGTAGATGCGCATGGCCCAGTTGTCTTGTCCGAGTGATTCACCAAGCGCGACATAGAGATCGCGCGTGATGCCGCTGTCGATGGCGACTTCGGTCGTGGGATTTTCCTGGCTGTGGTACAGGCGCCGCTCGGGTAGCAGCGTGGCCACGGGTTTGCCGTTGCGGCTGACGTCGACATGGCCGCGCAAGACGTCGTAGTTGGGGCCCTGCGCAGGCGCAACGCTGGCGAGGTGGAACATGTAGCCGCCCACCTCCACCTTGCCGCCCACGCGCACCGGCAGCTCGCGTAGCGTCTCCTGGCTGAGCACCAGCGTGACGCCCGCAATGAACACGCCGACCCCCGCGTGCGCCACGAGCATGCCAAAGTAGCTCGGCGGCAGTTGCCGCAGCGTCGTCAATCGATTGCCGGGCTGGCGAAGCTTTTCGGCCAGACTGGCCAGCGCGCTCACAAGACACCATGCGGCGAGCGTCAGCCCCAGGCCCGCCAGCGCGGACGTCCGATACAACACCGCCAGTCCGAGCCCGACGGCAACACTCGCCACTGCTGCCCATCGCAGCCGCACCGCCATCGACGGCAGCGCACCGTGACGCCAGCGTGCCAGTGGCGCGGCACCCATCAGCAGCACCGCAGGAGACATCAGCGGCACAAAGACCTGTTCGAAATACGCTGGCCCGACCGAGATCTTGCCCAGCCGCAGCACATCCAGCAAAAGCGGATACAGCGTGCCGAGCAATACCGTGGCGGCCGCCACCGCCAGCAGCACGTTGTTGGCCAGCAGGAACGATTCACGCGCGAACAGCGGGAACGTCGCGCCTTCCGACGCGTTGCTGGACAACCGCTTTGCGCGCCACGCAAACAGACCGAGGGCGCCGCCCGTTACGATGCCCAGCAACGCGAGGATGAAGAGACCGCGCTTCGGGTCGACCGCAAAAGCATGCACCGACGTCAGCACGCCCGAGCGGACGAGGAACGTGCCGAGCAGACTGAGCGAGAACGTGAAGATGGCCAGCAGCGCCGTCCATGCGCGGAACACGCCGCGCTTTTCCGTCACCGCCAACGAGTGGATCAGTGCTGTGCCCGCCAGCCACGGCATGAACGACGCATTTTCGACCGGGTCCCAGAACCACCAGCCGCCCCAGCCGAGTTCGTAGTACGCCCAGGCGCTGCCGAGCATGATGCCGGTCGTCAGGCATGCCCAGGCGGCGATCGTCCACGGCCGCGACCAGCGCGCCCAGGTGGCATCGAGCCGGCCCGACAGCAGCGCGGCCATCGCAAACGAGAACGCCACGGCAAAGCCCACGTAACCCATGTACAGCATGGGCGGATGCGACACCATGCCCGGGTCTTGCAGCAGCGGGTTGAGGTCGCGTCCTTCCATGGCAGGCGGCAACAGGCGCAGGAATGGGTTGGATGCGAACAGCAAGAAAAGCAGCAGCCCCGTGCTGATGGCGCCCATCACGCCCAGCACGCGCGCCACCACGGGCAACGGAAGTTGGCGGCTGAACAACGACACGGCCAGTGACCACAACGCCAGCATCGCCGTCCACAGCAACATCGATCCCTCGTGTCCGCCCCACACGGCGGCCACGCGATAGGGCAGCGGCAGCGCGCTGTTCGAGTTGGCGGCGACATAGAGCACGCTAAAGTCGTTGCTGACGAACGCCCACGTCAGTGCGCCATAAGCCAGCAGCACCAGCGCGCACTGCATGCGCGCAGCGGGGCGCGCCACGGCCATCCAGCGCTCGCCGTCGCGCGCCGCACCAACCAGCGGCAACACGGATTGCATGGCCGCAGTCAGCAGCGCGAGGATCAACGCGAAGTGGCCCAGCTCGGCGATCATCGTGACGCGCTCCGGGCAGATTCCTTGGCCATCTGTTCCTTGACTTGCGCAGCGCGGCGTACGGCGTCGGCGGCTTCGGGCGGCATGTAGTTTTCGTCGTGCTTGGCGAGCACCTCGTTGGCGACGAAGACGCCGTCCTCACCCAGCCGGCCGCGCGCCACCACGCCCTTGCCCTCGCGGAACAGGTCCGGCAGCAAGCCGCGATAGACGACCGGCACCCCGCGCGCTGTGTCAGTGACGATAAAGCGGATGGTCATGCCGTCACGTTCACGTTGGATGGAGCCGCGTTCGACTAGCCCACCCAGTCGAAAGACTTGTGCCACAGGCGCTTCCTTGGCGGCGATCTGGCTCGGGCTGAAGAAAAATACCAGATTGGAGCGGAACGCATTCAGCGTGAGTGCGGTAGCCGCACCTGCGCATACCAGTGCGGCGAGCAGGATGCCGAGACGGCGTTGTCTGCGTGTCATTGATCGCGGCCGTCAGGATGGGGATGACTGGCGCGATTGGTTGCGCGCCAGCGGCGGGCGAGCAGCAGCAACTCGGCCGCGATGCAGATGGCGGCCACGGCAAACGCGCCCGCAATATAGTCGACGTGATTGACGGAGAGCTGGCTCATGCCGGTGTGGTTGGGTTGAGGTCATCGTCACCGCGTTCGCGCATGATGCAGCGCACGCGAATCAGCGCCACGCAGATGCTGTACATCCAGCACGCGAGCGTCATCAGCAACATGCCGAGCAACATCGTCATCGCCATCGACGGTGCCGCCGTCAGGCTGATGGACGCGCCTTGGTGCAGCGTGTTCCACCACTGCACCGAGAAATAGATCACGGGGAGGTTGACTACGCCGACCACGGCCAGCACGGCGCAGGCGCGTTCGGCGCGGAGCGGCTCTTCAATGGCGCTTTCCAATGCGATGAAGCCGAGGTACAGAAACAGCAGCAGCAACTCCGACGTCAACCGCGCATCCCATACCCACCACGTGCCCCAGGTCGGCTTGCCCCACAGCGCGCCGGTCCACAGCGCAATGGCGGTGAAGAGCGCACCCGTGGGTGCGAGCGCCGAGGCCATCATCGAGGAAAGCCGGGTGCGCAGTACCAGCCCCAGCGCGCAATAACCGGCCATCACGAGGTAGATGAACATCGACATCCACGCGGCCGGCACGTGCAGGAAGATGATGCGATAGACCTCGCCCTGCTGCGCATCGGTGGGCGCCACCACGAAGCCGACGTAGAGGCCGGCGACGAGGAACAAGAGAGCTGCTGCACCAAACCACGGTGCGAGCTTGCGCGCGAGCGGATCAAACCGCACGGGCGACGCATACGCGAGCCAGTTCCAGCGTCGCGACGCAGGTTGGCGCACGGCGATGGGCGTGGTGTGGAGTCCGGATCGATTCGTCATCGGGTCATTCCACGGCAATGCGCAGCCCGGCAGCCGTGGCCAGCGGGCAGACAAACAATGACAGCGCCAGGCAAGCGCCCAGCAACGACAGATGCGGCATGACATCGAGCCCCGCGTCTGCAGCGGATCCGGCGCCTGCGCCAAACACAAGAACGGGCACACAGAGCGGCAGTACGAGGATGCACAACAGCGCTGCCCCGTTGCGCACGCCCAGAGTGAGCGCCGCGCCTACAGCACCGATCAGCGCAATGGCCGGCGTACCGATCAGCAGCGTGGCGGTCAGCAGTAGCGTTGCATGCAGCGGTAGGCTGTACTGCTGGGCCAGGATGGGCGTCAGCAGCAGCAATGGCAGACCACTCGCGAGCCAGTGCGCTGCGATCTTCGTCAGTACGATCAGCGCAAGCGGGTGCGGCGACAACAGCAGTTGATCCAGGCTGCCATCGGCGTGTTCCTGCGCAAACAGCCGAGAGAGCGAGAGCATCGACGCCAGCAGCGCCGCGACCCACAGGATGCCCGGCGCGAGCACGCGCAACTGCTGCGGGTCGGGGCCGATGGCCAGCGGGAACAGGCTCGCCGCAATGACGTAGAACACCACGCCGCCGACAAGGTTGCCGCGCCGCCGCCATGAGAGCGTAAGGTCGTGCAGCAGGATGGCCATCAGCATCGGCTTCATGCGATGCCTCCCAGCCTGAGCACGCGATTCGCCCCTTGCGGGCGCGACAGCAGGTGGTGCGTGGCCATGATCGCCATGCCGCCTGCACGCAAGTGCGCATCGAGCTGCGCGGTGAAGAGGCTGACTGCATGATCGTCGAGCGAGGCGATCGGTTCATCGAGCAGCCACAGTTCGCGCCGCGCGAGCAGCAAGCGCGCCAGTGCCACCCGCCGGCGTTGGCCTTGCGAGAGCTTGCGCACGGGCGTGGCGGCAAGCTTGCCGAGTTCGAGCGCTTCCAGTGCGAGCCCGATGCCAAACGGCTCGGTTGCCGAAACGGGCAATCCGGCCAGTTGCATGGCCAGACGCAGGCTCTCCGTCACAGTGAGATCTGGGTCGATACCGTTGGTGTGGCCAACATAGCAAAGCGTATTGAGGAAGGCAGCGTCGCCGCTGCGCACTGGCGCACCATGCCAAGTGAGCGAGCCGCTTGCCGGTGCCAGCAGGCCACAGAGCACCCGTAGCAGGGTGGTCTTGCCGCTGCCGTTCGCGCCCGTTACCTGCACCAGCTCGCCCGCCGACACCGAGAGGTCCAGCTCGCGGAAGATCCGGCGGCCGGCGCGCGAAAACGTCAATTGGCTGGCAACAAGCACGGCAATAGGGGCTGAGTCAAACGGGGTCTGGCACCGGCAGCACGTTCACGTGCTTTACTCGGTCTTCATCTTCGACATGTCGGGCAGATGGTGCGCAATACCCTTGTGGCAGTCGATACAGGTTTTCTCTTTGCTGCCCAGATACTGGGCGTGCATGGCCGACGCGCGTGGGCTCTGCCGAGTGAAGTCCATCGATTCGTAGTTGTGGCAGTTGCGGCATTCCAATGAATCGTTGGCCTTCAGCCGATCCCATTCATGCTGTGCCAGTTCAAGCCGGTGGGCCTCGAATTTCTCGCGCGTGTCGATGGTGCCGAAAATCTTGCCCCACACTTCCTTGGAGGCCTGCATCTTTCGTGCAATCTTGTTCGTCCAGGCGTGCGGAACGTGGCAGTTCGAGCAGATGGCGCGCACACCGCTGCGGTTGGTGTAGTGGATGGTGCTCTGCAGCTCCTGATACACGTTCTCGTGCATTTCGTGGCAACCCGTGCAGAACGCTTCGGTATTGGTCACTTCCATCGCGGTGTTGAACGCGCCCCAGAACACCACGCCGGCAACAAAGCCGCCCAACGTCAGAAAGCCCAGGCTGAAATACGCGCTGGGCCGGTTGATGGTGCGCCAGTAGCGCTTGATCAGGTCGAACATGACTGCATCGCCTCAGTTCTTGCCAACGCTCTTGCCATCAGGCTTGCGTTTGAGCAGTTGATCGACATCGACAAACGTATTGGTGACAAGCGGCTTGGCGTCGGCCTGCGGCACGTGACATTGCGTGCAGAAGAAGCGGCGCGGCGAAACGTCGGCCAGTTGATGGCCATCGCGGTCAACGTAGTGCGTGGGGCTGATCGCGATCGCGCGCATCTCTTCGGCCTTCGTACGCGCGTGGCAGGACAGACAACCGTTGTGGTCCTTATTGATCTGATACATGTAGGTGCCGTCGATCTTGTGCGGAATCGTCGGCGGCTGCCCGGTGTAGTTGCGCTCGCGGCGCACGTCCTTGTTCTCGGTGGGATACAGGATCGGCGGTGTCGTTTCGGCGGCAATCGGCGTGGGGCCGCGCATGGCGTCGACCACGCCTTGAGCTTGCGCGGGCAATTGGGCAAGGGTCGCCAGGAGCAGCGCACAGATGGCGGCTGGCAGTCCCAAGAGTCGGCTGAGCTTCATGACGTTTTCCTGTTGCGCGTGTGTCGTCTGCCCGTGCTCGTCAGACCTTCACGATCTTGACGGCGCATTTCTTGAAATCCGTCTGGAGCGAGATCGGGCAGGTTGCATCCAGTGTGACCTTATTGATGAGCTGGCTCGCATCGAACCACGGCACGAACACCAGGCCCTTCGGTGGCTGGTTGCGGCCGCGTGTTTCAATGCGGGTGCGCATCTTGCCGCGCCGCGAGATCACTTCGACCTCGACACCACGTCGCAGTCCCAGCGCTTTCGCATCTTCCGGGTGCATGAAGCAGACCGCGTTCGGGAAGGCGCGATACAGCTCGGGTACCCGGCGCGTCATCGAGCCCGAGTGCCAGTGCTCCAGCACGCGGCCGGTCGACAACCAGAACGGGTATTCCTTGTCTGGCACTTCCGGTGGGGCCTCATAGGGCAGGGCGAAGATCACCGCCTTGCCGTCCGGGTTGCCGTAGAACTGGTAGCCGGTGCCGGCCTTGACGTACGGATCGCTGCCTTCCTTGTAGCGCCAGCGCGTTTCCTTGCCGTTGACCACCGGCCAGCGCAATCCGCGCGCCTGGTGATAATCGTCGAACGGCGCCAGGTCGTGGCCGTGGCCGCGCCCGAAGCTTGCGTACTCCTCGAACAGGCCCTTCTGCAGGTAGAAGCCGAACGCCTTGGCTTCGGCATTGTTGTATTCCGGGTCGACGTCCTTGAGCGGGAACCTGTCGACATTGCCATTGCGGTACAGCACGTCGTAGAGCGTCTTGCCGCGCAGCTCCGGCTTTTTGGCGATGAGGTCTTCGGGCCAGACTTCTTCCACCTTGAAACGCTTGGAGAACTCCACCAGCTGCCACAGGTCGGATCGCGCCTCACCCGGCGCATCAACGAGTTGATGCCAGAACTGCGTGCGGCGCTCGGCGTTGCCGTAGGCGCCTTCCTTCTCAACCCACATCGCGCTCGGGAGGATCAAGTCGGCGGCCAGTGCGGTGACGGTCGGGTACACGTCCGAAACAACAATGAAATTCGCCGGATTGCGGTAGCCCGGGTAGCCTTCCTCGTTGATGTTGGCGCCGGCCTGCATGTTGTTGTTCACCTGCACCCAGTACGCGTTGAGCTTGCCGTCCTTCAGCATGCGGTTTTGCAGTACCGCGTGATAGCCGGGCTTTTCAGGGATCGTGCCGGGCGGCAGCTTCCAGATGTGCTCGGCTTCTTCACGGTGCTTCGGGTTGGTCACCACCATGTCGGCCGGCAAGCGGTGCGAGAACGTGCCCACCTCGCGCGCGGTGCCGCATGCCGAAGGCTGGCCCGTCAGGGAGAAAGGGCTGTTGCCAGGTGTGGCGATCTTCCCTGTCAGCAGGTGCAGGTTGTAGATCATATTGTTCGCCCAGGTGCCGCGGGTGTGCTGGTTGAAACCCATGGTCCAGAACGACACGACCTTGATCTTCGGATCGGCGTACAGCTCGGCAAGCTTCTGGAGCTGCTGCTTGAACTCCTTCTCCTTGCTCTTGTCCGGGTTCGCCAGCTTGGCGGTGTAGTCCAGGTCGTACGTCGAGACGAACTTCGCAAACTCGTCGAACGAGATCGGCTTGGAGTCCCCCACCCTGTCGGCGTTCTTGGCGGCCTTCTGCAAGGGGTTGTCGGGCCGCAGGCCGTAGCCGATGTCGGTCACGCCCTGCTTGAAGACGGTGTGCTTGTTGACGAAGTCCGTGTTGACCTTCTTGTTGGTGATGATGTAGTTCGCGATGTAGTTGAGCATCGCGAGATCGGCTTGCGGTGTGAAGACGATCGGGATGTCGGCCAGATCGAATGAGCGGTGCGTAAACGTCGACAGCACCGCGACCTTCGTCTTGGGCGCGGAGAGGCGCCGGTCCGTCACGCGCGACCAGAGGATGGGGTGCATCTCCGCCATGTTCGAGCCCCACAGCACGAACGCGTCGGCGACTTCGAAATCGTCGTAGCAGCCCATCGGCTCGTCCATGCCGAACGTTCGCATGAAGCCGGCCACGGCAGAGGCCATGCAGTGGCGCGCGTTGGGGTCGAGGTTGTTCGAGCGGAATCCCGCCTTCATTAGCTTGACGGCGGCGTAACCCTCAAAAACGGTCCATTGACCCGAGCCGAACATGCCGACAGCGGTCGGGCCCTTTTCCTTGATGACGCGCTTGAACTGCACCGCCATCTCGTCAAACGCGCGGTCCCAGGTGACAGGCGTGAACTCGCCGTTCTTGTCGTACTTGCCGTTCGTCATGCGCAGCAGCGGCTGGGTCAGCCGGTCCTTGCCGTACATGATCTTGGAGAGGAAGTAGCCCTTGACGCAGTTCAGGCCCCGATTGACCTCGGCCTTCGGGTCGCCCTGCGTGGCCACCACGCGATTGTCTTTGACGGCCACTTCAACGCCGCAGCCCGTGCCGCAGAATCGGCAAGGCGCCTTCGACCACTTGAGCTGCGTCAGCTCTTTGTCGGTGACGAGGTTGGCGGCGCCAGCAGGAAGCGTGACGCCGGCCACCGAAGCGGTCGCGGCGGCAGCGGTCTGCTTAATGAACGCGCGGCGAGAGACTTTCATCGTCCATTTCCTCATGCATGGCGTCGGCCATTTCGTTGTGCTGGTAGATCAGGGCGGTGTTCAGCACACCGTCGATCTGCTGAATGAACGTCAGGTGAGCTGCGATGGCGCGCGAACTGGGCGCCTCAAGCGTGACTACGAGCTTGCCGTTATCGCTGGCTGCATGGATTTCGCTGCCGGCGATGCTTTCGATGGATTCGCTCACCCGTGCAATATGGGTTGGCCGCGTCTGGACCAGAACGCCGGCGATGTGCCACTCGTCGTCATCGAGTGGCGCCGGCCGAACGGGGATATCTATTTTTTTTGTGTTTCGCATGACCGTGTTCTGGCGATGAACGCCTTTTTCTAATCAGTGCTGCGCGAACATACAACCCGACTCGCCCCCGGAACCCCCCGGGCGTATTTCAATGCGTTGGCGGACCGCTCAGCAATTGCGTTGCCCAGACGATAAATCCATATCCGGCCACGATAATGACGGAAAGAACCGGCACCATGACGGCCGTCAGAAACAGAAAGCTCCGCAGCTCTTCGGATTTACGTTGCGCGTCGACGTTTTGGGGCTGTTCCACGATGACTCGACCAATGAGGGCGGCGCTAATGGCGCGAACGTTTTCCAGTAAAGTGAACGTCGCAAGGGAATTCAAGGTTTTTGCATGATCCCGGCGTGACATATATCGCGCAAGCAATATGTCGTCGTGGCGTGATCTAGCGCAAGATTTGCCGGATTCACGAGCCTGAAACATTGACGGGCACGCGCCATAAGTACCAGGCCGCGACGGTTCGATACGGGCTCCACGCAAGACTAATCGTCTCCATCTGCTTGCGTGTGGGCGTGGCATCGAGCCGCTTCAAACGTCGGTAGCCATCGCGCACGCCGAAGTCGTCTGCGGGCAAGATGTCCGAGCGCTCCAGCGTGTAGATCAGCAGCATTTCGACCGTCCACCGGCCAACCCCGCGCAGTGTCACCAGCCGCTCGATGAGGGCTTCATCCGGCATGGCGAGCGCTTGCTCACGCGTGGGCACGATGCCGTCGAGCGCGGCTTGTGCGATGCCGCGAATGGTCGCCAGTTTGGTCGCAGAGAAACCGCAGGCGCGCAGCGCTGCCTCGTCGGTGGCAAGCACCTGTTGCGGTGCGGGAAACGCGGCGGCCGGATAGAGCGCGATGAACCGGCCGAGGATGGCGTCACCCGCCTTCGCGTGCAGCTGCTGATAGGCGATGGCGCGGATCAATGCTTCATAGGGCTCGCGCGCAGGCTTGGCGGCGTGGCCGCAGGGCCCGACGGCGGCGACGTGGCGCGCCCAGTCTTCGTCCAGCGTCGCCAGAAAAGTTTCGGCCTGTCGGTAGGCGCTTTCGGACAGGTCTGCGGCGATGGTCATGCGGGGGTTTGGCGGTCAGCCGGCCTTGCGGAACGTGAGGTTGATGCGCTGGCTGCCCAGCATTGCGTGTGGGTGGTCCTTGAGCGGTGCAATCCCGTGATAGCGCAGGCGATCCGGGCCACCCCAGACGACGACATCACCGTGAAAAAGAGGAATGCGTTGCGGTCTGTCGGCGCGGCGATGTCCGCCAAACAGAAAGACCGCCGGCATGCCGAGTGACACTGAGACGATCGGCGCGCCGTAGTCCTGCTCGTCTTTGTCCTGATGCAGCGACATGCGGGCGCCGGGTACATAGCGGTTGATGAGGCAGGCGTCTGGCGTGAAGCCGTGGAAGCCTGCTTCGGCGGCCGCGTTGTGCGCGAGACGCAGGAACACATCGGGCAGCGGCGGCCAGGGGTTTCCTGTGAGCGGGTCGTGCGTGGCATAGCGGTAGCCGCGGCGGTCTGATGTCCAGCCCAGCGCGCCGCTGTTGGTGAGCGCGACTGACATCTCGAAGCCACCCGGCGTGACCATGTGCCGAAACGCGGCCTGCTGCGCGATGGCGTCCACCGCCGCGATCAGGCCCGGCGCTTCCGACAGCGCAAAGCCGCGCAAGACAAACGCCGCCTCGCCGAGCGCAATGCGCGCGTCGTCAGCGGGTGAGTGATCGGCAAACAGATCGCCGGTGGTCATGGTGAGCAGGCTACAGAGCGTCGTGGAAGATGATGCCCACAGTATGCCGCTGACCCGAGCGCAGGCGGCTCACACCGTGGCGCATGTTCACGCGATACGTACCGCGCGTGCCTTGTACGGGCCGATGGTGCACCGCAAAGACCACCGCATCGCCTTTGCGCAGCGGCACCACTTCGGGCCGCGACTGCATCCGCGGGCGCTGTTCCGTCATGACGAACTCGCCGCCGCTGAAATCGACGCCCGGTTCCGACAACAGGATGGCGACCTGCAGCGGGAAGACGTGTTCGCCGTAGAGGTCTTGATGCAGGCAGTTGTAGTCGCCGGGGCCGTATCGCAGCATCAGCGGGGTGGTGCGCAGCTGGCCGGCTTCATGACAGCAGCGCAGGAAATCGGCGTGCTTGGCTGGATAGCGCACGTCGATATCCATAGCTTCGTTCCAGCGGTTGGCGATAGTCGCCAGCGGCGGATAAAGCGACGTGCGCAGCTGCGCGATGAGGTCCGGCAGCGGATACGCGAAATACTGGTATTCACCGCGCCCGAAGCCATGGCGCTCCATCACTACGCGCGAGCGAAACAGGCGGTCTTGCGGGTACAGCGCGGTCAAGGCGTTGCAGGCGTCGTCGTCCAGCAGGCTCGGCAATACGGCGCTGCCGGCGTCGTTGAGGGCGTCTTCAATGGCGAGCCAGTCGATGCCGTCAAGGGTTGGGCGGCGCCGCGCGCTGACATGCGCGGCGGCGGTGGAAGGCGGCATATGCGCTCCTTTCGGAGATTCGGTACGCCAAGCCTACGCTCACCGGAGCGCGCGCGACACTCCGGAGCTTGCGGTCAAATTCAGGCCGGTGCGGCCAGGCTGGCGGGCATGACCGTGGCGGCCAGCTTGGTCAACGCGTCGCCTGTGGCGCGGCAGATGCGCCACTCGGGCAGCACATCGGCGCCCATGGCTTCGTAGAACGCGATGGACGGCGCATTCCAGTCCAGCACGCTCCATTCGAAGCGGCCGCAGTCCCGCTCCTGCGCCAGGCGCGCGAGGTGGATCAGGAGTGCCTTGCCGATGCCCAGGCCGCGGTATTCGGGCTCGACGAAGAGGTCTTCCAGATACAGGCCCGGCTTGCACAGGAAGGTCGAGAAGTTGTGGAAGAACAGCGCAAAGCCCACGGCCCGGCCGTCGACTTCCGCCAGCACCGCCTCGCAGTACGGGCGGGGCCCGAACAACATCGTCGCCAGCGCTTCGGGCGTGGTCCGCACCAGGTGCGTGAGCTTTTCGTATTCGGCCAGCGCAGAGATCAGGCGAACGAGCGAGGCGCAGTCGTCCGGCGTGGCAGGGCGCAGCGTGAAGCGGGTCGCTGTGGTGGCGGTCATTGTGATTGGGATTCCAGTGAGGTTTGGACCAGGCGCGCAACCTGGTCGACGTAATCGGATGCGAGGCAGTCGACAACGTGCCGCTCGGGCGTGCTGCGCAGCCACGTGATCTGGCGCTTGCAGAGCTGGCGCGTTGCGGCGATGCCTTGTTCACGGAGGGCAGCCATGTCGATTTCGCCTTCGAGGTAAGCCCACGCCTGGCGATAACCGACGCAACGGATGGACGGCAGCGTGGGCGAAAGATCGCCGCGGCGGCGCAAGCCCTCCACTTCGTCGAGCAGGCCGCCGGCGAGCATCGCGTCAAAGCGCTGTGCGATGCGCGCATGCAGCACGAGGCGATCGGACGGTTCCAGCGCGATCGTCAGATACGGCGCGGCTGCATCGTGCTGCTGGAACGCATTCGCGCCGACTTCGCGTGCGAGCAGGGCAGACATCGGCTGACCGGTCAGACGATACAGCTCCAACGCGCGCTGGATGCGCTGCGCGTCGGTCGCGTGCAGTCGCGCGGCCGTCACCGGATCGACCTGCGCCAGTTTGGCGTGCAACGCCGGCCAGCCATCGCGGGCGGCTTCGGCATCGATCTCCGCGCGGATGGCGGGATCGGCGCCGGGCAAATCGGAGAGCCCTTGCGTGAGCGCCTTGTAATACAGCATCGTGCCGCCGACGATCAGCGGCAGCCGGCCGCGTGCGCGGATGGCATCGATCAGCGCATTCGCATCGTTGGCAAACTGCGCGGCGGAATACGCATCGAGCGGATCAATGATGTCGATCAGGTGATGCGGCGCGATGGCCTGTTCTTCGGCGCTGGGCTTTGCCGTGCCGATGTCCATGCCGCGATACACCAGCGCCGAATCCATGCTGATGATCTCGACCGGCCAGCGCTCGGCCAGCTTCAATGCCGCGGCGGTCTTGCCGGACGCGGTCGGGCCGAGCAGGCAAATCGCGCGCGGGGCGCTTGCAGCGGACGCAGTCATCGGAATTTACTGGCCACGCAGGAAGAGGCGATCCAGGTCAGCCACGGTCAACTGGATCCATGTCGGGCGGCCGTGATTGCACTGGTCGGCGCGTTCGGTGGCTTCCATCCGGCGCAGCAGCGCGTTCATCTCGTCCAGGTTCAACCGGCGATTGGCACGCACGGCAGAGTGGCACGCCAACGTGGCCAGCAGCTCGTTCTGGCGTTCGGCCAGCACGCGCGAGCCGCCGTACGCGTGCAGATCGCGCAGCACGTCGCGCGCGAGCGCCTGCGCATCGGCCTTCTGCAGCAGTGTCGGCACCGATCGCACGGCCAGCGTGGTGGGCGACACGGCGGAGATGTCGAAGCCAAGCAGCGTGAGCGTGTCGCGGAATTCCTCTGCGGTGCCGATCTCCACCGGGCTTGCGGCAAACGTGACGGGAATGAGGAGCGGTTGCACCTCGACACGCTTGGTTTCCAGTGCGGTCTTGAGTTGCTCGTACAGGATGCGCTCGTGCGCGGCATGCATATCGACGAGCACCATGCCGCGCGTGTTCTGCGCCAGCACGTAGATGCCGTGCAACTGGGCCACGGCAAAGCCGAGCGGGTGCGCATCGTCGTCATCGGCGGGTGGTGCAGCGACCGGCTCTGCAACAGCAGCAGGCGCTTGCGCGGTCGCGGTGCCGCCGTCGAACAACGTTGCCGCGCTCGGCACGTCGGTCATCCAGGCGGGGCGCATCGCCGGCATGGGCGTGCTATCGCCGCGCATCATCGACAGGTATTCCGCACGCGGCTGTGCAATGCCGAGCGACGTCTGCCGCGCGGCCATCTGGTTGATCCAGCGCGTGGTGTTGTCGGCGGGCGAGGGCGCCGTCGTGACCCCGGCGACTTCGGGCGCAGCGGCGATGTCGGTGCGCAGGCTGTCGCCCTGTTCGCCGGCGTGGCGGGACAGGGCGCGCTGCACCGCGTGATAGACGAACTGGTGCACCGCGCGGCTGTCGCGGAACCGCACCTCGATCTTGGACGGGTGCACGTTGACGTCCACCGCTTCGGGCGGCAACTCCAGGCACAGCACGTAGGCGGGGAAGCGGTCGCCGTGGAGCACGTCTTCGTAGGCGCTGCGCACGGCATGCGTCAGCAGGCGATCGCGCACGAAACGGCCATTGACGTAGAAGAACTGGTGGTCGGCCCTGCCGCGCGAGGCGGTCGGCAGGCCGGCAAAGCCGAACAGGCGCAACTCGCCGGCCGATTCCTCGAAAGGCAGGCGTGCGCGGGCGAATTCGGTGCCGAGCACGGCTGCGGAGCGTGAATCCGCCTGTGTGGCGTTCCAATGCTCCAGCGGCTTGCCGTTGTGATGCACGGAGATGGCCACGTCGGGCCGCGCCAGCGCGGTGCGGCGGATCACTTCCATGCAATGGCCCAGCTCGGTCTGCTCGGTCTTCAGGAATTTGCGGCGCGCCGGCGTGTTGAAGTACAGATGCTGCACATCGACGGTGGTGCCGACACCGCCAGAGGCCGGCTGGGCCCGCCCGGTTTGCGCGATGATCTGCGTGGCGTGGGCGTCATTGGCGGTGCGCGACGTGAGCGTCAACTCCGCCACCGAGGCAATCGAGGCCAGCGCCTCGCCCCGAAACCCCAGCGTCGCCACCGATTCCAGCTCTTCCAGCGAACCGATCTTGCTGGTCGCATGCCGCATCAGCGCGACGGGCAGTTCGTCGGCCGGAATGCCGACGCCGTTGTCGGTGATGGCAATGCGCCGTACGCCGCCTTCCTCCAGCTTGATCTGGATCTGCGTGGCACCGGCGTCCAGTGCGTTTTCCAGCAGTTCCTTGACCACGGACGCCGGCCGTTCGACCACCTCGCCGGCCGCGATCTGGCTGATCAACTGGTCGGGAAGCGGGCGGATGGGGCGGCGGGAAGTGAAGGCGGAAGTCATCGCGGCATTATAAATGTCACGCCCTGTGCGGCGCACCGACGCAAGCCCCGCCAAGGGCTAGGGGAAATCTAAGTCACATCCGGTATCATTTCCCGCTCGTTCAGGGGGATGGTTTGGATATCGTGATGCAATTGGTCGACATCGTGCTGCATGTCGACAAGTCGTTGGGCTTGCTGATTCAGCAATACGGCGCGTGGGTCTACGTGCTGCTGTTCGCCATCGTGTTCGCCGAAACCGGCCTCGTGGTGCTGCCTTTTCTGCCGGGCGACACGCTGCTGTTCATTGCCGGGGCCATGTGCGCCACGGGTCAGATGGATGCCTGGCTGCTCATCGTATTGCTAGTGATTGCCGCCACAACGGGCAACACCGTCAACTATTTCGTCGGCTCCTGGATCGGCCCCAAGGTATTCGACGGTCACATCCGCTTCCTCGATCACGAAGCGTTGATGAAAACGCACGGCTTCTATGAACGTCACGGCGGCAAGACGCTGGTGATGGCGCGCTTCATCCCCGTGGTGCGCACGTTCGCGCCGTTTGTGGCGGGCGTGTCGAAGATGACGTTCGCGAAATTCCAGCTCTTCAACATGATCGGCGCCGTGCTGTGGGTGGCGATCCTGGTGCTGTCGGGCGAGGCGTTCGGTAATGTGCCCGTGATTCGCGATCACCTGAACACGATCGTGCTGATCGGCCTGGGCGCGGCGATCGTGCCACTCATGCTGGGCGGGCTGTGGAAGTTGCTCAAACGCCGTCGCGGCGCCGTCGCTCAGAAGTAAGCGTCAGTTCAGGTTCTTGCTCATGGCGCGCAGCGTTGGCATGCGCTCCTTGAGCTTGGCCGTGTCGGCTGCATCGGGCCGGGCATCGACGTACGCTTCGAGATCTTCCAGCGCGGGCCGGAAGCACTCCAGATTGGCGTAGGCCAGCCCCCGGTCGCGCACCTCCTCAATGGAATCGGGGAGCAGAATCACCAGCCGCTGTTGCACCGCCAGCAGGCGCTGCCAGCGCGATTCCTGCAGGTAGATCGCCTTCAGATTGCGCAGCATGCGCGCGATGATCTCGCGATGCGTGGCCACTTGCAGGAACACCCCGAGCGGCACCGAGTTCGGGTCTTCGATGCCTTCCTTTTCCAGGTACGGGTCGAGCATGTCCTGCAACTCTTCCTTCGACAGTGTCTGCCCCGTCAGCGGATCGAGCACGACCTCGCCCGCAGGAATGCTCATGCGCACCAGGAAGTGGTTGGGGAAAGACACGCCCTTGAGCGGCAGGCCGATCTGCTGGCCGATTTCCATCAGCAGCACGGCCAAGGAGATCGGAATGCCGCGCCGGCTCTGCAGCACCGCATTCAGATAAGAGTTCTCGGGGTCGTAGTAATCGTTTGCATTGGGGCCGAAGCCCAGTTCCCGATAGAAGAACTGATTGAGCAGGCGCAGGCGCTGGATGGCGGGCGTGCCCTCGGCGATGCGGTTTTTGATCCGCGCGACAAGCACGTCAATGGCGGCCAGCTCTGCCTGCAGGTCCAGATCCGGATACGCGTCCTGCGCAATCGACAGGGCGGTTTCTGTGAGGGGGATGCTGTCGTCGTCCGCGACCAGGGCCGAAAAATAATCGAGGACTTTAGTGGTCATCAGATGGCCTTTTTTCGGAACGTGGAGAACTTCAATCCGGTGAGCCACAGTGTACCGAAATAGACCACCGTGCACAGGACCAGGCTTGCCCCGAGCAGCGCGATGCGCACAAGCGGCTTGGCGCCCAGTCCCACCCAATCGAAATTGTGGGCGAGCCACAGCAGCGCCCCGGCCAGCAGCAATACCGCCGACATCACCTGCGCGATGAACAGCCCCCAGCCGGGCAGCGGATGGTAATAACCGCGCCGGCGCAGGCCGAAGAACAGCAGCGCCGCATTGATGGTCGCGCCAAAGCTGATCGACAGCGCCAGCCCCGCGTGCCCGAAAATCGGCACGAAAACATAGTTGGACAACTGCGTCGCCACCAGCACCACCAGCGCAATCTTTACCGGCGTGCGAATGTCCTGCCGCGCATAGAAGCCGGGCGCCAGGATCTTGATGACAATCAGCCCGATCAGCCCGACGCCGTACGACGTCAGCGCCTGGCGCGTCATCTCGACGTCCATGCCGTTGAATTTGCCGTAATGAAACAGCGTGGCCGTGAGCGGTGCGCCAAACACGAACAGCCCCACCGCAGAGGGCACCGCAAGCAGCACGGTCAGCCGCAGGCCCCAGTCGAGCAGCGATGAGTACTCTTCACGGTTGTTGTCGGCGCTGGCTTTGGACAGGCTTGGCAGCAGGATCGTCCCGAGCGCCACGCCCAGCAGCGCGGTGGGGAATTCCATTAGCCGGTCAGCGTAGTTCAGCCACGACACGCTGCCCGTGGGCAAGCGCGACGCAATGTTCGTATTGATGATCAGACTGATCTGGGCGACGGATACCGATAGCGTGGCCGGCAACATCTGCTTGAGCACGCGTCGTACGCCCGGGTGGTGCCATGCCGCCCGCACGTTGATCGACACGCGCGGCAGCATCCCGACCTTGCGCAGCGAAGGAATTTGAATGGCGAGTTGCAGGATGCCGCCTACCATCACCGCGTAGGCCTGCGCGTAGATCGGCGTTTCGAGGTGCGGCGCCACAAACACCGCCGCCACGATGAACGACAGGTTGAGCAGCACGGGCGTGAAAGCCGGCACCGCGAACTGCCGCCAAGTATTGAGAATGCCCGACGCCAGCGCCACCAGCGACACCAGCCCGATGTACGGAAACATCACGCGCGTCATGAAGATCGCCGAGATGTAGGCCTGGCTTTCGTGCTCTTTGAAACCGGTCGCGACGGCGGTGACGATCAACGGCGCGCCAATCACGCCCAACGCCGAGATGATTACCAGGAACCACGTCATCACCGTCGCTACGGAGTCGACCAGCGCGCGTGTTTCAGCTTCGCCCTGGCGGTTCTTGAATTCACCCAGGATCGGCACGAACGCTTGCGAGAACGCGCCCTCGGCCGAAAGCCGGCGCAGCAGGTTGGGGATACGGAAGGCGACGTTGAAGGCGTCGGTGTAAACCGAGGCGCCGAAAGCGCGGGCGATCAGCGTCTCGCGAATGAGCCCCGTGATGCGCGAGAGCATCGTCAGGCCGCTGATCGTGGCGAGGGTTTTGAGGAGATTCAAGATGAATGCGTGGTTGGGCGCCGCCAGGGAGGCAAACACGGCGATGGCGGTCTGACCGACAGCACCATGCGGGGTTCGCGCCCGGCGTGACGAACGTGACCGGAGGACACAATTGCGGCCGTATTATAGGGATCGGCTCACCACGCGCCTAAAAGTGCCGCAGAAGCCCCAAACTGCACGTATCCGGGCGAATTCACAACAGGGTTTGCGTTGAAGGAAGAACTCTGCGTATAATTGCCGTCTTTCACCAATTTGCGCGCTTCGGCCTTCCGTGTCTCCCGGGGCGCTTGCTACCGTTTCTTCAGGGATTTTTCCATGGCAAACACCGCACAAGCACGCAAGCGCGCACGCCAAGCCGTCGTTCAGAACGCTCACAACTCGGCTCTGCGCTCGCGTCTGCGTACCGCAATCAAGGGCGTCCGCAAGGCTGTGGCCGCTGGCGACAAGACTGCCGCTGCTGCTGCATTCAAGACCGCCCAAAGCACGATCGACAGCATCGCTGACAAGAAGATCGTCCACAAGAACAAGGCTGCACGCGCCAAGTCGCGTCTGTCCGCTGCCATCAAGGCAATGGCTGCCTAAGTTCGGGTGATGCCGGCCTGGCCGGCGTGGCGCGACAAGCAACGTCGCGCTCCGACGATAAAAAAGCCCGTCTTTGGACGGGCTTTTTGCATTCTGCGGGCCTCGAATGTGCGAGGCGCACCTTGGTACGGCGTTCTTGCGGATTAGGCTTTCGCGGAAGCGCTGCCTTCCGGCAGGATGCAGGCTTCCACGAGCTGCAGGTTGTTGTCGTGCGCGAAGTTCAGCACGAAATCCAGCGCCTTGGGTTCGATGTCGCGCAGGCGCTCGTCGACAAACACGCTGCGGATGCCGCCCGACATGACGGGGCGCACATAGGGGGAGTAGGTGAAGCGGGGATCTCCGGTATCCCCGGCCGGGCGGAACTGCGCCATCACACCGCACAGCCGATCGGCCCAGTCGCTCGGGCGGAACGTTTTTCCGTCGCGGGTGACGCCCTGGATAAAGAATTGGCGAGGGTTGGCTGCCATGGACTGCGTGGGGCTGTGGAGATTTGCAAACGACTTCGACCGTGCGGGTGCCGCAACGTTCGAACGGGGTGCACTTGTGGTGCGGATGATGCGCCTGCCTGGTTGCCGATTCGTGAACCGGACAGACCGGTTTGTCGTACCGGTGTGCGGACGGTTGGGGCATCCGAGGCAGCCAGTATTATATCTTATATAAGACTTTCATCGGCCTTTCAGCCGGGCCTTTATGGTAGCGGGCGCGCGCGGGCACGAAACTCGCCAAACCGGTGGCGATCCCGTATGATGGGCTGAATCTTCAACAGGCAAGGCGGCTAGGGCGACGTGCCACGGGATGTTCCCGGTGCGTCTTCTGCAGGCCGCCTTCGTTGTTTTATGAACCCACCAAGCTCGATCAAGCACTACCTGCAGTTCAAGGACTTTTCGCTGGAAGAGTACGAATACCTGCTGGACCGTTCCGCGATCCTCAAGGCCAAGTTCAAGAACTACGAGACGTGGCACCCGCTGCACGACCGCACGCTGGCCATGATCTTCGAGAAGAATTCCACGCGTACGCGCCTGTCGTTCGAAGCCGGCATTCACCAGCTCGGCGGCCACGCGGTCTTCCTGAACACGCGCGATTCCCAGCTTGGGCGCGGTGAGCCGATCGAAGACGCGGCGCAGGTCATCTCCCGCATGACCGACATCATCATGATCCGCACCTTCGGGCAGGAGATCATCGAGCGCTTTGCCGCGCATTCGCGCGTGCCGGTCATCAACGGACTGACCAACGAATACCACCCGTGCCAGGTGCTGGCCGACATCTTCACCTTCATCGAGCAGCGCGGCCCCATCAAGGGCAAGACCGTCACCTGGGTGGGCGATGCCAACAACATGGCCTACACGTGGATCCAGGCGGCGGAGATCCTCGGCTTCCGCTTCCATTTTTCTGCGCCGAAGGGCTATCAGCTGGATCCGGCCATGGTGGCCGATTCCGCCTTGCCGTTCGTGCATGTGTTCGAAAACCCGCTCGAAGCCTGCGACGGCGCGCATCTGGTGACCACGGACGTGTGGACCAGCATGGGCTACGAAGCTGAAAACGAAGCGCGCAAGAAGGCCTTTGGCGACTGGATGGTCACCGAGGCGATGATGCAGCGCGCGCAACCCGATGCGCTGTTCATGCACTGCCTGCCCGCGCACCGCGGCGAGGAAGTCGAAGCGGCCGTCATCGACGGCAAGCAGAGCGTCGTGTGGGACGAGGCGGAAAACCGTCTGCACGTGCAGAAGGCGCTGATGGAATACCTGCTCTGCGGTCGTTATTGAGCGCGCAGCCGCCCAAATCTGCAGGCATAAAAAAGGCCGCTCCGATTGACGTCGGAGCGGCCTTTTTGCCTTGAAGCAGCAAGCAGTTACTTCTTGCCGCCGTCGAGTTGGGGCAGCGCGTTGGCGGTGCCCAGCGACAGCAAGCCCGCCTTCGAGTAGATGGCCAGCTTGTCGCGCGTGTCCATCAGGTCCAGGTTGCGCATGGTCAGTTGGCCGATGCGATCTGCCGGGCTGAACGGCGCGTCCTCGACCTTCTCCATCGACAGACGCTCAGGTGCGTAGGTCAGGTTGGGCGATTCGGTGTTCAGGATCGAGTAGTCGTTGCCGCGGCGCAGTTCCAGCGTGACGGTACCGGTCACGGCGCGGGCCACCCAGCGCTGGGCGGTTTCGCGCAGCATGATGGCCTGCGGATCGAACCAGCGGCCCTGGTACAGCAGACGGCCCAGGCGCAGACCGTTGATGCGGTATTGCTCGATGGTGTCTTCGTTGTGGATGCCGGTCACCAGGCGCTCGTAGGCGATGTGCAGCAGCGCCATGCCCGGGGCTTCGTAGATGCCGCGGCTCTTGGCTTCGATGATGCGGTTCTCGATCTGATCGCTCATGCCCAGGCCGTGGCGGCCGCCGATGCGGTTCAGCTCCAGGAACATCTCCACTGGGTCGGCGATTTCGCGGCCGTTGACGGCCACAGGACGACCTTCGTCGAAGGTGATCGAGACTTCTTCCGCCTTGACCTCGACTTCCGGCTTCCAGAACGCCACGCCCATGATCGGGTTGACGATGCGGATGCCGCTGTTCAGGTGCTCCAGATCCTTGGCCTCGTGCGTGGCGCCGAGCATGTTGCTGTCCGTCGAGTAGGCTTTCTCGGCGCTCATCTTGTAGCCGAAACCTTCCTTGGTCATGAAGGCCGACATTTCAGCGCGGCCGCCCAGCTCGTCAATGAAGGCCTGATCCAGCCACGGCTTGTAGATCTTCAGTGCCGGGTTGGTCAGCAGGCCGTAGCGGTAGAAGCGCTCGATGTCGTTGCCCTTGAAGGTCGAGCCGTCGCCCCAGATGTTGACGTCGTCTTCCTTCATGGCGGCGACCAGCATGGTGCCGGTCACGGCGCGGCCCAGCGGCGTGGTGTTGAAGTACGTGATGCCGCCGGTGCTGATGTGGAAGGCGCCGGACTGGATTGCGGCGATGCCTTCATTGGCCAACTGCGGCCGGCAGTCGATCAGGCGGGCCTTCTCTGCACCGTACTCCATCGCCTTGCGCGGGATGGCATCGTAGTCTTCCTCATCGGGCTGGCCGAGATTGGCGGTGTAGGCGTAGGGCAGCGCGCCCTTGTTCTTCATCCAGCGCAGCGCAGCGCTGGTGTCGAGACCGCCCGAGAAGGCAATGCCGACCTTCTGGCCGACGGGAACATGTTGCAGGATGGTTTCCATGGTGTGTCTCTTCAGTCTTTCAGTTCTTTGAACCTGTTCAGAATCCGTAGCGAGCGGTTCGAGGTTGGCCTGAGAAGCGCAGCCGTACATGGTTACGGCGAGCATCACAAGGTCAAGATCGAGCCGCGCAGTAGGATCCTGGGCAGGTTCAGGCGTAGTGGCAGATGTAGTGGTAGGCCTCGGTCACCCGAATGTCGAACTTCGAGTTGGCCGGAACCTGGAAGCTGTCGCCTGCGCCGGACGTCTTCCATTCATCGGTGCCGTCGAGCTTGTATTCGCACGAGCCGCCCACGCATTCCATGATCTCGGCTGCGGCCGTGCCGAAGGTCAGCGTGGCCGGCAGTACCACGCCCACGGACTTCTTGGTGCCGTCGGGCAGGGTAAAGCTGTGGCTGACGCACTTTCCGTCGAAGTACACATTGGCCTTGGTGGTCAGGCGGACGCCGTCAAAGGTTTCGGTGGTCATGAAATGGAACGCGAAAAGGGAGGTCGTGGGGTCAAACCAGCCATTTTAGGCCATTGGGTCGACCGCGGGTATGTCGGGCGAGGGCTGCCTGGATCTTGAGGCGTGCGATGTGGCGCGGGATGCCCAGCGTGCCCACCCGCCAGCCCGTTTACACCACGACCGGTTCGGGTTCGATACGCACGCCAAAGCGCGCATGCACGGCGTCCTGGATCTCACGTGCCAGTGTCATCAACTGAACCGCGCTGCCGCCGCCACGGTGCACCAGCACCAGCGCCTGCTTTTCATACACGCCCACTGCGCCGCTCTGCCGGCCCTTGAAGCCGCACTGATCGATCAACCAGCCGGCGGCGAGCTTGTAGGTGCCGTCGGGTTGCACATATCCGACCAGATTCGGGAAACGCTCGCCGAGGGCATCGCGCGTGGCGGCATCGACGATGGGGTTCTTGAAGAAACTGCCGGCGTTGCCGATTTCAGCCGGATCGGGCAGCTTGCGGCGGCGGATGGTGATCACCGCATCGAAGATGTCCTGCGCCGTCGGGCGGGCGATGTTCTGCGCGGCCAACTCGCGCGCGAGTTCGGCGTAATGCGTGTCGGGCTGCCAATCCACCGGCAGGGCGAAGGTGACTTCGGTGATGATGTAGCGATCGGCGCCGGCGCGCTTGAAGAGGCTGTCGCGATAGCCGAAGGCGCAATCGGCGGCGGTGAGGGTGACGAACTCGCCGGCGTGGCGGTCGTAGGCGCGCAGGGACTGGAAGCGGTCTTTGATCTCGACGCCGTATGCGCCGATGTTCTGGATGGGCGCCGCGCCCGCCGTACCTGGAATCAGCGCGAGGTTTTCCAGCCCAGGCAAGCCATGAGAGACGGTGTGAGCGACGAGGCCGTGCCATGATTCGCCGCCGCCTGCGGTGACGGTGTGGACTTCCCGGCCGTCGACCATGCTGCGGCCGGTGGCGATGCCCATATTCTCCATCAGCAACACCAGGCCTTCGAAATCGCGCGTGAGCACGATGTTGCTGCCGCCACCCAGCACCAACACAGGCAGGCCCTGCACGCGCGGGTCGGCCAGTGCGGCGGGAACGTCTTCCGGCGCGCGAACGTGTGCGGCGTAGCGGGCAGTGGCCTCGAAACGGAACGTGTTGTGCTGGCGTAGGGGATAATGCGTGTCGAGCAACGCCATGGCGCTAAATCTGAACGGAAAGCCGAGATTATAGAAGCCATGGCGCACGCGGCACCCGCACAGAGGCGCCGCAGCAACCCGAATTCAAGTCTGCAAGGAGAACACGATGCCGTCGTTTGACGTGGTATGCGAAGCCAACATGGTGGAAGTGAAGAACGCCGTGGAACAGGCCAACAAAGAGATCTCGACGCGATTCGACTTCAAGGGCTCCGACTCCCGCGTCGAGCACAAGGAGCAGGAACTGACCTTGTTTGCCGATGACGATTTCAAGATCGGCCAGGTCAACGATGTGCTGATGAACAAGCTCGCCAAGCGCAACGTCGATGTACGCTTCCTGGATTACCAGGACAAGCAGAAGATCGGCGGCGACAAGATGAAGCAGGTCGTCAAGATCAAGAAGGGCGTCTCGGGCGACTTGGCCAAGAAGATCGTCAAGACGATCAAGGACAGCAAGATCAAGGTGCAGGCGAGCATCCAGGGCGATGCGGTGCGTGTGACCGGCGCCAAGCGCGATGACCTGCAAAGCGTGATCGCCATGCTGCGCAAGGACGTGAGCGACACCCCGCTGGATTTCAACAACTTCCGCGACTGAACCCGCCACGCTTCCAGGCAAAACGCCCCGCACGAGCGGGGCGTTTGCGTTTGCAGCGGCAAAAAGATCACTGCGACAGCTTGGTCACCTTCAGTGCCGGATCGGCGGCGATGGCGGCTTCTGAAAACGGCAACCGGTTCCAGCGCTTGGCCGAGAACTCGCGCATCTGGTCGAACGCATGCGGCGAGGCCGGATCGGTCGATTCACCGTAGGTCAGAAGCGCATCGGCCACGGGGCCCTGATCGTCGAACGTGACGGTCTGGATGTAGCTCGTGCCGAAATACACCTGCAGGCCCTTCGGTCCGATCGGCATGCTCTGCAGCTTGTTCAGCACGCCTTCGTACTCCTCCCCGCCGTGCAGGGCGATGTCCCCGCCGGGCGCGTGTGCCGCCTGCACAGCGCTCAACGGCGCATCGAGCGCAAAGCCGGCCGTGCGGACGGCGCCCACGGCATCCTTCAACGCTTTGAACACGGCCGTGCGTACGGCTGCATCGCTCATGCGCAGGCTGCGCGGCGTGTGGACAGGATCCGCCGGGTTGAAGTCGATCGCATAGACGTGCGGGATGTCCTTGGCGCGCATCCAGAACTCGCGGAACAGGTGCGCAGCGCGCGCGTCGACGTTGTCCGTGAGGTTCCATTGCGCCAGGGCGGCGCAGCCGTCGCGTACATCGGCGTCGAGATCGGACGTGCCTTTGCAGGCGGCCAGCAGATCGTCGCGCACGAGGTGGCCGGCGAGGTTTGCGTCGCGGAAGATCATCGCCTGCAGGTTCGGCACATCGACCTTGTTGCCGGGCAGCCCGTCGGTGCCGTTCAGGCGGCGCTCGATTTCGATGATGCCGATGCGGGTGCGCAGGCGTTGCGGCACGTCGGTCGAACCCATCACCGGCGAGAAGCCGGTCAGCCTCTGCGCCGGGTTGGTCAGCCACGAGCTGTCGTTGCTGTTGGCGACGTAGTCATCGCGTTCGAGCACCGGCATGCGCGCTGGCGCCACGAGGCCCGGCACGGGCGAGGCCGGATCGACCTGCCAGTCGCACGCACTGCGTGAGCCGTCGAGCAGCACCAGCCCCGCGCCCTTGAAGAGCTTGTCCGCCAGCGGCGACGGCGCGCAACGCTTGAGGGCTTCAGCCGATACATCCGGCGTGGTCGACACATCGGCAAACAGCGCGCGGCCGTTGCGGTCGGTGGCAATCGTGTTCACCCACGGAATGCCGAGGTTGCCGATGGCCTGCCGGATGCCCGCCACGTCCGTGGCCTGTGCGATATGCAGCCACGTATCGATGGAACGCGTGTTGTTGCGATTGGCGTCGCGAAGCGTGTAGGCCTTCTGCGACGTCCACGGCATGCCACCGGCGGGCATCGACAGCACGGGGCCGTACACCGTGTTGTAGAAGGTGTGGGTGCGGCGCTCGAGGCGGCCGTCCGGCAGCTTCACGTCAAAGGCCACGGTGCGCGTGGTCATCTTGTGCGGCTTGCCGTCGATCAGGTAGGTGGTCGGGTCGTTCTCGGCCAGCTTCAGCTCGAACAGCGTGAAGCGGCGGCCCGTGGAAACGGTGTGCGTCCACGCCACGTCTTTGTTGAAGCCGATGCTGACGACGGGGAAGGCGGCAATCGACGCGCCCATCACGTCTAGCTTGCCAGGCACGGTCAGGTGGACTTGGTAGAAGCGATTGGTGGTCGTCCACGGGAAGTGCGGGTTGCCGAGCAGCACACCGCGACCGTTGTCCGTGGCGGCCTTGCCGAAGGCCCAGCCGTTGGAGCCGATCGGCATGTCGCGCAGCTGCAGATCGCGGTCGAGCGCGGCGGTGTCGACGGCATGCGGCGGAACGACCGCGGAGGCGGGCGCACCGCCCGGCGGCTGCGCGGCGACGATGCTTTGCAGCATGGCGCCCGCGCTTGCCTGGATGGCCTTTTCTTCGCCCATCAACATCATGTCGGCCACCGTAAGCGGGCGCACCCAGTCGGCATTGCGGCAGGCGGCCGGGCGGCTTGCGGCCGGCGTGTCTTTCAGATAGCGGTTGTAGCCCGCGATGTAGCCGCGCAGCAGCTCGCGCGCTTCAGGCGACATCTGTGCATAGCCGGCGCGCAAGCCAGCTTCGTCGAATGCGCCCTTGAAGAAGGCGTCGGCTTGGGTGTTCGGCACCGGCTTGAACGACACCACGACCGTGCCGTCCGGCCCGAACGTCTTCGAACGTTCGCCGTTGACAGTGACGACCTGGTCGGCCAGCAAACAGATGTTGTCCTGCGCATAAGCGTAGGCCATGCCGAAGCCGAGGCCGGCGTAATCGTTGGCGCGGATGTGGGGAATGCCGAAGCGGGTGCGGCTGATGTCAGCCGAGAGGCCGGTTTCCGAAGGCGTGGCCCAGCCGCTGCCTGTGCTTGCGCAGCCGGCCAGCGCCGCAAGCGCGGCCATGGCAAGCGCGCCGCGCGCGAATCCCTGCATGAATCGCTGCATCGTGCGTTGTCTCCTGATGTCGATGTTGTTATGGGCGGTTGCGTCAGTGCGCAGCCACCGCGGCATCGTCAATCGGGCGGGTCCGATTCGAAAGAGGTATTCCCGCCAGAATTCGGGGCAATATCGCCACGCGTATTGCCGCCCGGACCTATACTGCGGCATGCCGAAAATCGACTTGCTGACTTTCCCTGACGCTGGTTTCTCTATGCTGGCCACGGCTTCCGACACGCTTGGCGTGGCCAATGCGCTGGCTTCCATGCAGGCCGGCAAGCGCGCCAATGCCGCCAAGACGCCGGTGTTCGGCTGGCGGCTCGTCGCGCGGGACCCGGCGCGTTGGCAGGCGGCTGCAGAGACGCTCGCTTGCAGTTGTGAGGCCCTACCGCAAGACGACGTGCAGTTGGGTGACGCGTTGATCGTCCCCCCGCTGCATTTCGACCACATCGGCACCTTGGAGCAGCGTCTGGCCCTGCTGGACGCGGAGCGCTCCACCATCCGCCGTTATCTGCAGGCCGGGCGGCTCGTGGCGTCGCCGTTCACGGGGGTGGCGATGTTGGCCGACGTGCTGCCGCCCGGGCAGCGCCTGACCGTCACGTGGCTGATTGCCGGGTGGGTGCAGGGCAATTTTCCCAGTCTGAAGGTCGTGCCGGCACAGGCCATTGTCAGCAGCGGCAACGTCATCACCGCACGGGCAATGGAACATGGCGTGGCGCTCATGCACCGCGTGGTTGCGCGATTGGCGGATGCGCGGCTCGCGCGCACACTGGGCAATACGGCGCTCGACCACCCGTCGCGCGGCGAGGCCATCGGCATATGGCTGCGCAGCAAACCGGCCATTCGCGACAGCGTCGTGCTGCGCGCGCGCCGATACCTGCAGCAGCATCTGCACGAACCGTTTGACCTGGAAGCACTCGCGGCCGCGGCCTCAACCAGCGAGCGGACCTTGCTGCGGCATTTCGCGAAAACGGTCGGGATGTCGCCGCTGCAATTGCTGCACCGGTTGCGCGTGGAGCGCGCGTGTCACCTGCTGGAAGTCAGCACGCTGAGCCTGACGACGATTGCCGAGCAGTGCGGCTATCAGGACATGTCCGCCTTTCGGCGACTGATCCGGCGGCATACGGGGCGGCCGCCGGGAGCACATCGGCGCGCGCATTCGGTGCGCGCCGAGTTGCGAAATTAAGCTGTTTTCTTTTTCTCGCCGATGCGGCTTTCCTTGCCAGCGAGCAGCTTGGCGATATTGGCGCGGTGGCGCGCGATGAGCAGCACGGCCATCAGCGCAACCGCGCCGGCAATCCAGTCGAAGCCGTTCATCAGCACATAGAAGAACGGCGCGAACACCGCCGACACCAGCGCCGCCAATGACGAATAGCGGAAGAACACGGCGATGATGAGCCACGTGGCCAGCGTGGCCAGCCCGAGCCACACGTTCAGTGCGAGCAGAATGCCTGCCGCCGTGGCCACGCCCTTGCCGCCCTCAAAGCGGTGGAACACCGGAAACAGGTGGCCCAGGAACACGGCGATCACCACCAGGGCGATGCCGGTTTCGTCCACGCCAAAGCGCGCCGCCAGCCATTGCGCCAGCCACACCGCCAGCCAGCCCTTGGCCGCATCGCCGAGCAGCGTGAGAATGGCCGCCTTCTTATTGCCCGAGCGCAGCACGTTGGTGGCGCCGGGGTTGCCCGAGCCGTAGGTACGCGGGTCTGCCAGACCCATCGCGCGGCTGACCACCACGGCGAACGAGATCGAGCCGATCAGGTAGGCGGCCAGGGAAAAAATGACGGTTACGACGACTGGAGACATAGGAAATCGATGAAATCAGGCTGCGGGATTGTAGCGTGCCGCATAGGTTGCCCCAGCCGCCGCGCTCGTTTCAATCGGGGTTTGCACAGTTGACGGGCTGCGCGTTCAGCACGGTCGTCAGCACGCTCGGCGCGAGGCTCACGAGAAAGCCCCGCCTGCCGCCGTTGATGTAGATGCGCTCAAGCTCCAGCACGCTCGCCTCCACATACACCGGCATCGCCTTGCGCACCCCAAATGGGGACGTGCCGCCGACGAGATAGCCGCTGTGCCGCTGCGCCACTTCGGGCTTGCAGGGCTGTACGGACTTGCGGCCGGTCTGGCGTGCGAGGTTCTTGGTCGAGACCGAACAATCGCCGTGCATCAGCACGATCAGCGGCTTGGCATGCTCGTCTTCCATTACCAGCGTCTTGATGACGTGGTGCTCGTCCACGCCCAACTGGCGCGACGACTCTGTTGTGCCGCCCTTGTCGACATAGTCGTAGGTGTGTTCGGTGAAAGCGACGCCATGCGCCTTGAGATACAGGGTGGCGGGCGTCTCGGAAACGTGCTTTGACTTGCTCATACGGGGCAAGGAGAACGGTCGCTATCCGCGTGGATGGTGCTGCGCATGGAGTGTGCGCAGCCGCTCGCGCGCGACGTGGGTGTAGATCTGCGTGGTGGAAATGTCCGCGTGGCCGAGCAGCATCTGCACGACGCGCAAGTCTGCGCCGTGGTTGAGCAGGTGCGTGGCAAACGCGTGCCGCAACGTATGCGGAGACAACGGCGCGTGAATGTCGGCGAGCAGCGCATAGCGTTTGATGAGGTACCAGAACGCCTGGCGCGTCATGCCTTCGCCGCGTGCGGTCACGAACAGCGCGTCAGCCGTACGTTCACCCAGCAGCGCCGTGCGGCCATCGCGTAAATAACGCCGCAGCCAGTCGCCCGCTTCGGCGCCGAACGGCACCAGACGGTCCTTGCCGCCCTTGCCGCCGACCACGCGAACCACGCCCTCGTTCAGGCCGACTTCCACCGTTTTCAGCGCGACGATTTCCGACACGCGCAGCCCGCTCGCATACATCAGCTCGATCATCGCGCGGTCGCGCAGGCCGAGCGGCGTGTCGACATCCGGCGCGTCGATGAGCGCCTCGACTTGCGTTTCGGACAGCGTCTTCGGAAAGCGGGGCGGCTGCTTGGCCGTCGGCAGCAGGCGCGACGGATCGGTGCTCACCACGTGCTCGCGCAGCGCCCACTGGAAGAAGCGCTTGAAGACAGTGCGGCGCCGGTTGGCCGACGATGCACGGCTCTCGGCATGGCGTGCGGCAAAGTAGTCAGCCAGGTCATCGTCTTCGGTTTCGGCGATGGACTTGTTGCGCTCGGCGAGCCAGTGCGCGTAGAGCGTGAGGTCGCGCCGGTACGCATCGAGCGTATTGCGGGCGAGGCCATCCTCCAGCCACAGCGCGTCACAAAAACGCTGGATGGCATCTGCGCTTTGCGGCGGCAGGGACGGCGCTTCGGCGTCTTTCCGTGCGGCCTTTCTCATATCAGCATCACGCCTTCGTGGCGCAGCAGCCAGTGCTTGATGTTCAACAGGTAGCCATCCGTGTGATGCGAAAACCCGCCGATGCCGGACGCACTCACCACGCGGTGGCACGGAATGAGGATGGGGAACCAGTTGTCACCGCATGCCTGTCCGACCGCGCGTGGCACGCTGCCGATCTGTTGCGCGATGGTGCCGTAAGTGATGACACTGCCGCACGGGATGGCGCTGATGGCCTGCCACACGCGGAGCTGGAAATCTGTGCCGGCGGGTGCGAGCGGGATGTCGAATGTCGCACGCGCGTCAATGTAGTACGCGTCGAGCTGGCGAGCCAGCCTGGCGATCAACGCGTCGGATGAATCGACAGTCGGCGTACTTTCGGGCAGATAAGCGAGTTCGCGCAGCGCACCGTTGGCCACGCGCACGCCCAGCTTGCCGAAGGGCGCTTCGAGAACGGCGTCGAAAGGGGATGGCATGACGGAGGCCGGCGCTGAAAACAATCCTGCGAATCTAGCACAGGCCCCCGGGCGGGCAGCGTTACTGCTCCAGCTTGATGTTCTGCTGCTTGACGAGGGTGCGCATCTTTTCGAATTCGCGCTTGATTTCGGCCGTGTATTGCTGCGGCGTGTTGCCCACAGGCTCGGCACCGGCGCCGCGAAATCGATCGACCAGGCCCGGTTCTCTCAGCGCCTTGACCGAAGCTTCGTTGAGCTTGCGAATGACCTCGTCCGGTGTGCCGGCCGGCGCGACGAGTCCGTACCACGCAGGGTCGTTTGCATCTTTTAGGCCGACTTCGGCAAAGGTCGGCACGTCGGGCAGGCTATCGATGCGCTTGTTCCACGCCACCACGATCGGCCGCAGCTTGCCGCTCTTGATGAACTGCATGGACGAGGGCAGGTTGTCGACCATGATCGGCACCTGGTTGGCCAGCACGTCGTTCAGCGCCGGGCCCGCACCGCGATACGGCACATGGACCATCTGCGTTTTGGTTAGCACCTTGAACGCTTCACCCAGCATGTGGCCGATGCCGCAGGTGCCGGATGTCGCGAACGAATATTTGCCGGGGTTGGCCGTCAGCGCCGCGACAAATTCCTTGTAGTTCTTGGCCGGAAAGGTTGGGTTGACCGCAATCACGTTGGCCACCGTGGCCAGATTGGTGATCGGCTTGAAATCCTTCAGCGGGTCGTACGAAAGCTTCGGGTTGCACGCCGGGTTGACCGCATGCGTGGAGACGGTGGCGATGCCAATCGTGTAGCCATCCGGCGCGGCCTTGGCGATGGCATCGGCGCCGATCGACCCGCCGCCGCCGCCCTTGTTTTCCACGACCACGGCCTGGCCCAGCACCTTCGATAGCTGATCGGCCACGCTGCGCCCGACGATGTCGGTCGTGCCGCCCGGCGGAAATGGAATGATCAGCTTGAGCGGCTTGGCGGGGTAGTTGTCGGCCAGTGCTGGACCGCACAACGCCATGCCTGCGGCGCCGATCAGGTTGGCGATCAGTCGTCCCTTGGGCATCGTCATCCTCCTTGTGGCTTGGTGCGCGTTCTGCGTTCTTGTAGGAATCTGCTGAATAGCACAACTGCAAACGCCAACCACGCGGCGACCGGGGAAACCCTGAAATGCCGATCGTCAGGCTGTCAGCTTCCGAGCAACCCGTTTTTCAGCTCGCGGTCCACCGGGCTGTTGCCGATGAAGATGCTGAGCACGGCCTGGTAGAAATCTTCGCCGGGGATGGCCTTGGTGCGCGCCACGCCATTGATGCTGATGGTGGTACCAGCATCGGGGGCGTAGTCGAAGTTGATGGTGTCGCCGCGCTTGGTGGAGCCGATCTGGCGCATCGCGTCTTCCAACTGCGTCAGGCGGTCGGCGAGCTTCTGCATTTGAATTTCGGTCTGGTTGCGATGGATGCCGTCGTTCAATGCGTGGATGAACGTGTCGGCGCCCACATTGCGCAACGGATGAATCTGCAACCGCTTCGGGCCTTTCATGCCGAGGACGACGGCCGCGTTCTTTGCGCGCTCGGGCAGATACAGACCCGCGACATAGCCTTTGATAACGAACACCGAACGCAGGCCCGTACCGTTGAGCAGCAGTTCGCGGCCGGCCACGCGCGCGGCGTCGTCGAAGGGCACCCCCTCGACGTTCACCGTGGACCATGCCGGGCTCACACACGCGGCGCAGAGCAATGCGCCAAGGATGCCGTCGCGCCACGCGCGTGCAATCCAGGATGAGCGGACACGGATTGCAGCCTGCAATGCGCAACGGAGATCAACAAGAGCGGAAAACATCGATGTGAGCGGTTTAGGATTAGGCCGCCATTTTCCCGATATTTTATTGAGAAACAATTGGTGTCTGCCCTGATGCGCAAGCGTTTGCGTACTAGGCGGTATAAGGGCCTGCCTGTGCCAGCATTAAGGGGTATTCATTGGTTTGTGCTAGCGGCGTAATGTTTTGTTTTTAAAACAATCTGCAAGCAGCGTAAAAAACAGATTAACCGCGCGTCACAGTGTTGATGCGCTGGTACGTTGCGTCACAGGGAGTGCTCACGTCATTGGGCGAGCGCCCATGCGACGTGTTCACGCACGAGTTCCGACGCGTCATCAGCGCGTGCATGCAGGGCGGCCGTCAGGAGCGTGCGCGTTGTATCCAGCAGCGGCCCGCGCAGCGCGTTGCCGATCGCCACGGCAATGTTGCGCAGCCAGCGCTCGTGCCCGATGCGGCGGATGGGGCTGCCCTCGAGCCGTTGGTTGAATTCGGTGTCCGTCCAGCTGAACAGCTCAGCCAGCGTAGCCGCGTCCAGTCCGTTGCGCACGTCAAAGTCCGCCAAGTTGGCCGGTACGGCAAACTTGTTCCACGGGCAGATGAGCTGGCAGTCGTCGCAGCCATAGACGCGGTTGCCCATCGCCGGGCGCAGCTCAACCGGAATGCTCCCCTTATGCTCGATGGTCAGATACGAGATGCAACGGCGTGCATCCACCGTGTATGGCGCGACGATGGCCTGCGTAGGGCAGACGTCGATGCAGCGCGTGCAATTGCCGCAGTGGGGCTCCACGGGCGGATCAACGGGAAACGGCAGGTCGACGAGGATTTCTCCGAGAAAGAACATCGAGCCCGCATCGCGGTCGAGCAGCAGCGTGTGTTTGCCGCGCCAGCCCAGGCCGCCGTTGGTGGCGAGCGCGACTTCCAGCACCGGTGCCGAATCGGTGAACACGCGAAAGCCGTACGGCCCGATGGCACCGGCAATTTTTTCCGCCAGCTTCTGCAGGCGTTGGCGCAGCACCTTGTGATAGTCGCGGCCCCGGGCGTAGAGCGAGATGGTGGCGTCTTCAGGGCGGCGCAGGCGGTCCCACTCGATGGTGCGCCAGTCGCTGCCGGGTGTTTGCGGATCGGCCAGATGTGGCAGATACGGCATCCGCGCGACGATGGCGCGTACCGTTCCGGCAACAAGTTCAGCCGGGCGCGCGCGGAGCATGCCATGGTTCGCCATATAATCCATGTCACCGTGAAACCCCTGCGCAAGCCACGTCTGGAGCCCTTCTTCAGCGTGCGACAGGTCGACATCGGCGATGCGGACCGCATCGAAACCGAGTTCGGCACCCCAGGAGCGAATCTGCGCGACAAGCGCATGCATGCCGGCCGCATCGGCTGGCAGGCGTGCATGCAGGTTCGTTTCGGGCGATGACGTGGGGGTGGCGGACATGCCCAAATTGTACGCAATGCCCACCGTGCTCCCTGCTGACGCGCCTTCTGGTCTGACCCCTCCGCTCGCCGAGCGCACGCTTTCGCTCACCGATGAAGCGGCCACGTCGGCCTTTGGTGCGGCGCTCGCGCAGGCCGTGCGGGCATTGGGCGCGCGGCCCGTGCAGGTGCAGCTTTCCGGCGATCTGGGCGCGGGCAAGACGACGCTCTCACGGGCCATCCTGCGCGGCCTCGGGCACACCGGGCGCGTGCGCAGCCCCACCTATACGCTGGTCGAGCCCTACGACGTTGCCGGAACTATGGGCACGCAGAAGGTCTATCACTTCGATCTGTATCGCTTTGCCGATCCGGAAGAGTGGACCGACGCCGGCTTCCGCGATTGCTTTGCCGAACCCGCGCTGTGTCTGGTCGAATGGCCAGAGAAGGCGCAGGCGCTGCTGGGCACGCCTGACTTGCACATCGCTTTATCGGTCGACGTTGTGCACGAAACCTACGAGGACGGCGTTGAGCATGCACCGCGCGCCGCACGCCTGAGCGCACGCACACAGACCGGCCTTCAACTTCTACAGTCGTTGCAACACCTGTTCCCATGCTGATCAAGCATCTGCCGACCGACCAACCGGATGATCCCCACCTGCCGAGCCAGGCCCGCCGCCAATGGCTCACGCGCATGGCCAAGGCTGGCGCAGGCACGGTCATCCTGAGCCTGGTGGGCCCGCAGATTGCGCGCGGCGCCAACATCGTCGCCGTGCGCGTGTGGCCCGCCGAGGACTACACACGCGTGACGATCGAATCCGACGTCGCGCTCAAGGCCACGCATCAGCTCATCAAGGACCCGGATCGGCTGATGGTCGACATCGACGGGCTCGAACTGAACCCGACCTTGCGCGAGCTGGTCGCCAAGATCGCGCCGAACGATCCGTACATCCGCCAGGTGCGCGTGGGTCAGAACCGGCCGAGCGTCGTGCGTCTGGTGTTCGACCTGAAGGAAAGCGTCAACCCGCAGGTGTTCACGTTGCTGCCGATTGCCGGCTATCGGAACCGGCTGGTGTTCGACCTGTACCCGACCAACCCGCCCGACCCGCTGATGCAGCTCGTGCAGGCCACCGAGGGCAAGCAGGAGCGCTTTGCTGCGTCCGGCGGCACGCCCATGCCGGCGCCGTCGGATGACGATGATCCGATCGCCGCGCTGGCACGCCGCGACAGCAGCGCAAGCCCTACCAAGCCAGCGATCGAAGAGCCGCAACCTCCGGCACTTGCCAGCCGCACACCGCCTCGCAAGGCGCCGCCTTCCACGTCGACGAATCCTCCGTCGACGCTCGCCAACGCGCCGAACACGCCGCCGCTGGAGATCCTTCCCGAGCAACCCGTGCCGCGTGCGCCGTCGAGCGGCCCGCGCATGCGCCGCCTGCTTACGGTCGCCATCGACCCCGGCCATGGCGGCGAAGACCCGGGCGCCACGGGCGGCGCAGGCACACACGAGAAAGACGTGGTGCTGTCGATCGCTCGCATGCTCAAGGCCAAGATCGACGCCCAGCCCAACATGCGCGCCATGATGACGCGCGATTCCGACTACTTCGTCCCGCTGGGCGTGCGCGTGCAGAAGGCGCGCCGCGTGCAGGCGGACCTGTTCGTCTCCATCCACGCCGATGCGTTCGTCACCCCGGAAGCGCGCGGTGCCTCGGTGTTCGTGCTTTCGGATCGCGGCGCCTCCAGCGCGCAGGCCAAGTGGCTCGCCAACAAGGAAAACGCCGCCGACATGATCGGCGGTGCCAATCTCGGCTCGAAAGACGCCCAGGTCACGCGCGTGCTGTTGGATTTGTCGACCACCGCCCAGATCGGCGACAGCATGAAGGTCGGCAAGGCCGTGCTGGACCAGATCGGCGGCATCAACCGGCTGCACAAGGGGCAGGTGGAGCAGGCGGGCTTTGCGGTGCTCAAGGCGCCCGACATTCCGTCGATCCTCGTCGAGACCGCCTTCATCTCCAACCCGGAAGAGGAAGCCAAGCTCAACGACCTGGGGCACCAGAACCAGCTTGCCGAGGCGATCCTGCGCGGCATTCGCGCCTACTTTGCCAAGAACCCGCCGTTATCGCGCAACCCGGGCGTCTGACGCATGACGACGCTTGTGCTACGCGAAGGCGGTGCGTCTGACGCCAGCACCATCGCCGACATCCACACGCGAAGCTGGCAGACCGCGTATCGCGGGCTCGGGGTCCTGTCCGACGCGTATCTCGACGGCGTGGCCAACGCAGAGATGCACGCGAAGTGGCACGAACGCATGACTGCACCCGTGGCCGGGCAATACGTGTGGTGTGCCGATCTGGATGGCGAGACCATCGGTTTCCTCTGCGCCATGCGTGAAGACAATACGCCATGGGGCGCGCTCGTCGACAACCTGCATCTGCTGCCGACGTCACGCGGCCATGGTGTCGGCAAGCGCCTGATGGGCGAAGCGGCGCGCTGGGCCGTGGCTCAGGGCATCACACAGTTACATCTGCTGGTGTACGAGGCGAACACCGCCGCGATCGGCTTCTACGAAGCCCTGGGCGGTGTGTCGGTCAGCCGGGACTGGCTGGAGACGGCCGATGGCGGGCACGCGTGGGTGCGCACCTACCACTGGCCAGAAGCGGAATTCGAAAATCTGACGCGCTTGCCTTGATCAAGCCACGCGGCTCGCCGGGGTAGCTGGGCTGTTCTCGGCGTGGGCCACGCGATCCGCATACCTGCGCGCGAGCGTCGAGCACACAATCAGCTGCAACTGGTGATAGATCATCAGCGGCAGCACAATCAGGCCGAGCGCGGAGTTGCCGGCAAACAGGATCTTCCCCATCGGCACGCCGTTCGCCAGGCTCTTCTTCGAGCCGCAGAACACGGCGGTGATTTCGTCGGCAAGGTTGAAGCCCGCGCGTCGCGACAGCCATGTCGTCGCACCCAGGACGACGAACAGCAGCGCGCTGCTCATGACGGCCACCGCCACGATCGTCTCCCACGGATACTTCGACCACACCCCTGCGTGCGTCGAATCGGCAAACGAGTTGAAGACGATCAGCAGGATCACCGCGCGGTCGACCTTGCTGATGATCGCCTTGTGCTTGTTGATGAAGCCGCCGAGCACCGGGCGCAGCAACTGACCCAGCACGAACGGCAGCAGCAGTTGTTCTGCCACGCCCAGCAGCGCCTTGCCCACCGACAGGTCCGCGCCCGACGCCTGGATCACAAAGCTCATCAGCAGCGGGGTGGCGATCATGCCGATCAGGCCCGAGATGGTCGCGTTGAAGATGGCGGCCGGTACGTTCCCCTTGGCCATGGCTGTCATCGCCACCGACGACGACACCGTGGATGGCAGCGCGCACAGATAGAACACGCCCAGCAGCAGCTCAGCCGGAATGAACGGTTTGCACGCAAACAGGATGACCGCGCCGATCAGCGGAAACAGGATGAAGGTGCAGCTCTGCACGAACAGATGCAGGCGCCAGTTGCGCGCGCCTTCGACGATCTTCTCGCGGGAGAGTGCCGCGCCGTGCAGGAAGAACACCAGCGATACGCCGACGATGGTGACAATGTCCAGCCGCAGCGGGCCGTCGCTCGCGCCAAGCGCCGGGAAGAAAAGGGCGAGCGCGACCATCACCAGCATGGCGCGGATGAACCCATCGATCTGGGACAACAACGGAGACAACAGCGGGATATTCATGTGCGTGCGCGGTCACCATTACATGACGGCGCGGTTGGATGGCGGGATAGCCGCTATTGCACAACATCCCTATCTAGAATACAAATGCATTGATCAAATCAATTCATACGCTATCAGCATGAATGTGACGTTGCGCCAGTTGCGCGTCTTTCTCGCGGTGGCACGCGCGCACAGCTTCAGCCGGGCGGGCGACACCATCGGCCTGACCCAGCCGGCCGTGAGCCGCTCGATCTCCGAGCTGGAAGGCGAACTGGGCTTGAAGCTGCTCGATCGCACCACCCGCGAAGTCGTGCTGACGGAAGTGGGCCGCTCGCTGGCGACGGCGCTGGATCGTCTCGTCGCTGATCTGGACGACACGTTGCAACAGGCGCGACAGGTGAGCGAGCAGCGGCGCGGCCGCGTTGTCGTGGCGTCCAGTCCGACCGTGTCGACCCGGTTGATGCCGGTCTACGTGGCGGAGTGCGCGGTGCGCTATCCAGACATCCGCATGATCGTGCGTGACTCCGTGCAGGTCGACACGCTGCAATTGATCCGCACAGGCGGAGCCGATTTTGGGGTGGTGGTGGAACCCCTCGATACCGAAGGCCTATGGACCGAGCCACTGCTGGTCGATCCGTTCTGCCTCGTCTGTCGCAAGGATCACCCGTTCGCGCAGCGCAGCAGTGTGCGCTGGAAAGATTTGCATCGCACGGCGGTCGTCCTGCTCGACCATGCTTCGGGCAGCCGCCCGCTCATCGACCGCATTTTCCTGCGCCACGGCGTTCACCCGGACGTTGCGCAGGAGATGGGTCACAGCAGCGCCGTATTCGGCATGGTGGAAGCCGGTATCGGCGCGGGCGTGGTGCCGTCGCTGTCGTTGCCGCTGCCGTCTTCTTCGCCATTGGTCGCGGTACCGTTGTCGCCTAAGGAAACGCGCGCGATCGTGCTGGCGCGGCGACATGACCGGTCGTTGTCTCCGGCGGCCGAAGCGGCGTGGCAGATGATTCGCCGGATGGCGCTGCCCGCCGCCTCATGACCTGATCGCCACGCCTATTTCGGCTGCATGCGGATGGCGCCATCCAGGCGGATGGTCTCACCATTGAGCATCGGGTTCTCAACGATCGCACGCGCGAGCTGCGCATATTCCGACGGCTTACCCAGGCGCGGCGGGAACGGCACCATCTTGCCCAGCGCGTCCTGCACTTCGGCCGGCATGCCGAGCAGCATCGGCGTTTCGAAAATGCCCGGCGCAATCGTCATCACGCGGATGCCGTCACGCGACAGGTCACGTGCAATCGCCAGCGTCATCGCCACCACACCGCCCTTGGATGCCGCGTAGGCGGCCTGGCCAATCTGCCCGTCAAATGCCGCCACCGATGCGGTGTTGATGATCACGCCGCGCTCGCCGCCGGCATCAGGCGCATTGCTGGCCATGGCCGTCGCTGCCAACCGGATCATGTTGAACGTGCCGATCAGGTTGATGTTGATCACGCGTGCGAACTGGTCCAGCGGGTGCGGCCCCGTCTTGCCCACCGTGCGCGACGCCGTGGCAATCCCGGCGCAGTTCACCAGCCCGCGCAGCGTACCAAGCGATGTGGCGGCTTCTACAACGGCTTGCCCGTCCGCTTCGGACGTGACGTTGCAGCGCACGAAGCGACCGCCCAGTTCCTGCGCCAGCGCCGTGCCGGCCGCTTCGTTCAGGTCTGCAATCACCACCTTGCCGCCGGCTTCCGCTAACGTGCGTGCTGTGCCGGCGCCCAGTCCCGACGCACCGCCGGTGACGATGAATACCTGATCGCGAATCTCCATGCCGTGTCTCCTCGTGTGTGGATTGCGAGTTACTTGACGTTTACGTTCGCGTCAAGTTCAGCGTCATATGTTAGCGCGAAGCGGCCGGCGATCGAGCAAAAAAAAAAGCGCCTCATGATCGAGGCGCCTTTCTTCCTGGCGGGTATTGCTGGGTGCTCAGTCCTGCAGCGCACCGAACACGCGGGCCGTGATTTCGTCGACGGTGCCCACGCCGCTGATCTTGCGGTACTTCGGCGGCGCGACCTTGGCGGCGCTGTTGCCGTTGGCGGCCCACTGCGAGTAATAGTCCACCAGCGGACGCGTCTGGTTCTCATACACGTCCAGGCGCTTGCGCACCGTCTCTTCCTTGTCGTCGTCGCGCTGGATCAGCGGTTCGCCGGTTTCATCGTCCACGCCTTCGGTCTTGGGCGGGTTGTACTTGACGTGGTATGTGCGGCCCGACGCCACGTGCACGCGACGGCCGCTCATGCGCTCGATGATGGCGTCGAACGGCACGTCGATCTCCAGCACGTAGTCGATTGCCACGGCCGCGTCCTTCATGGCTTCGGCTTGCGGAATGGTGCGCGGGAAGCCGTCGAACAGGTAGCCGTTCTTGCAATCGGGCTGCTGCAGGCGGTCTTTCACGAGGCCGATGATGATGTCATCCGATACCAGGCCGCCGGCATCCATCACCTTCTTTGCTTCGATACCCAGCGGGGTACCGGCCTTGACTGCCGCGCGCAGCATGTCGCCGGTGGAAATCTGCGGAATGCCGAATTTTTCGCAGATGAATTTGGCTTGCGTACCTTTGCCGGCGCCAGGTGCGCCCAACAGAATCAACCGCATGTTGACGAGTTCCTCAAGTTTTCGAATCCTGTCGCGCTGTCAGGCTGTGTGAAGCGCGTTGGGAATCGGTCCAAGAGGGCGGATTCCCAATACGCCTGCGGATAAAACCATGGCGACGCAATCGACGCGAACAGGCAGCCTAGCGGGCGAAGTTGACGCCAGCCTTACCGGACTCTGGGGAATCAGGCGTCCGCCGGACGGCGGCACCCATGGCTCGATTTGTCTCCCTGTCGCCGCTGTGGCGCCTGCGTGGGCGCCGTCATGCGGCTTGTCGTCCTCGCGATTATGCCATGGCGGGGCCGGGGTTTTGGCAGCCCCGCGCGCAAAGTTCAGAGAAATCGCGGCCTCAAGGGCCGTCCTGCGCGAGGAGTTCAGCCCAGGCAGCGCGCACCCGGGCGAGGTCTTCGGGGGTGTCGACTCCGGCGGCGGGGGCGTCATCGGTGGTCAGCACAGCAATGCGCTCACCGTGCCACATCGCGCGTAGCTGCTCCAACTGTTCGGTTTGCTCGATGGGGGCGGCAGCCAATTGCGGGAAGCGGCGCAGGAACCCGGCGCGGTACGCGTAGATGCCGATATGGCGCAGCACGGGCATGGCCGGCAACGGGCGCTCGGCAACGGGTTGCGCCATGACCGCGGGTGTCCAAGTGTCGCGCGCCCACGGCAGCGGTGCGCGCGAGAACAACAGTGCGCGATCGGCGGCGTCGAGCACCACCTTGACGACATTTGGATTGAATACGTCGGCCGGGTCGTGGATCGGATGCGCAGCAGTGGCGATGGCGCAGTCGGGGTGGTCGCGCAGATGCGCGGCCACGTTGTCGATCAGCGTCGGTGCGATCAGCGGCTCATCGCCTTGCACGTTCACGACGATGGCGTCATCGGGCAGCCCCAGAACGGTGGCCACTTCGGCCAGACGGTCGGTGCCGGATGCGTGGTCGGCACGCGTGAGCACGGCTTCCACGTGATGCTGCATGCAGGCGTCGGCGACCGACGCTGCATCGGTGGCAACCACCACGCGCGCGGCGGATGACTGATGCGTGCGTTCAGCCACGCGCACCACCATCGGCTTGCCGTCGATGTCGGCCAGCGGTTTGTTGGGCAGCCGCGTGGACGCCAGCCGCGCGGGAATGACAGCGATGAACGGCGCGTGCGACATGACGGCGACCTTCGTATCAGGCCGGATCGACCGGCGTGCCTTCCACGGTCTGGCGTGCTTCATCGGCCAGCATGACGGGGATGCCGTCGCGGATCGGGTAGGCCAGCTTGTCGACGTGGCAGATCAGTTCATTGTTGGCGCGGTCGTGTTGCAGCGTGCCCTTGCACAACGGGCAGACGAGGATTTCCAGCAGGCGATTGTCCATGGCGGTAGAGGCTCCGTGGCGGCCGCTCAAGGCGGAGGGCGGCGCGCCGGTACAGCGGAAGGGTGGCGTTATTGTGCGCTTGCCTTGAGCGTTGCGCGATCGGCCAGGGCGCGCACGCGCTGGCAGACCTGTTCGACCAGCGCCGGGTCGACCACCGGTGTGGTCGGCACCACCCAGATGCGCGGGTCGTCGAGATGGCCGCATTTTACGGCATCCTTTTCCGTGATCAGGATGACCTCGGCGTGGCTGTCGGTGAAGGGGCTATCGGCGAAATCGTAGTGATCGGGCAGCGGCAGCGTGCTCGGCTTGAGGCCGGCGGCGCGCAGCGAGGCGAAGAAGCGCTCGGGGTTGCCGATGCCGGCTGCAGCCAGCAATTGACCGCCTTCGATGCGTGCGAACTGAGCCAGCGGGCGCCGCAGCCCGGGGTCGGCCAGGTTGTAGGCGTCCTGCAGCTCGAGGTGCATGCCGAACACGTCCGGGCGGTCGGGTGTGGCACGGTAGTTCGGGTCGTTGATGAGCGTGGCGTCACGGCGGCGCGTCATCGGCTCGCGCAACGGGCCGGCGGGCAGCAGGAAGCCGTTGCCGCCCATGCGCGTGTCGAACACGATGATTTCGATATCGCGGCGCAGGCGGTAGTGCTGCAGGCCGTCGTCGCAGACGATCACGTTGCAGCCCGGGTGCGAGGCCAGCAGCGTCTGCGCGCACAGCACGCGGTCGGGGAACACCCACACCGGCAGATCAGTGGCGCGGGCGATGAGCAGCGGTTCATCGCCCACGTCTTCTGCACGGGAATGTTCGCGCACGGGGCGCGGATGCTTCAGCTGTGCGCCGTAGCCGCGCGAGACGATGCCCGGGCGCAGGCCGGCTTCAGCCAGCGCCGACGCCAGCGCAATCACGGCGGGCGTCTTGCCGGCGCCGCCGACGGTGACATTGCCGATCACCACCACCGGCATCGGCAGCCGCACCGAGCGCAGCACGCCCAGGCGGAACAGCAGCCGGCGCAGGGCGCTCACCGCTCCAAACAGCCACGACAGCGGCCACATCACCCACGCAAACCAGCCGCGTTGCTGCCATTGGCGGGTAACGAAGCTGGCGAGACGGTGCTGGGCGACGGGCATGCGTGATGGTGGTTGAGAAGCGGTCTCTTAGCGGGCGTTGCCGGTTTGCGTGGCGAAGGTCAGGTGCGACAGACCGGCCACGCGCGCGGCTTCCATGACATTGACCACCGCCTGGTGCGCGGCTTGAGCATCGGCGTTGACGATGACGATGGGCTCGGGGCCGCCCGCCTTGCCCGCGGCATTGCGCAGCGCATCGGCCAGGCTGGTGACATCGCGCGTGTCGAGCACTTGCTTGTCGACAGAGTAGACGCCGTTGGCGGTGACGGACACGACGATCTGGCCCGGGCGCTCGGTGGCTTTTTCAGCCTCGGCGGTCGGCAGGTTGACTTTCAGTTCGGTGTAGCGGGAATACGTGGTCGTGATCATCAGGAAGATGAGGATCACGAGCAGCACGTCGATCAGCGGGATCAGGTTGATCTCCGGCTCTTCGCGGGCACGGCGCGGGCGGAAGCGCATGGCTGTTTCCAGTAAGGCGTGGCCCGGATCAACCGCGCCGCGGCGGCAGGATCGCGTCGAGGAACGTGGTGGAGAGATGCTCCAGCTCGACCACGTAGTTATCGACCACGCCACGGAAGTAGCGCCAGAAGATCAGCGTCGGGATGGCCACCACCAGGCCCAGCGCCGTGTTGTACAGCGCGACCGAGATGCCGTGCGCCAGCGCCTGCGGGTTCGTGCCGGCGGCGGTCTGGCTGCCGAAGATCTCGATCATGCCGACGACCGTGCCGAACAGGCCCATCAGCGGCGCCACCGAGGCAATCGTGCCGAGTGCGTTGAGATAGCGTTCGAGCCGGTGGGCAACGTTCTGGCCGGCTTCTTCCACCACTTCCTTGGCGGCATCGCGCGAGGTGTTCGGATGCAGCACCACGTGACGCAGCGCAGCCGCCAGCAGGCGGCCCAGCGGCGATCCCTGCTCCAGCGTGTTCACCACTTCCGGGGTGGCGCGGCGCTGATGCGCGACGGCGAGCGCCTCGTCATAGACCTTGGGCGGAATGATCTTCTTGCGTTGCAGGGCGACGAAGCGTTCGATGATGAGCGCGAGTGCGAGCACCGAGGCGATCAACAGCGGCCAGATCGGCCAGCCGGCGGCTTGAATGATGGAAAACACTGGACAACCCGTTTTGTCGTTGTGAAAGGAATGTGATTCTGATGGTGTGCTCGTGCCGTCCGCGTCCCCGAACGCTGTCCGTTGCGGCAAAAACAGGCAGCACTCTAGCGCGTCGGACCTGCCTCGGCAACACGATGGCGCAGCATCGTGACATGCGCAGGCGATGGTCAACGGGCTGTCATGAAAGATGCGGGCCGCGCAATCCACAGCCAGGCGGGACAGTCTTGTGGACGGGTTGTGGACATTGCCCGGACAAGCAAGCTAAGTATTTGATGCGAAAGGCACTTCGGTGCCCTGCTCAAAAAATGTGCAACCGGCTTTTTCAGTGTCAATCCAGGCGAAACAGCCGGCGGACCGTGCTGAAGAGCGGGTAATCCACACTGCAGCGGGACAGTGTTGTGGATGGGTTGTGGACATTGCCACAACAAGCACGCTAAGTGCTTGATATGAAAGGAAGTGCGATGGGGTGCCTAAAAATGAGGCAAACGTGGTCTGGGCGTTGATCCAGAGAAAAACGGGCCCGCGCCGCGACAGAGAAGGAGGAAATCCACACCCGCGCGGGACAGTCTTGTGGATGGGTTGTGGACATTGCCCGGACAAACACCTTAAGTGACTGATTCAAAAGGGTGCTCGATGCTGCGCTCAAAAAATGAGCAGCGTTGTTTCCCCCGAAAAACCATGGAGACGAGGCTCGCGCATGTAAGAATCCACGGCGGATTTATCCACTGCCGAGGCGTCACACCACGGTTTTCCAGCGATGCTGTGGATAACTTTGTGAACATCCTTGGGGCGCTCGTGCTAAATGCTTGACGCAGAACGAAATTACTTGCGCTGCTGAAATTTTGACATGGGCGGTTTTTCTAAAAAAATCAATGGGTTGCGCCAAAATGCACAGAGCGCGTCACCTGACCGCTGTCAAGCTTGACAAGCGCGTTATGCTGTGGACAGGTGACCCACTTCGCTTGAGTTGCCTCCCCTATTCAAGGTAGATGTCGCCTTCAGGCCTCATCGATTTGCGCTCCTTGCACCACTTATGACTCCGCCACCGTCTTCCCGCCGACCTTTCTGGATGGATGCGACCGCGCCCACGCCCGCATCTGCTCCTGAAGTAGGGGCTGCCCCAGCCGCCGCGTTTGCACCGACTCGGGGCTCGCAGGATGTACTGACCGTCAGTGAGGTGAACCGCCGCATTGCCGGGCTGCTCGAACGCAACTTTCCGCTGGGCTGGGTGCGCGGGGAGATTTCCAACTTCACGCGCGCGGGCAGCGGCCATTGGTATTTCTCGCTCAAGGACGCGGGCGCGCAGATCCGCTGCGTGATGTTCAAAGGCCGCAACCAGTACGCCGATTTCACGCCGCGCGAAGGCGAGGCGGTCGAAGTGCGTGCCCTGGTCACCCTGTATGAAGCACGCGGCGAACTGCAACTGAGCGTTGAAGCGATTCGCCGGGCCGGCCTTGGGAATCTGTATGAGGCCTTCCTGCGGCTGAAGGCCGCGCTGGAGGGGCAAGGCCTGTTTGACCCTGGCCGCAAGCGGCCCCTGCCGCGGCATCCGCGCGCGATTGGCGTGGTGACGTCGCTGCAGGCGGCGGCCCTGCGCGACGTGTTGACCACGCTGCGACGGCGTGCGCCGCATGTGCCCGTGGTGGTGTATCCCGTGCCGGTGCAGGGCGCCGGTGCCTCGGAGCGCATCGCCGCCATGCTGGAACGGGTTAATGCCCGGGCAGAGGTCGACGTGGTCATCCTGTGCCGGGGCGGCGGCAGCATTGAAGACCTCTGGGCCTTCAACGAAGAGCCGGTGGCGCGTGCGGTGGCCGCATCCGGCATTCCCATCGTGGCAGGCGTCGGGCACGAGACGGATGTGACCATCGTCGACTTTGTGGCCGACGTACGCGCGCCCACGCCCACGGCAGCGGCCGAACTGGTCAGCCCGGACCGTGCACGCATGCTGCGCGACGTGGGGCGTGACTGGGATGCGCTGTCGACCCAGTTCCGCCGGCAGCTCGATCGCCGCGCGCAGACCGTCGATTGGCTCGCGCGCCGCCTGCGCAGCCCGCAGGCGCAGATGCGCGAACGCCGCACGCAACTCGCCCATCTGGAGGGCCGTCTGCGCTTTGCCCTCACCGGCCGCGTGCAGCGCGCGGAACATCTCCAGCGTCTCCTGACGATGCGCCTGAACGCGGCGCGCCCGGATGCCACGCGAGAGCGCACGCGCCTCCAGCAAGCCGAAGCGACGCTGGCACGCGCCATGCGGGACACGCTGTCTCGCGCCCAAGAACGCCTGGCGCGTCAGCATGCCGGCCTGGAACTGCTGGCGCCGCAGCGCACGCTGGAGCGCGGGTATGCGGTGCTGCTCGATGACAAGGGCCACGCCATCCGCGATCCGAACGCACTGCATGCCCGGACGCACATCGAGGCGAGGCTGGCGCAGGGCACGGCCGACATCGAAATCGCCCGGGTGCAACCGAAGCTCGAACTGTGACCAGCGCATGACCTTATAGCGGCAATGATCGCGATTCCGCACGCGTTTAGCGGGTATTCCGACTATTTAGCCTGCGGTTTGCGCCGGTTTTGCAAGTCTCCTACAATCGTCGCTCCCAACCTGTACAACCCACAGAAGGCAAGAACAATGGAACACACGCTCCCCCCGCTGCCGTACGCCCAAGACGCTCTGGCGCCGCACATCTCCAAGGAAACGCTGGAGTTCCACTACGGCAAGCACCATCAGACGTACGTCACGAACCTGAACAACCTGATCAAGGGCACCGAGTTCGAGAACCTGAGCCTGGAAGACATCGTCAAGAAGTCCTCGGGCGGTGTGTTCAACAACGCCGCACAGGTCTGGAACCACACGTTCTACTGGAACGGCCTGAAGCCGCAAGGCGGTGGCGCTCCGACCGGCGCGCTGGCTGACGCCATCAACGCCAAGTGGGGCAGCTTCGACAAGTTCAAGGAAGAGTTCACCAAGACGGCCATCGGCACGTTCGGTTCGGGCTGGGCCTGGCTGGTGAAGAAGGCCGACGGCTCGCTGGATCTGGTGTCGACCTCCAACGCCGCCACGCCGCTGACGACCGACGCCAAGCCGCTACTGACCTGCGATGTGTGGGAACACGCTTACTACATCGACTACCGCAACGCCCGTCCGAAGTACGTCGAGGCGTTCTGGAACCTGGTCAACTGGGACTTCGTTGCCAAGAACTTCGCCTAAGGCGAATCGCCCCGGCGATTCAGGAAAAAGCCTCCGCACCAGCGGAGGTTTTTTTATGCGCGCACGCTGCCGAGCATGTCGTGCAGTTCGTGGCTCATCATCGCCAGGAACACGACCAAGCCGATGTAATACACGGTGTAGGTCAGGCGAGATTCGTTTGAGATGCTGTAGTACGCGCGGTTTTCCGGCGCATGTGGGTCGTAGCGCCACGCCTTCATCAACTGCGGCACGGCCAACACCGCAATCAGGATCAGGATCGGACTCGGCCGCCAGACGAACAGCGCCACCAGCACCGGCACGCCCAAAAACCAGATGCGCGGCGACAGCACCGCCGTAATGCGTCCACCGTCAAACGGCGAGAGCGGGATCAGGTTGAACAGGTTCAGGAAGCAGCCGGCGTAGGCCAGGGCCAGCAGCAACTGGCTGTCGGTGTAGCGTGCGAGCCCATAGCAGAGCATCGCGCCCACCGTGCCGGCGACGGGCCCGGCCAGGCCGATATGGGCCTCGGTTTCCACATCCATCGGCTGCTCTTTCAGGTCGATCCACGCGCCCACGAAGGGGATGAAGGTGGGCGCTCCCACGGCCAGCCCGCGCTGGCGTGCCGCCATGAAGTGGCCCATCTCGTGGATGAACAGCAACACCACGAAACCCACCGCATAGCGCCAGCCGAACACGAAGGCATAGGCGGCCACCGACAGGAGCATCGTGCCGCCGGTGGTCAGCAGCTTGCCGAACTTCAACCCTGAAAACAGCAGGATCAGCAGCTTGGCCACGGCTTATGCGCTCGGCTTGCGCTTGAAGAACTTGGCCATGGCCGCTCCAAAGCCTGCCACTGCCAGGATCGCCACCTTGGCGAACTTCGCCAGGAACGCGGCGATCACCGCAAACAGGCCCAGCTTCTTGGCGGCGATGCCGCCGACCAGCGCGGCCAGACCGTACTCGGCCACCTTATCGGTCTTCGCGTTGAAATCGGTGTAGCGCTTGCCGTCTTTGAAATCGAGATCGGCGAGCAGCTTTTGCACGGCGGGCTTGTCGGCGTCGACGTGGTTGCGGCCGGTGATCAGGTTCAGGCTGATGTAGCCGTCGCGGCCCAATGCGTAGGTGTTGTAGTTGACCGCACCGGGGTCGTCGGCCGGCTGGCCCTTGGAGCGTGCAGCCATCGACCAGATGAGGCGGTGCGTGGCGGCGTCATAGTGCGGACGCTCGACCCAGCCCTGGATTTCCAGTGCGGGGATGCCGCGCTTCTCACGCTCTTCGTTGGCGGCAGCGGTGCCTTCCTTGAGCGATTTGTACAGATCGTCGACGTTCCAGTCGCGGGCGTCGTCATCCTTGATGTAACCCGACGCCTCATATTTGGCGACGACCATCCACTCATCATCGTCGCTAGTGGGCATGACCAGGCCGAGCATGTCGGGGCTGTTGCTGTTGCCCATGGCGTGCATGATCTGCCCCGCGGCCGGCTGTGGAATGAACACCTCGTCCTTGCCGATCTTGAGCGTGGCCTGGTCACGCAGTTCGATCGACTTGGGGCCGACCTTCGCAGCGGCCTTGGCGGCTGCCCAGGCCTGCTTCATTTCCTGTTGCCGATCGCTGGCCTGCTGTGCGTGGGCAGCCGTAGCGCCCGCCAAGCTGGTTGCGCCGAGCACCGCTGCGCAGGCGAGCGCGCCCGCGCAGGCGCGCAACGCGCCCTGAAACCCCTTTCCCATGGACTTCTCCCGAAGATGTTCTTGTGTGTTGATTGGCTCGATTCTTCTGACGCTTGGGCAGCCGCATCAGCGGTTTGCAAGCTGGGCCGAAGCATAGCGGGCGCAGGGAGCAGGGCTGTTAATGGGCGTTAATGAAGCCGTGTGGATTACGGTTGAAGGCCCATCTGCCGCAGCAGCGTCTGGTTGTCTTCAAGGTGCCAGTTCTCGGCGATCTTGCCGTCGGCGATGCGGTACAGGTCGAAGGCCTGGAAATCGATCGGCTGGTTCTGCCCGTGCGTGCGGCCGAACTCGCCGGTGAAGTGCCCGCGAAAGCGCAGGTGCACCGAGACGCGGTCACCTGCGACGACCATGTCTTCGATCTCCACGCGCATGTCCGGCACGGCCGTGCGGAACGCCTTGGATGCGTCGAGCGGACCTTGCGTGCCCTGCACGCGCCCCGCTGGCAGCGTGCGGTCGACAAAGGACGGCGACAGCGCTTCGGTGGCATAGCGCGCATCGCCGGTATGCCAGAAGGTGGCGTAGCGGCGCGCTGCCAGCACGGCGGCCGCGGCCTGCGGCGTGTCGGTTGCGGCGACGTGGTCCGGGCGGATCAGATCGGCATCGGACGTTGCCGCAACGGCGGGCGCGATGGCGAGGGCAGCGGGCAGCGTCAGCACGGCGGCGGCAAGCAGGGCGGGGCGAATGAACATGGTGAGACTCCATTTGGGTGGCAATGCGCTGCACTGTAGATTTCCAATCGCAGACGATAAAGGTCTCGTGAGTCGATCTGGTTTCAATTGACATTTGACGGTCGATGGCCATGCCCCTCGCCCGCACGAACGCAATGCCGCGCACGTGATAGTCGGTATCTCGCGCCACACGGCGTTCTAATGGTCCGCGTAGCGCCGGGTTTTTCTAGACTGGCCTCTCTTCGAACAGAGGCAAAAAAAACAAGGGAGGGGACGGTGGATCTGAGCCATATCCTGTCGCGCACCGAGCGCGGCACGCAGGAACTGCAAGCGCGCAGCGGGCACGTCACGCATCGGCAGCGGGCAATCCTGCTACTGGTCAATGGCGAGCGCTGCGCCGCGGACATCCTGGCGCAGTTGAGCAGCGCCGGCCCCGACATTGAAGATCGCGCCGAAGACCTCGCGCGCCTGATGGCCGACGGCTATGTCGCAAGCCACGCGCCCATCAAGACCGCGCCCCAGCCGCCCAAGCCGGTGCCGGCTGCGCCGCGCCACGTGCGGCAGGCCTCGATTGCGGACTGGCGCCTGAGCCAGGCCGGCGCCTTCTCGGCTTTGCAGCGCTATCTCGCCGAAGGTCCGGACGCGCCCATCGACTTTCTCAACGGCCTGGCCGCACCGCTGTACGCCGCGCTGACGACGTGCCGCAGCGAGGTATCCGCTCACGCCGTGGTCGCGTTTCTGGAAGCGCGCCTGGACGAGGGCGCACCTGGAAATGTGACCGAGGCGTCCTAGGTGTAAATACTGAATTCGCGCGTGATTCCCGCTTTGTGGGAATGTTGCGTTGATCCATTGAGAAAATCGTCGCATTCTCCGTCGCACCATCACACGACGGAGTTTCGCGATGACCGAGCCGGGCCTGGCACCTTCTCCAGCACAATCCGCCGCCGCGACGGGCGGTTCGGACCGTGTGCTGATGGTGCTCGCCACCATCGCGCGCCACGGCCGCCCGGTTGCGGCGCGCGAGCTGGTCGAACTGACCGGCCTGCCGCAAAGCACGCTGTACCGCCAGGTGGCGATGCTCAAGCGCTGGGGCTTCGTGCTGGAATCGGCCGGCACCTATGCCCCGGGTCCGATCAGCCTGCAGCTCGCACTCGGTTTCGACCACGCTTCGCATCTGGTGCAGGAAGCGCGCATTGGCATGGCCAAGCTGGTGGCAGAGTCGGGCGAATCGGTGGGGCTGGTCGTGGCCGTAAAGGACCAAGCCGTCTGCCTGGAGATGGTCGAGAGCCAGCAGTCGCTGCGCTGCTCGTTCGAGAAAGGGCGCGGTGTGCCGCTGCTGGCCGGCGCCTCTGCCAAGTCATTGCTCGCGTTCATGCCGCCCGCTGCGGCGCGCGCCATCCTTGCCGATCTGCTGGCCATCGATGCCGACACCCAGGCGCAACTGCAAGCTGAACTCTCCGACATTCGCGCCGCGGGCTATGCGCTGTCCGAAGGGGAGGTCGACCCGGGCGTCTGGGGCGTGAGCGTGCCGGTGTTCCGGCTGCCCGGCCACGCGCTCGGCTCCATTACGTTGATGGCGCCTGCAACGCGCGTGCGCGGCAAGGAGCAGCGCCTGATCGACATGACCGTTGCAGCGGCCGCGTCCATATCTGCGCGATTGCAGGACCTCTGAATTTTCGAATTTTCCGCTTCGTTGTTCTTTCACCCCACATGCATCACACAAGGAGACCACTCATGGGGAATCGTCGTCATTTCATGCATTCGATGCTGGCTTGTGCCGTGGCGTTGTCCGCTGCGGCGTCTTTCGCAACCGCTGCGCACGCTGCTGGAGAGCCGCTGCGCGTCGCCACCGATGCCACGTTCGCGCCGATGGAGTTTGTCGAAAACGGCAAGCGTACCGGCTTTGATGTGGACCTGATCGAGGCACTGGCCCGCACCATGGGCCGCCCGGTCGAATGGACGGACATCGATTTCAAGGGCCTCGTGCCGGGCCTGATCTCTCGCCGCTTTGACGTGGCCATCTCGGGCATCTACATCACGGAAGAGCGCAAGAAGGTGGTGGACTTTACGGTGCCGTACTACCACGGCGGCCTGGTCGCGATGGTCAAGCAAGGCAATACGGCCATCAAGACCCCGGCAGATCTGAACGGCAAGAAGGTCAGCGTGCAGGTCGGTACCAAGTCGGTCAACTACTTGAAGGAAAACTATCCGAAGGTCGAGCGCGTGGAAGTCGAAAAGAACGAGCAGATGTTCAACCTCGTCGAAATCGGCCGCGCCGATGCCGCCGTCACAGGCCGCCCCGCCGCCGCGTATTACGTCAAGGCGCGTCCGGGCCTGCGCCTGGTTGAGCCCGCGCTGACTGCCGAGGAATACGGCATCGCCGTGCGTCGCGATCAGCCCGAGCTGACCAAGGCGTTGAACGCGGCATTGGACAAGATCAAGGCCGACGGCACGTACGACCAGATCGTCAAGAAGTGGTTTGGCGCCGCTGCCAAGTAACGACCGACGGACACATTGATGGAACTGGATTTCTCTCCTGTCTGGGCCGGTTGGACGGACATCCTGCGCGGTGCGCTCGTCACGGTCGAGGTGACGGCCGCCGCGCTGGTGCTCGGCTGCATGCTCGGCTTGCTGATCGGCATCGGGCGGTTGAACCCGCGCCGCCGATTCATCTACGGCATCTGTACGGTGTACGTGACGTTCATCCGTGGCACGCCGCTGCTGGTGCAACTTTTCCTGCTGTTCTTCGGGCTGCCGCAGTTCGACATCCTGCTGCCGGCGTTTGTGTGCGGCGTGCTGGGGCTGGGCGTGTATTCGGGCGCGTATGTGTCGGAAATCGTGCGCGGTGCGATCCAGTCGGTGGATCGCGGGCAGATGGAGGCGGCACGGTCGATCGGCATGTCGTCGGCGCAGTCGATGCGCGCGATCATCCTGCCGCAGGCCGTGGTGCGGATGATCCCGCCGCTTGGTAACGAGTTCATCGCGCTGATCAAGAACTCGGCGCTGGTGTCGCTGCTCACGATTCACGACCTGATGCACGAAGGGCAGAAGATCATCAGCGTGTCGTATCGCTCGCTGGAGGTGTATCTGGCGATTGCGCTGGTGTACCTGGTGCTGACCAGCGCCGCCAGCTATCTGCTGCACCGGCTTGAGCGCAACATCCGTGCGGGAGGCATGGTGCAATGAACATAACGAATGCGAATCCGCAAACGCTCAAATCCGCGTTGGATGTGCCCATGATCGAGATCCGCGGGCTCACCAAATCGTATGGCGATCACACCGTGCTCAAGGGCATCGACTTTGATGTCGACGCCTCGCAGGTGGTGGTCGTCATCGGCCCCAGCGGCTCGGGCAAGAGCACGTTCCTGCGCTGCTGCAACGGGCTGGAAACAGCCGAAGGCGGCACCATCGACATCTGCGGCAAGCGCCTGATCGACAACGGCACGCTATTGCCCGATGGCGAGCTGAACCAGTTGCGCCAGCAGGTCGGCATGGTGTTCCAGTCGTTCAACCTGTTTCCGCATCTTTCGGTGCTGCACAACGTCACCGTTGGCCCGCGCATGCTGAGCGGCAAGTCGAAGCACGAAGCAGAGACGGAAGCGCGCGAGCTGCTGCAGAAAGTGGGCTTGGCACACAAGGCCGACGCAATGCCCGCGAGTCTGTCGGGCGGACAGAAGCAGCGCGTGGCCATTGCGCGTGCGCTGGCGATGCGGCCCAAGGTGATGCTGTTCGACGAACCGACCTCCGCGCTTGACCCAGAACTGGTTGGCGAAGTGCTTCAGGTGATGAAGGTGCTCGCCAAGGAAGGCATGACGATGCTCGTGGTCACGCACGAGATGGGCTTTGCACGCGAAGTGGCCGACGTGGTGGTGGTGATGGACGGCGGCGGCATCGTCGAAGCCGGGCCGCCGTCGGTCATCTTTGGCGAGCCCAAGGAAGCGCGCACGCGTTCGTTCCTGCAAGCGGTGCTGACACGCGCATGAGGACGATGTTCGATGCCTCCGTCTGGCAGGGGCGTGACGACACCGGCGAGCGCGGTGACGTGACGCGCCTGTTCCAGATCGTGCAGTCGGCCGATGCGACGACGTTGTCCGGCGTGCCTGCGCTGCTGGGGTTTGCGTGCGATGCGGGCGTCGTTCGAAACCACGGCCGGGCCGGTGCGGCACAGGGCCCGCGTGAAATCCGCCGTGCGTTGGCCAACGTACCTGCACATGGTCTTTCCGCGCTCGCCGATGCGGGCGATGTCACATGTGACGACGGCGATCTGGAACGCGCGCAAACCGCACTTGCGGAATGCGTGTGCGAACTGCTCGATGCCGGCGCGCGGCCAGTGTTGCTCGGGGGCGGCCACGAAGTGGCTTTCGGCACGTACCAAGGACTGCGTCAGCATTGGCAGAAACAAGGTGGGGGCGGGCGCCTGGCGGTCGTCAATTTCGATGCGCATTTCGACCTGCGCACGAGTCGCCCCGGGAACTCCGGCACACCGTTCGACCAGATCGCCGAAGACTGTGCTGCGCACGGTATCGACCTGACGTATTGCTGCCTCGGTGTGAGCCGCCTGTCGAACACGCCCGCGCTGTTCGACCGCGCCGACGCGCTGCACGCGCACTACGTGGAAGATACCGATATGCAGGAGCGTCACCTCGATGCGCGCATGGCCGATCTCGATGCATGGCTGGCTGATGCCGATCACGTCTACCTGACCATCGACATGGATGTGCTGGCCGCCGCCGTGGCGCCCGGCGTGTCCGCGCCCGCAGCGTACGGCATCACGCTTCCGGTGCTCGAGGCCCTCGTGCAGCACGTTTGTGCGACCGGCAAGGTGCGCGTGGTAGACATCGCCGAGACCAATCCCGAATACGACCAGGATCGCCGCACCGTGCGCGTTGCGGCGCGCCTGGTGTATCACTTGTTGCGCCGCTCATGAAACTGATCCCTGCAGATGCAATGCGCCGCATGCCGTGGAAGAACGGCGGCGGCGTCACGACTGAAATCGCCATCGCGCCGGCTGGCGCCACGCTCGACCATTTCGACTGGCGCGTGAGCACTGCGCAGGTGGATGCGGCCGGGCCGTTCTCGCGTTTCGCCGGCATTGACCGCTCGTTGGCGGTGATCGCGGGTGGCCGGCTGACGATGCACCGCGCCGAAGCCGAAGCCGTGACGCTCGCGCCCGGCGAGGCCCCCGCACGCTTTCCCGGTGAAGCCGATGTGCATGCCACGCTGGATGCACCGCTGTCGGATTTCAACGTGATGACGCGGCGCGACGCCTGGGCGCATCGTGCCGAGGCCATCGCTCTTGCGGCCGGCGAGCGTCGTTCACTGCCGCGCTTGCATGCGGGCATGCAATGGCTGGTGTATTGCGTGCACGGCGTGTTGTCGATCGGCGCCGACGACGTACCGCAGGGGGCTGCTGCATGGCTCGATGCAGAGGGCGATCCGGATACGGTTATCGCGCGTGTCGGTTCGGTCGGTTATCTGGTGGCTTTGTGGCCGGTTGGCTGACGTTGCCAGATCAAACGCACCAAAAGAAAAGGGACCCCGTAGGGTCCCTTGCAAGTCTCCCGGCCCGGCACGCATGCCGGGGCTCGGCAGAAGACTCTTACTTCTTCTTGTTCACGGCGTCCTTGAAGCCCTTGCCAGCCGTGAACTTCACGGTCTTGGTTGCCGGGATCTTGATGGCTTCGCCGGTGCGCGGGTTGCGGCCGGTGCGTGCAGCACGCTTGCCCGACGAGAACGAACCGAAGCCAACCAGCGTGATGGTGCCGCCCTTGGCGACGGTCTTCTTGATGTTTTCCAGCGCGGAGTTCAGCGCGCGCTCAGCGGCGGCGTTGCTCAGTTCAGCGTCTTTCGCAATGGCGGCTACGAGTTCGGATTTGGTCGTCATGTCAGTTCCCCACTTCAGGTTTGTTGGACAGCGTTGTACTGCGACCCGTTTTATATCACCGTTGTGAAGGGTTGCACATCCCCTAACTGCAAGGGTTTGCGGGCCGTTGCTTGCAGCCGACACTTGCCCCGTATGGGTTTGCGGGAAGGCATCCGGGAAACACCTGATATCGACGCCGTTTGTTTGCATTTCCGCCAGCGTTCTTCACGCGAGGAGCGCACCGAAACCGCGCAAGCGGCATGGCAGCCAACCGGCTCTCCAGACGCCGTACACTGTGTTTCTGGGCCAGTGCCAACTTCATGGAGAACATCATGTCGAGTGCGCAAATGCCTGTCGGACAAGGCTTCGCGGCGGGCGGCGAAGCGCCTGAGCAACCGCGCGGACCGTCCGTTCTGGTGGCCGGCGCCAACGGACTGGTGGGCCGTGCGGTAGTGCGTCGGCTGGTCGCGCAGCCGTGGGCAGGCAGCGTGACCGCCCTCGTACGCCGACGCGGGGCCTTGACACCAGGGCAGGCCGCGCCGGGTCGATTGCGCGAATGCGTGGTCGATTTCGATCGCCTGGATGCCGCAGAAACGCAGCCTGCGTTTGCCGCCGACATCGTCATCTGCGCGCTCGGCACGACCATCCGCCAGGCCGGTTCCCAGGCAGCATTCCGGCGCGTTGATGTCGAGTATCCGGTTGATCTGGCGCGGCGCGCATTTGCTGCCGGCGCGCATCATTTTCTGCTGGTGAGCGCGTTGGGTGCCGACGCGCGCTCGCGCGTTTTCTACAACCGCTGCAAGGGCGAAGTGGAGGCGGAAATCCTGGCGATCGGCTTTCCTTCGGTGACGGTGGTCCGGCCCTCGCTGCTGCTCGGCGCGCGCACGGAATTTCGCCTCGGCGAGCGCATTGCGCAAGCCCTGTCGCCCGCAATCGGATGGATGGTGCCCCGGACGTGGCGGCCGGTGCCGGCGGAATCGGTGGCGGCGGCGCTCGTCACGGCAGCGCGCGTGGATGCGCCCGGTGTGCGCGTGCTGGAGAACGCGGCGTTGCTCGGCGCAAAAGACGAACGGCCGGTGGGGTGATCCACCGGCCGTTGTTCACTCTTGTGTCGTCTGCGTCTATTTCACGCCATTACTTTTCGATCGGCTTGCCCGTGCGGTCGTGCATCAGCGACAGCGCAAGCACGCTGATGATCGCCGCGGCCATCACGTAGTACGACGGTGCGAGCTTACTGCCCGAACTGGCAATCAGCCACGTCACGATCAACGGGGCGAAACCACCGAAGATGGTGACCGCCAGGTTGTATGAAATCGACAGGCCGGTGGAGCGCACCGCCGTCGGAAACTGCTCGGCCAGCACGGCCGGCGCCGGGCCCGTGAACGCCGCCAGCAACACACCCAGGATCACCTGCACCTGTAGCAGTGTCTGCACCGTCGGGTGGACGTTGAGCCAGTGGAAGAGCGGATACGCCGCGGCTGCGATGACCAGCGCCACCGTGCCCAGCATGCGCTTGCGCCCGATGCGGTCGGACAGGGTGCCCATGAGCGGGCACAGCACGAAGATGATCGCCCCGCACAGCGCTGTCGACTGGAATGTCGCGCCTAGCGGCAGACCTAGCTGTTGCTTCGCATACGTCGGCATGTAGAACACCAGCGTGTAGGTGCAGACGGTCCAGAGAATCGTCACGCCCAGGCCACCCAGCACCTCACGCGGATGATCGCGCAGCACTTGCGACAGCGGTGCCAGACGCGATTCCTTTGCCGCCTTTGCCTTCTGTGCTTCGAAAGCCGGCGGCTCGTGCAGGTGCGAGCGGATGTACATGCCGACCGGGCCGATCAGCAGGCCGAACAGGAATGGAATGCGCCAGCCCCATGCATCGATTTGCTCCGGCGACAGACCGTTCGTGACGATCGCACCCATGGCGGCGCCCAGGATGAACGAGATGCCCTGGCTCGCCTGCTGCCAGCTTGCGAAGTAGCCGCGCCGTTCGTCCGGTGAATACTCGATCAGGAACGCCGTGGCGCCACCGACCTCACCGCCAGCAGAGAAGCCCTGGATGAGCCGCGCGATCACGATCAGGATGGGCGCGCCGATACCGATTTGCGCGTACGTCGGCGCAAGGCCGATGATGGCCGTGCCGATCGCCATCAACATGATGGTGAGCGTGAGTGCAGCCTTGCGGCCGACGCGGTCGGCGTAGATGCCTAGCACGACAGCGCCCACCGGGCGCATGAAGAATCCCACGCCAAACGTGGCGACCGTCAGCATGAACGAGGTGAAGTCGTTGCCGGTGGGGAAGAACAGCTTGGCGATGATGACGGCGAAGAAGCTGTAGACCGTAAAGTCGAACCATTCGAGGCCGTTGCCGATCGTGGCGGCGATGATGGCCTTGCGTCGGGTGGCCGCAGAGATGGCCGGTGCCGGTGCCCGATCGCCCTGGGTGGGCGCTGCCGTGGCTTGCATGGATGTGTCCTCCGGTGTTTTATGGACATCGCCTGCCTCGATCTCTCCCCAGCCCGGGCGGCGAAGCGGTCATGGTAAGTGATCCGGCAGCGATCCGGTGCTGCGGCATGCGAAGTCCTTGGAATTGAGGCGGCTAAACACTGTCGAACGCATATGCACATGCATCCAACGGAGCACATGATGACCCCGACATCGCAACCAGGCCGTCGCGCCGCCATCCTGCCGGGTGTGGTGGTCGCATGCGCGGTCGTTTTGCTGGGGGGGTGCGTGGTCGCGCCGTATTACGACGCCTACGGGAACCCGATCGCCCCCGCAGTCGTGGCGCCTGCGCCAGTGGCGGCGTATCCGTCCTATCCGTACGACCTCTATTACTACTACGGGCCGGCCTATTACCCAGCGCCGGTGTACCCGGCGCCGGTTTTCGGCAGCGTGTGGATCGGCGGGGGCGGCTGCTGGGGCTGCCATCGCGGCTGGGGTGGCCGCGGGTGGGGTGGTCGCGGTTGGGGCCATGGAGGGGGCTGGGGGCACGAAGGAGGCTGGGGACATCGTCATTGATCGTCATCGTCAACGTGACGAAGACGCGCATCCGGCGCGCCCGAACGCCAGTTCCGCCGCCAGTTCAATACGCGTGATTGCGTAACGGAATCTGCTGCATCGCGACATACAATCCTCCGCTCTTAAAAGAAAAGCATGCGAGGAGATTGTCGATGTCCGTCATCATCGTGCTGGCTGCGCTGGCGTTCCTGATGTTCGCCGCGTATCGCGGCTACAGCGTCATCCTATTTGCACCACTGGCCGCACTCGGCGCGGTGCTGCTGACTGATCCATCGGCTGTGGCGCCGGTGTTCTCCGGCATCTTCATGGAGAAGATGGTCGGCTTCGTCAAACTGTATTTCCCGGTGTTCCTGCTCGGTGCTGTCTTCGGCAAGGTGATCGAGCTGTCGGGGTTTTCGCGCTCCATCGTTGCATCGGTCATCCGCGTGGTGGGGGCCAAGCGGGCGATGCTCTCCATCGTGCTGGTGTGTGCGCTGCTGACGTACGGCGGCGTGTCGCTGTTCGTGGTGGTGTTCGCCGTGTACCCGTTTGCAGCGGAAATGTTCCGCCAGGGCAACATCCCCAAGCGCCTCATCCCGGGCACGATCGCGCTGGGCGCGTTCTCGTTCACGATGGATTCGCTGCCGGGCACGCCCCAGATTCAAAACATCATCCCGACCACGTTCTTCCACACCACCTCTTGGGCCGCGCCGTGGCTGGGTACCATCGGTGCGCTGTTCATCATCGTGGTGGGCATGTCGTATCTGGAATGGCGCCGCCGCGTGGCACTGCGCTATGGCCAGGGCTATGACCACGGCCTGACCAAGCTGGTGAACGAGCCCGAAACGGCCGAGACCGGCACGCTGGCGCACCCGCTCGTCGCGCTGTCGCCGCTGGTGCTGGTGGGTGTGATGAACCTGCTGTTCACGCGCTGGATTCCGACGTGGTACGGCAAGGTCGTGACCGTTGCGTTGCCCGGACTGCCCAAGCCGCTGACCGTTGAAGCGGACAAGCTGACCGCGATCTGGGCCGTGGAAGCGGCGCTGTTGATCGGCATCATCGTGGTGCTCGTATTTGGCTTCCGCGCGGTGAAGGGCCGCTTTGCGGACGGCAGCAAGGCGGCCGTGTCGGGCGCCTTGCTGGCCGCGATGAACACCGCTTCGGAATACGGTTTCGGTGGCGTGATCGCCGCGCTTCCGGGTTTCCTGGTGCTGGCCGATGGCCTGCGCGCGATTCCGAATCCGCTCGTCAATGAAGCGGTGACGGTGAGCACCCTTGCCGGCATCACCGGTTCCGCATCGGGCGGCATGAGCATTGCACTGGCGGCCATGGCCGACCAGTTTGTGCAGGCAGCGCAGGCGACGGGCATTCCGATGGAGGTGCTGCACCGTGTGGCCGCGATGGCCTCGGGCGGCATGGACACGCTGCCGCACAATGGCGCCGTGATCACGCTGCTGGCTGTCACGGGCCTGACGCACCGCGAGGCGTATCGCGATGTGTTCTGCGTGACGATCATCAAGACGCTGGCGGTGTTCTTCGTGATTGCCGTGTTTTACGCCACCGGCATCGTCTGACGCAGACGCCGCCGCAATGAAAAGCCGACGCGCCAACGTCGGCTTTTTCATGGGCAGGGTGCGTTTATTGACCGCTGCTGCCGGTGTCAGAGCGACGCTCGCGGCAGACCCGTTGGGCTTCCCCCACCAGCGAGTCGCACTGGTTGGCGCGACGCGACCAGAATGCGCGGTCCGACGATGACTCCGCCGCCGACGTGCCCTTGCCGTGGCGGTGCGTGACGTGCTTGTCGACCCACTTGTCGGTCTTCACGTGCGCGCGGTGGACTTTCTGCTTGAGCGTGCCGGGCGTGGCTTCCGGCTGTGCGCCGGTCGCGGTGTTGTGATAGCCGGGGTTGGCAGCGGCATCGGCATTGCGCTGTACCTGGGTGCGCGGGCCCTCCATCGGGCTGTCGACGCCCGTCACTGCGCTGTGATCCTTCTGCTGGGCCTGCGCGGGCGCCGCGCCGATCCACGCACAGGCGGCCACAGCGATCGCCGCGGCCAGACTCGACATCTTGCGTGCTTGCATGCTCGTTCTCCTTGTTGTGAAACAGGGTCGACTTCAGGGCACGCATGCCGCGTGCCACGAGGTGCATCCCGAACGTCACAATAGGGAAGCGTCAACCCGGCGGACAGTCGGCGCAGACTGAACCGCCTGTCGGACAAACGCTGTCAAGCCGCCAGCGGACGCTGCATTCAAGCGCGCATGAACAGCCAGACCGTCAGGATGATCCCGACGATGACCACGAAGCCGCGCAGCACTTTTTCCGGCAGCCGGTGCAGCAGCCACGCACCGGCGAATCCGCCTGCGATGCCCCCGATGCCCAGCGCCACCACGGCCGCCCAGTTGACCTGCGGGGAGAACGCAAACACTGCCACGGCCGATGCATTCATCGTCATGGCGAGCACGTTCTTGGTCGCGCCCGCCATGCGCACCTGCTGGCCGGCCACCGTGAGCGCGGCGAGCATCAGGAAGCCGATTCCGCCGCCGAAGTAGCCGCCGTAAATGGCAATCGCAAATTGGGCGGTTGCGAGCGCGGTGGTCGACATGCCCGATGCCGCATGCAGCGGTTTGCGGCGGAAGCTGCCCCACGCAAACACGCTGGTTGCAAACAGCACGAGATACGGCACCAGTTTGGCGAAGAACGAAGGTGGGGTCGCCAGCAGCAACAGCGCGCCGAGCACGCCGCCCACCAGACTGATGACAATGAGCTGCCGCAGCGAAAGGTGATGCTCGCCGGCATCGACGCCGCCGGCCAGTTTTCGCCCCGCGATCGACGAGGTGATCTGGCTGGGGAACAGCGCGATCGTCGAGGTCATGTTGGCGCCGAGCGGGTTGAGCCCGGCCAGCAGCAATGCGGGGAACGTGATGAACGATCCGCCGCCCGCGAGGGCATTCTGGGCGCCGGCATAAACGCCGGCCGCCGCGATGAGCAGGGCGGTTGAAAACGGAAGCGTAGTCATAAGCGGGGGCGGGCAAGGCGGCTGGAATGTCCGCGATGGTAATGGAACGCCCGCGCGCGTGCTCGTCAGCGGAGCGGGGTGTCGCTGCGTCGTCGGCGCAGCCACCATTCGGCCATCTCGAACGCGGCCTGCACGAGCAGCGCCAGCCCTGCGGCAGGAATGGCGCCGGCAAGCAGCGTTGCGCTGTCGTTGAGGGCGAGCCCCGTGGCGATGCGCTCGCCATAGCCGCCGGCGCCGATGAACGCGGCGATAGTCGCGGTCCCCACACTGATGACCGCGGCGGTTTTGACGCCAGCCAGGATGACCGGCAGCGCCAGCGGAAGATCGACAACGCGCGTGCGTTGCGAGGGCGTGAACCCCAGCGCCAACGCGGCATCGCGCAAGCCGTCTGGCACCTGTTCCAGCCCGACGATCGTGTTGCGCACGATGGGCAGCAGCGCATAGACCGCCAGCGCAATCAGCGCCGGCACCACGCCAATCGACCCAACGATCGGGATGAGCATCGCCAGCAAGGCGAGCGACGGAATCGTCTGCAACACGCCCACGACGGCAAGGATTGGCTGCTTGATGCGGCGACGCGCTGCCATGAGGCCCAGCGGCACGCCGAGCAGCACGGCAACGCCGGTCGAGATGCCCACCAGCATCAGATGACGCTGCGTGAGCCGCCCCAGGCCGTCCGTCAGCCGGCCGAAGAACGCGCGAGCCGGTGTCGCGGCCAGCGCGTTGCCATGCCCGGCGAGAAACTGCTGCGCAGCTTGCGAGAACGACTGGCCTTCGAGTTCGACCGCCGCGTTCATCGCCACCATGTCGTCGCGCCCGATGCGCCCGGTCAGCGCGCTGATCGCCTGCCATTGCGCCGGATGCCGCTGCGCAACGTCGGCGCGGTAAAGCAGTACAGCGTCGTAGCGCGGGAAGACGTGCGCGGGGTCGTCGAGCACCCGCAGGTGTTCGCGGCGGATCTTCGCGTCGGTGGAGTAGATGTCGATCACGTCGACCTGGCTGGCGCGCAGCGCGTCATAGGCAACGCCGTGGTCGAGGCCTGTCGGGCGTTGCGGCAGCTTGTAGCGTTGGACGATCGCCGGCCAGCCGTCGGCGCGGCCGAGAAATTCGTGCGACAGGCCAAGCCGCAGCGACGGATGTGTGGCCAGGTCGGCCAGCGTGCGGATGTGCTCCCGCTCGGCATCGGCGTCACGCATGGCCAGCGCATAGGTGTCTTCAAAGCCGAGCGGCACGCCGGCCCCCAGGCCCATCGGCGCCAGGCCGCGGTTGACGTCGGCCAGCAGCGCGGCTTGATTGGGATTGGCCGCTTGCTCGGCGGGCAGGTGCAGGATTTCAGCGGCGATGGTGCCGAGGTAATCCGGATAGACGTCGATGCTGCCGTTCTTGAGCGCGGCAAAGACGATGGCGGTGTTGCCCAGGCCGGGTACGTGTTCGGCGGGGCCACGCGGGGTTGCGGTCTGCGTGAGGATTTCGCCCAACACGTACGACTCCGTGAAGCGCTTGGAGCCGATGCGCAGAGGGGGCTCGGCAATGGCCGATGTGCTGCACGCCAGCCAGCCCAGCGCAAGACATGCCAGCAGGCGCCGGAGAAAGGGATGACGGATCAGTCGCCGTGTATCCAAAGTTCGTTGAGGTCGGTCAGGCCCCAGTCGCGGGGTTCTTCTCGGGAAACGATCTGGTCGCCAGTCTGCGCCAGATCGATGAGTTCGGGCGCAACCCGCGTGCCCGACGATATCGAGAAGAATACCTTGACCGTGGGCGTGAGCAAGGCGCCCGGTGCATGTTGCATGACCACCGCCAGCCGGCCCGAGCGTAGCCGGACGAGCGAACCCACCGGATAGATGCCCACGCTCTTGACGAAGGCGTTGAACACCATCGGGTCGAAATGGTTGCCGCGCCATTCGACCATGCGCTGCACCGCGTAGGCGGCTTCCCACGCTTTCTTGTACGGGCGGTCGGACGTGACCGCGTCATACACGTCGCAGATGGCGCCCATGCGCGCGAACAGCGAGATGCCTTCGCCAGCCAGCTTGTGCGGATAGCCGGTGCCGTCCATGCGCTCGTGGTGGTGCAGGCAGACGTCGAGCGCGATGTCGCGCATGCTGCTGTCGCCCGTCAGGATGTCGTGGCCCGCCTGCGGGTGGACGATCACGTGGCGGAATTCAGCGTCGGTCAGTGCACCGGGCTTGTTCAACACCTCGGGCGGAATCGCGATCTTGCCGATGTCATGCAACAGGCCGGCGAGGCCCGCATCGCGGACTTCGTCATCCGACAGCCCTAGCTGACGGCCAAGCGACACCATGAGCGCGCACACGGCTACCGAATGCAGGAACGTGTAGCGATCTTTCGCTTTCAGGCGCACCAGGCTGGTCAGCGCGCTCGGGTGGCGGTCGACGGAGCCTGAAATGGCTTCCACCAATGGCAGTGCATCGCGCGCTTCGATCGTGCGGCCCATGCGAGCATCGGCAAACATAGCCTGGACGGCGACCTCCGCCTTACTGATGAGGCGAGCGGCACGGCGCATTTCTTCCGCATGCGTGATGGGGCGGGGCGCAATGTGGGCGTCGGCGGAGCAGGCCGGTGGCACCGGCATTTCGGGGGCCGGAGGTGCCGCGTTGGCGGCGGCCACGTCGGTGCCGCGCGTGGTGTCGATCCACACCTCGCGCACGCCGCTGGCACGCAGGCGTTGCAATTGGGCGGCATCTTCCACGCGAAAACGGGCCCGCCAGAACGGGTGTTCCAGCCAGGAGCCGACGAATTCGTCGAGGTACATGCCCACCCGCAGGTGTTCGATAGCGATGCGCTTGCGCATGTTGATGTTCAGAGATCGGGCCGTGGCGGGGAGGGCACGTTTTTGCGCAACGGGTCCAAGTAAAGGCGTCCCGCCAACGAATGCATTCTCTTCTATCGGACAGGCGGCCGCAGCCTTGAGGGGGAAAAGTCCGGGCTCGCCAAGTGAGGTCTGCGGGTGTAGGCGAAAAAAAAGCGGCCGGAAAGGCCGCCTCAGTAAGCCGGTGCCGGTGCCAACGCGGGCTCCGGCATCGGGGAGGGAGAGAGATACAGGGTGATACGGTCAGCCGATCGACGACTTATTGGCCGTCGGTGAACGGGTCAGCCTTGCCGACCAGGGCGCCATCGGTGTACGGATCGGCCTTGCGCAGCGCGCCATCCGTGTACGGGTCAGCCTTGCGCACGGCGCCGTCGGTGTAGACGTCTGCCTTGCGGGCGCCATCCGTATACGGGTCAGCCTTCGTCACGGCCTGGCCGTTGGTGTACGGGTCCTTGTTTTGCACGCCGGCAGCGAAGGCCGGAATTGCGGCAACAGCGATCAGCGAGGCGAGAATCAGGTTCTTGGTCTTCATGATGGACTCCACAACAGGGGGGTGAGCATTGCCGCAGGGCAGTTTTCGCTGCGGTGCGGTAACGCGATGGCATAAGCTTAGTCGTTGCTCGAACAGTAAAAAAGCAGTTCTATTAAACTCTTTGTTCAAAAATCAAGAACAATTGTGACTGTTCGAGCACCGCAATCTGCACATAAGTCATTGAATTGACACGGGAATATGGCATGCGGGATAACCCTTAATGCGAAGGTCTGACGACGGCGGCGGCAAAAAATTCCTGTCTTCATGTGCGCGGATTGTTGCGTCGCGTTACAGCCTTGGGGATTCCCCTGCCGTCAGCCCCCCTTGCGGCGGCTAAACATTCGGCGTGGATGGTCGTTGATGCAGGTACGGGCGGCGTTTTCCGCCCCTTGCAGCAGGAAGGTCACCATGTCCATCACCACCGCGTCCATCGCCCGTTTTTTGATTGACGGCGTCGCTTATCAGGCGAGGCTGTTTGCCATGCCGTTCCACGTGCCGGAAAACGGCCGTGTGCGCGCGCATGCGATCGGGCGTCCGGACATGCCGTTCAGCGGTGTGCACGTGCTGGCTGGGTGGCTGAAAGAGCGCGTGTTGCCCGAGGGCGTGGGCTTGGTGATGGCCGATCGCCTGTTCTCGCACGGCGCGGTGGAGCAGTGGTCGGGCGCCGACGGTGCACGCGCGGCCAAAGTGCTGTCGCAAGTGGCGCTGGGCAGCAAGAGCAGCCACCGCCTGTGGCGCAACACAGTGGCGGGTGGTTTCCGCGACGAGACCGCGTTCTTCCTGGGTGCCGCCTTTGTGCAGACCGATACGGCTGTCGACGACATCCGCCTGCTGGGTGACCTGATTCCGGCGGCAGAATGGTCCAGCGTGGCCGATGCCGCTTCGACGATGATGGGGCTGCACCTGTATCGCCCCGACGAGCCCGAAACGCTGGTCAACTGTGCGCTACTCGCGCCGTCCTGGACGGAGGCCGCCGTAGAGCGCGCCGACGGCTACCGTGCGCTGACGCTGCTGCATTCCTTTACCGAAGACGACGAGGTCATCCACGTCGACATTGAACTGCTGCCGCCGGGCCAGGTCGTGCTGCAAGTCGAGTCATGCTCGACGCGCTTTTCTGCGCGCTTCGACCCGGCGCTCCTGGGGCGTGACATGACCGACGCACTGCTGCGCGATGCGCTGGCTCTGCAACACGGCGATCGGACCAGTCTTCACTGAGCTTGCCAGCTTCGCCAGCATGGCGGCCAGGACCCGTCCGCTGACCGCCACGGCGGTGTATGTGAGGACCGCGCCGGTCTGGTCCGGCACGGTCTGGCCCCACGGCGCGCAGCTGAATGGCGTGTGCCTCGGCTGCTGATGGGCGGTGCGGCGAGGGCGCCATACCGCACGCGCATAGCGCTGCTCAGGCCGCTTACTTGGCCGGTGTACTCCACGGATACGCCAGCCATGCATCAAAGCGCTTGGCGAATTCACCGCTCTCGGTCGTCTGCCGCAGCCATTGGTCGACGAAGTTCTTGAACACGACGTCGCGGGGCAGGAGGTAGGCCTTCTCCGAAAAATCGAATGGCGCTTCCGGGTGCACGGCACACAGCTCCGGGTGCAGCTTCTGCTGCAGCTTGGTTTCGACCGCGTCAGTCATCATCAGGTCTGCGCGGCCGGCGACGATCTCGTTGAAGATGGTCACGTTGTCCGGATACACGCGAATCTGCGCCTGCTTCAGATGTTCGCGCGCGAATTTCTCGTTGGTGCCGCCCGGGTTGACCACGGCACGCACGTTCGGCTGATCGATCTGCGCCAGCGTCTGATATTTCGACTGGTTCTCGCAACGCGTGATCGGCGTCTTGCCGTCGCGTTGATACGGAATCGAATAGAACGCCTTCTTCTGCCGCTCCAGCGTGACCGACACCCCGCTCATGGCGATGTCGTAGCGGTCAGCCGCAAAGTCCTGCATCAGCGTCGACCACGTGGTTGGAACGATTTCCAGCTTCACGCCGAGTGCCTTGGCCAGACGTTCCCCCATCTCGACATCCAGGCCGATAAAGCGGCCATCGGCAGGATTCTTGTAAGTGAACGGCTTGTAGTCGCCGGTGGTGCCGACGCGGAGCGTACCGCGCGCGATGATTTCGTCGAGACGGTTGGTGGCTGGCGCGGTTTGCGACAGGGCGGGAGCCGCGGCACAGGCGCACAGCAGCAGGGCGCTGCTGGTGCGGATGAAACGGTGGAACATGGAAACCCCTCCTGAAAAATCAAAAAGGCGCGGCCGCCCGGAGACCAGGCGGGCCGCGCCCATCTCAACGCCGGCTTACTGGCCCGACGCCTTGTTCCATTGCAGTGCATTGAGCACTGCCAGCGACATCGCCGTCACGCCCGTCTTGATGGACGGTTCGGGCACCGGTGCGAACAGCGGAGAATGATTGGTCGGCAGCGGCTTGGCGCCCGGCTTGAGCGAGGCGAAGAATGTCTGCGGATCGTTCACGCCGATGAAGAAGAACATCGACGGGATGCCCGCGTCAACAAACGCCGAGAAATCTTCGCTGGCCGTGATGGGCGGCACGCGCAGTACGCGGTCGTTGCCGAAGGCGGTTTTGAACATCGCCTCGGTGCGCGCGACCACGGTCGGGTCGTTGTTGACCGCCTTGCCGCCTTCGGTGATCTTGATATCGGCGTCCGGCGCGCCCGACATCTCGGTGACGGCCTTGGCCGTGCGCCGGATACCGTCGAGCATCTTCTGGCGCACCGCCGGCTTGTACGAACGGATCGTCCCGCGCAGCAGCACGCTGTCCGGGATGATGTTCTCAGCGCTGCCGCCCTGGATGGCTCCGATGCTCACCACGCCAAATTCCTGCGGATCCTTCTCGCGGCTGATCACGCTTTGCAGGTCGACCACGAAGCGCGCCGCCATCATCACCGGGTCAATGGTCTTGTCAGGCGCGGAGCCGTGCCCGCCACGACCTTTGAACGTAATTTCCAACCCGTCCGAGTTGGAGGTGACCGGGCCGCTGTTGAAGACGATCGAACCGTACGGCCCCGGGCCCGTGTGCAGCGCAAACGCATAGTCGGGCTTGGGGAAGCGCTTGAAGAAGCCGTCGTCGATCATGCTCTGTGCGCCCGATACGGTTTCTTCGGCAGGCTGTGCGACGAACACGAGCGTCCCGTGCCAGCGATCCTTGAGCGACACCAGCGTCTTCGCCGTGCCCACCCACGACGCCATGTGCAGGTCGTGCCCGCAGCTATGCGCGACGCCCACGTCTTCGCCGCGCCATTTCGTGTGGATGTGGCTCGCGTAGGGCAGGCCGGTTTTCTCTTCCATCGGCAGCGCATCGAGTTCGGTGCGCACCAGGATCGTCGGGCCGGCCCCGTTGCGATAGACCGCCACCACGCCGGTCTTGCCGACATGCTCCGTCACGTCAAAGCCGATCTTGCGCATCTGCTCGGCCAGCTTGGCAGCGGTGCGCGTTTCCTGAAACGCCAGTTCCGGGTGCGCGTGGATGTCTTTGTAGAGCAGGTCGAGCTGCCCATATTCGGCATTGACCGCCGCGTCCACCGCAGGCTTGATCTGCGCCACGTCGATCCCGCCCGCCGCGGGCGCAGCCTGTGCTGGCGCGGACGATGCACCGCCGGGGCTGAACGGAATCTGTGCGAATGCCGGCAAGGCAGCACCGGCCAGCAACCAGGCGAGCGCAGTACGTTTCAAACGGATGGGTGGCGTGATCATGTTGTCTCCTGTCGTTGTGGTGGCGCCAACAAAGTCGTTGCTTGGTCAATTGATTCGATTATGCAACGTGATTCAGAGCATGTGCACCCGGGGGCATCCCCAAGTCAGTCCTTGCGGGTCAGACGGCAAACGGAAACGCGCGCTCAGGGATGAGCGTCACGCTTGGCACTCGATAGGCGCTTTCCTAGACTGGGTCAGGTGTGCTGTTTCAGTGAATCGAACATCGAAACGCGGATGAATCCGACGACGTCCTGTCTACAGCTAGCGTTTCGCGATGCCCCGCCCGGGGAGACGGCGATTCGTGCGGCGCTGGAAGCCGCGCAGCGGGTGCTTGAACGCAGTGGTGTGTCGCCGCGCGAAGCGTTCGCGGCCTACCAAGCCTTCGCCAGCGGGGCGGGGAGCCCCGACACGCTCGCGCTGACGTTCGCCCGAGCGGAAGCCGAGGCCATGGATACATTGGCCGCGCACGGCTACACCCGCTACGGTTCGGTCAGCCTGGCTGCGCTCTAAGCGCCTGCGGTGGCCGCGCGTTTGCGTTTCAGACTTCTGCTGTCTTTCCGCCCAGCCGCCGTGCCGTCTCGGACACATGGCGATGGATGCGCGCGAGGAAGTCGATCTCCGCTGCGCGCGTCGGTGAATGTCCCAACGCCTGCGAGAGATGTGTCGCCACGAATGACGACTGCGGCGCCAGCATGCTGATCAGACGCAGCAGCTCGCGGCGCGCCTGGCTGGCGTCGTAGCCGAGGTGATCGGCCAGGGCGAGCAGCGCGTCTTGGTCGATGGCCTCATAGCGGGCTTGCGCGTCCGGCGAGAGTTCATCGGCATTCCATTCGTTGGCGTAGACCGCCGCACAGAACAGGTGATCGTGCGCCGCCAGGCGGATGCCGTCCGCACCGATGTGGAAATGCAGCGTGCCAGCCGAGGCGTTGCGTCCGCCGATCAACAGGCAAAACACCATCCAACGGAACAGCGCGGCCGTCGCGGAAGCCGGGTCCGCGCACAGACTGGCGCATTGCGCGACCTGCTCGACGGTGATCGGCAGGAAGCGATACTTGGGCGAGAGCCCCAGCAACTGCACCGCCGAGACGACATAGCGGGCCTGCACCAGCGCGGTGTCGTCGCTCTTGCAGCGCAAGGTGCGATCGAGGCGTTGCACCACGGCGGCGGTTTCCGGAAACTGACGCAGGCCGATGAACGGCGTGTCCAGCCCGATGCTGCGGCCCAACAGCGTGGCCCAGCAGTGATTGATGGTCGCGTACGGAAGGTGCGCGCCTTCACCAAAGTCCAACCGCACAAAATGGCTCGACTGCGCGGCATTGGCAGGCGCGGAAAACCGGCCCAGCCACATCGACACGGGCAGACCATTCGAGGCCAGGAAAGGGAGGCTGATTTCTTCCGCAGCTTCTGCGGTATCGGTGCCGTAGCGTGCGCGAGGTTCCGCCGCGCGCAGCGGCGTGCTGCGGGGCGGGCGCCCAACGGTTTGCTGGAACTGCAGCACCAGATCGCGTTCGGACAGCCCGTCGGCGCGGCCGCTGCATGGCTTGAGGCCGCTGGGCACCAGGGCCAGCGGGCCATCCAGATGCGGCGCTGCTTGTGCGAGATGTTCCAGCGCCGCGGCCGCCGCCTTGGGCGTGCTGCGCGCCGCTTCCGGCAGCAGGTATTCAAAGAAGTGGCGTACCGGCTGGGCTTTTGCCGTGTCGGCGATCATGCCGGCGTCGCGCGGCAGGTGCGGGCTCAGATCGAAGCCCTGCGAAGAAGTCTGCCAGCGTGCATCGTATTCGAACGCCCAACCGCTGCGGCCGCACGATAGCTGACCGATCAGATGCTTGTTCAGGTAGACGTCCAGCATGCGCGTATCCAACGTATTTGATGGAGCGTGCGTAGTCGGCTGTGCAGCGGAGAACCCGCCGGCAATCGGGAATTTGACGGTTTTGCAGTCAATGCGCCATTCCCTTGCACGCCCCTCATCGACCGAGGGCGAGCATAACAAAGAAAATCTTCGCATCGCGCGGAGATATCCGATTTCGATGATGCAATTTTCTCAAATCGGATTATCGGATTGCTAAGATCGAGTGCGCATTGGTCGATGTTTCAGGCATCTACTTCAGTTTTTCAGATTTTTTAATACTCGCTGCGGAGTCAATGCCCAGGCCATTGAATAAATTTCAGAGCGATGGCGGTGGCGTGGCATTCATTACAAATGGCGGAATTAAGTCCGTCGCAATGCGCGCGGGGGAGAGAAGAAATAACGGCATTGCCCATGAATTTAGCCGAGCAATTAAGCGTCGGCTCCAAGTGGACTTTGAACAAGCTATTGCGCCCCGGACAGCCGGTGCGCTCATTGGCCATTCAGCGGCCCGAACGCAAGAGCGAATCTTTATCGCTTGCTGGGGTGGTGCCATTTGCAGCTGCTTTTTTGCCGGGTGCGAACACGCCGGTCGACAGCGACGTCCCCAGCAGGATCACGGCGCAGCCAATCACCATGTTCAACGTCAGTTGCTCGCCCAGGAACAGGATGCCCCACAGCACACCGAATACCGGGATCAGGAAAGTGACCGACACCGCGCGCGTCGGGCCCACATGCGCAACAAGGCGGAAGAAGAGGATGTAGGCGACGCCCGTGCATGCAATACCCAGGGCGATGACGTGCAGCCACACGCCGCCGGTGGGCGTTTGCGCCGGCCACAGCCAGTAGGCCAGCGGTGCAAGCACGATGGTGGCGGCCACTTGGCTGCCGGTCGCCACGGCCAGCGGCGGTACGCCGGTCAGGAAACGCTTGGTGTAGCTGCTCGCCACGCCGTACAGCACGGTGGCCGACAGCGCTGCAGCCACCGCCACGCCGCCCTGCTTTGCGTCGATGACAGACGACCCGCCCACCAGCACGATCACGCCGACAAAGCCGATCGCCAATCCCAGCACGCGCAGCGAGGACATCCGCTCACCTAGCCAAGTGAAGGCGACGATGGCGGCAAACAGCGGGGCCGCGGCGTTGAGCACCGAGGTGAACCCCGCCGTGAGTGTCAGTTCGGCATAGGCGAACAGGCAGAACGGGATGGCCGAATTCAGCACGCCCACCGCCAGCAGATGCGGCCAGTGCGTGCGCAGTGCGCCCATGCCGCCGCGCAAGGCCAGCGTCGGAACGAGGAAGCACGAGGCAATGGCCACCCGCAACGCGATCAATGCAACCGGTCCGAAGGGCGGCGCGGCAACGCGCATGAACAGGAAAGAGCCGCCCCACAGGGCAGCGAGGGTGAGGAGTTCAAGCACATCGGAGCGGCGCATGGGGGTCTCGTTATCGTTGTTGGGATGTTGTGCGCGCATTGTCCGCGCGATTGGGTTTTTATGCAGGCAGCAACGCCAGCAAGCCTTGCCGGCCGTCGCCGGGCATGGGCAGGCGTTCGCCAACCTGCGCGGGGTGCCCTTCCATCCGCAGCAGCGCGGCCTTGCGGGGCAACCCGCCGGCATAGCCTGTGAGCGCGCCGTCCGCGCCGACCACGCGGTGGCACGGGATGGCAATCGAGATCGGGTTGCGGCCCACGGCGGTGCCGACCGCGCGCGCATGCTCGCGGGAAAGTCCGAGGTGCGCGGTGATCTGGCCGTAGGTGGTGCGATTGCCGAATGCGATGTCGCACAGCAGGTGCCAGACGTCTTGCTGGAACGGCGTGCCCTCAGGCGCCATCGGCAGAGCGAAGTCGTGCAGCTTGCCGGCAAAGTACGCCGTGAACTGTGCCTGCGCCTCGCGGATGATCGGGATGTCCGCGCCCGGCGACATCCGCGCGACGCTCATTGGAATCGTTTTCTGGCCGGGAAAGAATGCGCCGGTCAGGTGAGTCTCGGTGGCGGTCAAGAGCAGATCGCCGAGCGGGCACGCAAAGATATGGCGGTACATGGCGGTCGATTCTTCAATGCGATACAGGTTGGGGGAGCGCAACCTCGCGGTGCCAGAGATGCATGGCGGCATACGCGCGCCACGGCGCCCAGGGCTCGGCACGCTCGATCATGGCGCGGCGCCCGGGCAACGTACCGTCGGCGTCTGCAAGGCGTTTGCGCAAGACGTAGTCGCCCAGCGGAAACGCGTTCGGCCAGCTCAGCGCCCGCATGGCAACGTATTGCGCAGTCCATTCGCCCACACCGGGCAGCGCTTGCAGGGCAGCCAGCGTAGGGGCGAGCGGCACCAGGGGTTCGAGCCGCAGCCTGCCGCAGTCGATGGCGCGGGCAAGTTCGACGACGGCGGCAGCGCGGCTGGCCTGCAGACCGGTCTGCGCGGACAGCGCCTGCGCGTCGATGTTCGCCAGTGCAGCCGCGCTCGGGAACGCCGCCAACAGCCCTTCGCGCGATTGCTGCAATGGCACGCCATACGCGGCAGTCATGCGCGAAAGAATGCGCCGCGCCTGCGCCAACGAAATGACCTGCCCGGCGATGGCGCGCACGGCAATCTCGAAGCCGTCCACGGCGCCCGGCACGCGCAGGCCGGGCGTCTCGGCAGCCAGCGTGCCGAGGTGCGCGTCGACCAGATCGGGCCGGCAATCGAGGTCAAACAGCCGCCGCGCGCGTGCCAGCACCGGCGGCATGGCGTGCAGCAGGCTGGGCGACAAAGTGAGCGCCACTGCGTGGCGTTGCGGCACATTGCGCGCGTGCAGCCAGCCGATGTGCCGCATGCCGCCGTAGTCGACGGCAATTGTGCGGGCGTAGCTGTCAGCGTCGACCACCTCGACGCCATCGACTGCACGTGCCTGCAGAAACGCAAGCAATGCGTCCCACGCAAACGGCGGCCGGTAGCCGAGCATGAGCGTGGGGCCGTCTTCGGCGCGGGGCGCCGTCGTGCGCGAACGCAGGCGCGTAGGAGCAAAGCCGTAATGCTCGCTAAAGCCGCTGTTCAGCCGTCGGACGCTCCCGAAACCGGCTGCAAAGGCAACATCGCCGACGGGCATGGCGGTATCGGTCAGCAGCCGTTTGGCGAGCAGCAGACGCTGGGTTTGCGCATATTCGATGGGCGAGACGTCGAACTCGGCGCGGAAGATGCGGCGCAGGTGGCGGTCGGTCACGCCCACGGCTGCGGCCAGTGCGGCCAGGTCGTGCTCTTGCAGAAAGCCCTCGTCGATCATGCGGGCGGCGGCCCGTGCAAGGTTGGACGACATTTCCGCCAGGCTGTGGCCCGGTGCCAGTTCCGGCCTGCAGCGCAGGCACGGCCGAAAACCCGCGCGCTCGGCGGCGGCGGCCGTGGTGAAGAAGCGGCAGTTCTTCTCCAGCGGCGTGCGGACCGCGCAAACCGGGCGGCAATATACGCCGGTGGATGTCACACCGACGAAGAACCAGCCGTCGAAGCGGCGATCGCGCGACTGCACGGCGTGGTAGCAGGCGTTGTGGTCGAGATGCATGGTGGTGATCGGGGAAGCCGGCAGCTAGTCTAGCCCTGTCGAGTCGCAGGAGTTCGCCGGATTCGGACACATCCCTCGATGCCAAAACATCGGCATCTCGGCACAATTGCGAACACAACAACACATCGGGAGACGGCATGTCCAAGACCATCGTCATTACCGGCGGGAGCCGGGGTATCGGTCGCGCCACGGCGGTGCTGTGTGCGCAACGCGGGTGGTCTGTCGCGCTGCAATATCGGGGCAATCGGCAGGCGGCGGAAGAGACGGTGGGGCTCATCGAGCAGGCCGGCGGCCATGCGCTGGCGGTGCAGGGCGATGTGTCGAGCGACGAGGATGTGATTGCCCTGTTCGAAGCGGCGGCCGGACGCTTTGGCGCGCTGCACGGCGTGGTCAACAACGCCGGCATCGTCGCCGAGGCCCAGGACGTGGCCGACATGACAACCCACCGGCTGCGCACGATGTTCGAGACCAACGTGCTGGGCGCCTTTCTGGTGGCGCGCGAGGCGGCGCGACGCCTGTCGACGTCGCGCGGCGGCGTGGGCGGTTCAGTGGTGAACGTGTCGTCGGCAGCGTCGCGGCTGGGATCGCCGCACGAATATGTCGACTACGCCGCCTCCAAGGGCGCCGTCGACACCATGACGCTGGGATTGGCGCGTGAACTCGGGCGCGATGGCGTGCGCGTCAACGCGGTCCGTCCTGGTTTGATCGAGACCGATATCCACGCCTCAGGCGGCCAGCCCGATCGCGCTCAGCGCCTGGGCAGCGCCACGCCGATCGGCCGCCCCGGCACGCCGCAGGAAGTGGCCGAGACCATTGTCTGGCTGCTCTCCGATGGGGCGTCTTACGTGACCGGCGCGCTGCTGGATTGCGCGGGCGGGCGCTGACTGGGCGATCAGGCGTCGGCCCCGGCGCGGAAGGTGTCGCACTGGCGAATATCGCCGCCGTCGAAGCCCTGGCGGAACCAGTGCATGCGCTGCTCGGACGTGCCGTGCGTGAAGGCGTCGGGCGTGACGCTGCGGCCGGCGTTGCGCTGTAGCGTGTCGTCGCCGATGGCGTGCGCTGCGGTCAGCGCCTGCTCCAGGTCGCCGCGCTCGAGCAGACCGCGTTGCTGCGCAAAGTGGCCCCACACGCCGGCCAGGCAATCGGCCTGCAGCTCCAGCCTGACCGACAGCGCGTTCGCCCCGGCCTGCGATTTGCCGGCCTGCGCACGGCTGACCTTCTCTGACACGCCCAACAGATTCTGCACATGGTGGCCCACCTCGTGCGCGACGACGTACGCGGCGGCAAAGTCGCCGGGCGCGCCGAACTTGCGGCGCAGTTCGTCGAAAAAGCCCAGGTCGAGGTAGACCTTCGTGTCAGCCGGGCAATAGAACGGTCCGACGGCCGAGGTGGCGTCGCCGCAGCCCGAGCGGATGCCCTGGCGGAACAGCACCAGCTTGGGCGGCTGATACGCGCGGCCGGCTTGCTTGAACAGCTGCGTCCACGTGTCTTCGGTGTCGCCGAGCACGTGCGAAACCAATTGCTTGCTGCGATCGTTGTCGGTTTCCCCGGTCGGCCGGGCTGGGCTGTGCGGCGCGGATTGCGTCGGTGCATTCTGCGAAACCTGCATCACCATGCCGAGGATCTCCAGCGGGTTCTTGCCCATCAGCAAGCCCACCACGGCGACGATTGCGATGCCGCCGATGCCCAGCCGCATGCCGCCGCCGCCAAAGCCGCCGCCCGAGGATGCGCGCTCATCCTCCACGTTGTCGCTTTCGCGCATGTCATCCCAACGCACGATGTTCTCCTTAAGGCCGGTGAGGCGAGTAGGCAGGGTCAAGCCGGATGTCACACCCGGTAAACTTTGCAAAGTCTACCTGCTGTGCGTACATACGGGCATGCCGCCGCGCTGCCGAATCGTCTGCGTGCAGCACAGATGCAAGGATCGGCAAGGGCTTGCGGGAATTTGCGGCGCTGCACCAAAGCCGGCAAGAAACTTGCTAACCAAGGCTGCTCATCCCCCGTCCGGCTGTCACACATATGACATGCGGCGGTTCCCGAATAACGATCGGCAGAAGATGACGCTGCCGCTCCATGATGTCGAGTTCTCACCATGCGCTTGCCCGCTTCGATCACTGCTCAACCCCCCGTCGCCACGGAGCCGTCGCATCTGGCCGCTACCCATGTTGATCCGACTGAGGCGTCGGACGTGGAACAGGCTGCAGCCGGGCCCAAGCCGTGGTGGGAACGCGTGTCGGGTGTCGTGTTAGGCGGCGCATTCAGCAGCGTGGCCGCTGCGTTGATTGCCGTGACGGGTGCGATTTACGTGGGGATGTACCACGCGCCCTGGGTGAAGAGCCTCGCCAGCCACACACCGACGGCCGAGCAGGCCGGCGATGCGATGAGCGTGGCCATGGCTACCGGTACCGCCAACGCCGCTGCGCCGGCGTCGACTGCGGCGCCCGCGCCCACGGAAGCAGCCACGCCACCTGCATCACCCGATCGGGTTGCGGCCGCGCGCGACCGGATGGAGCAACGCGTCTACTCGCAAGTGCAGCAGCCCCGCGCCCGCACCGTGGCCGAACGCGAGACGGTGGAGGAAAACGAGGCGCCCGCCCCGGCCAGCCCCCGCCGTCGTCACCGCAGCACGCGCTACATGCACCATAGCGCGCCGTTCAACGCAGCCTGGTACAAGGGCGCCTGATCCGTCCCCCCTGCAGCTAGGCCAGTCGTAACCGGCAATCCGCTTCGACATCTTCCAACGCGCGCATCGCTGCCAGCAGGCGGCGGTGCAGCGACTCCGACACCGGCAGAATCGGCGCGCGCGTGTCAGGGCCGATGCGTCCTTCCGCTGACAACAATGCCTTGACCGGCGCCGGGTTCGGTTCTGCGAACAGCAGCGCAGCCAGCGGTGCCAGTGCGTCAGCCAGCCGTTTGGCCTCGTCGATGCGGCCGGCGCGATGGTGTGCGACCAGCGCCACGAACAATTCCGGCCGCAGATGCGCACCGGCCAGGATGCCTCCCGTGCCGCCATGTGCGAGGCAATCGAGCAGCGCGCTGTCATCGCCGCTCAGCACATCCAGCGGCCCATCCTGCAGCGCGCCGAAATGCCCAGCCACACATTCCTTGATGGCGATGATGTTGGGCTGTTCAGCCAGCGCCAGCGCGGTATCGGGCGCGATCGAGACGCCTGTGCGCTTGGGCACGTTGTAGAGCATCACGGGGCGGGCCGTGCTGGCCGCCACGTGTGCGTAGTGCCAGTGCAATCCCGCTTGCGAAGGGCAGACGTAATACGGCGGGGGCACGAGGTAGCCGGCGCTGTTCCATCGCTCGTAGTGGCGGATCTGCGCGCATACGTCGCGTGTGTCCGTCGCGCCGACGCCGATCAGAAACGGCGTGCGCTCGCCGCAAGCGTCCGCGATGGTTTCCAAAACGGTGTAGCGCTCGATCTGAGAGAGCAGCGCGGCTTCACCGGTCGTGCCCAGCGCCACGAAGCCCGACACACCGGCGCCCTCGTAATGGCGTACCAGTTGCCGCAGTGCGGCGGTGTCGACCTGTCCATGATGGAACGGCGTGACCAGCGGAATCCAGATTCCTGAGAACATGGCACGCCTCAATGCAGCACAGCATGCGCGCGCCTGTGCGACGTGCGCAGCGGCGTAATGCGGCCCAGCGTGGCGCGCGGCAAGCCATGCAGCAGCGCGCCGATTACCGCATCCACATCTGCGTGAGCCAGTTCGAGATCCACGGTGACCGCTTTGCGGCGCGCGTCATGCCGCACGATGTACAGCCCGAGCGCGTCGCCAAGCAATGCGTGCATCTGCCGCCGAACCGCATGCGGTGTGTCACCGGGCACGGTCACGCGCAGACACACGTGCTGTTGTGCCGGCAGAGCAACCTGGCGAGGTACCGCCGCCGGAGAAGGCGGCAACAATTGCGGAACCAGCGAAGACAGGAGCATCGATCGCGCCATGATGGAAGGTGGCGACGGCCCGCGTCGCCATGTCGTTGAACATGACGACACCGTATCGATTCGCTCGTAAAAAGCGTGAAAAAGGGGTGTGACGCTCCGTAAAGAAAGTGTAAATGCTCAGCCAGCGTGCACTTGCCTGCGACGACGCAGCGCGATGATCGTCAGCGAGACGGCGCTCACCGCGGCTGCTGTCAGCACGTAGTAGCTCGGCGCCAGCGTATCGCCCGTGGTGTGGATCAACCACGTGACGATGAACGGCGCGAATCCACCGAACAGCGTTACGCCCAGGCTGTAGCCGAGCGACAGGCCGGTCGAGCGCACGCGCGTAGGAAAAATCTCCGACATCAACGCCGGCATCGGGCCCGAATACGCTGCTTTGAAGATGCCCGACACGGCTTGTAGCGCAAGCAGTGCACCGATGGTCGGATACGCGCGCAACAGTGCAAACATCGGGTAGATCAGCAGGATCATCAGCGCCGATGTGGTAAGCATGATGCGGATGCGGCCAATGCGATCCGACAGAGCACCCATCACCGGCGAGAGCAGGAACTGGAGCCCGCCATTGAGCACGACCACCGCAAATGACTGCGCCGCCGGCAGGTGCAGTTGCTTGACGGCGTACGTGGGCATGTAGAGCTGCAGCACATAGACCGACACCGTCGACTGCGCCACCACGCCCACCGCTAGCAGCAGGTTGGTCCATTGCGCTTTGAATGAAGCCTGCGGGTCGATGGTCGTCTTCTTCTGCTCGGCAACAAACTCGGGCGTCTCGTCCAGATGGCGGCGGATGTAGAAACCGACCGGGCCGACCAGCAGGCCAAAGATGAACGGCAAGCGCCAGCCCCAGCCTTCCAGATCGGCCGGCGAGAGCGATGCCGTGAGCAGCGCGCCGAGCCCCGCCGCCAGAATGGTCGCAATGCCCTGGCTGGCGAATTGCCAGCTGGCGTAGTAACCGCGCCCGCGCGTGCTGTGCTCGATCATGAAGGCCGTCGCGCTGCCGAATTCCCCACCCACCGCAAAGCCCTGCACCAGGCGGGCAAGCAGGATGGTGACGGGAGCGACGATGCCGATCTGCTGATAGCTCGGCATCACGGCAATCGCCAGCGTCCCGATGATCATCAGCAGGATCGACAGCGTCAGTGCGGCCTTGCGCCCCTTCTTGTCGGCGTACATGCCCAGCACGATCGCGCCGACCGGCCGCGTGATGAACGACACGCCAAAGCTGCCCACCGCAAACAGCAGCGAGACCCATTCGTCATCGGCCGGAAAGAACAGCTTGCCAATCACGGATGCAAAGAAGCCGTAGACGAGAAAGTCGTACCACTCGAGCGCGTTGCCGATCGACGACGAAATGACAATGCGGCGCGCGTGGGCTGCACTCGTTGTTGCAGGGCGAGCGGGTGCAGCAGAGCCTGCCGCAGAAGGTGCGGTCATGGTGAGGGTTCCTTTGGTGCCGGCCGGGATCGTTTTTATGGGAACCGCAGCGCGTCGCCCGCCCGGTCCGACGGGTCAGCGCGCTGGTGCAGCGGGGCTTCTTTAGAAGCCTACTGCGTGGCCGTCGCGGCGGCTGTCGCTGGCGGCCACGTAGCCGTGGTCGGCATCGTCCGACAGGCGCCAGATGAACTGGCCAGAGCCGAAATCCATGTACGGATCGGCCACCGATTCGAGCTTGTGCCCGCGTGCTTCCAGCGCGGCGACGGTCTTGCCGTTCATCGTGCCTTCCACGTCCAGCGTGAAATCGCGGTTGACCTTCCAGCGCGGTGCATCGCACGCGGCCTGCGGCTGCTGCTTGTAATCGAGCATGCGCACGAGCGTCTGCAGGTGGCCTTGCGGCTGCATGTCGCCGCCCATCACGCCAAAGCTCATCTGCGGCTGGCCGTCCTTGGTCAGGAACGCCGGGATGATGGTGTGGAATGGCCGCTTGCCGCCTTCCACCACGTTGGCCGAGCGCGCGTCCATCGAAAAACCGAAGCCGCGATTCTGCAGGCTGATGCCGGTGCCCGGCACCACCACGCCCGAGCCGAAGCCCATGTAGTTGGACTGGATGAACGAGACCATCATGCCGTTCTCGTCGGCGGCGGTCAGGTACACCGTGCCGCCGGCGCGCGGCATGCCGAAGGTTGGGATCTGCGCGCGGCCCATGTCGATGAGCTTGGCGCGTGCATCGAGGTACGCGTCGTCGAGCATCTGCTCGGGCGTGACTTCCATCGAGCGCGGGTCGGCCACGTATTGGTACAGATCGGCAAACGCCAGCTTCATCGCTTCAATCTGCAAATGCTGCGAGTCTGCCGAGTCGACGGGCACGGCGCCAAGATCGAAGCGATCCAGAATGCCGAGCGCGATGAGCGCGGCGATGCCCTGGCCGTTCGGCGGGATTTCGTGCACGTCGTAGCCGCGGTAGCGCTTGGTGATCGGCTTGACCCATTCGGGGCGATAGTCGCGCAGATCTTGTGCGGTCATGCCGCCCCCGCATTCGCGCGAATAGGCGGCGATGCGCTCGGCGAGTTCGCCTTCGTAGAAATCACGGCCGTTGGTCTGGCCGAGGCGGCGCAGCGTGGCGGCTGCGTCGGGCAGTTTGAATTTTTCGCCCACTTCCGGCGCGCGGCCGTGCGGCATGAAGGCCTGCGCATAGCCGGGCTGGTTGTGCAGCTCCGGAATGGCCGCCGCCCACTTGTGCGCAACGATGGGCGCGATGGTGTGGCCGCGCTCGGCAATCTCGGCGGCGGGTTCCAGCACATCGGCAAACGGCAGCTTGCCGAAGCGCTCGTGCAACGCAGCCCACGCGGAGATGGCGCCGGGCACGGTCACCGCGTCCCAGCCGCGTGTGGGGCGCTTGGGGTTGCCGTTGGCATCTTCGCCGTATTTCTTGCGGAAGTAATCGAGGTTCCATGCCTGCGGCGCGGTGCCGGAGGCGTTCAGGCCGTGCAGTTCCTTGCCGTCCCAGAGGATTGCGAATGCATCGCTGCCGAGGCCGCACGAGACGGGCTCGACCACGGTGAGCATGGCCGCCGCCGCGATGGCCGCATCGACGGCACTGCCGCCTGCGAGCAGCATGCGCAGCCCCGCCTGTGCGGCCAGCGGGTGGGACGTCGACACAACATTGCGCGCAAACAGCGGAATGCGGACGGTGGGATACGGATTCTGCCAATCGAAGCGGTGGGACATGGGCTTAAGCGTGAATAAACGGGAAGGTCTGACGAACGATTATTTGCGGTGTGCTCGATTTAATAAAGTTAAAATTCATTGGATTCAGCTTAAAAGAAACTTGAGAGTCCACCGGACCCTTCCGTGAGTACCGTCCGCTTTCTCCGCACCTTTGTTGCCGTGGCACGCCACGGCTCGTTTGCCGCCGCCGCCGAGCGCGTAGCGCTGACGCAGGCCGCGGTAAGCCTGCAGATGCGTGCGCTGGAAACCGAACTGCGCCGCGATCTGTTCGACCGGTCCGGACGCACCGTCACGCTCAATGCGCACGGCCGCGCGCTGCTGCCGCAAGCCGAGCATCTGCTGGGCCTGTACGACGCCATGCGCATCGGCGACGAACCCCAGACGGAGTTGTCCGGCGCCGTGGCAATCGGCGCGGTCGTGTCGGTGATGGGGTCGTTGGCACATGCGGTTGCAGGGCTCAAGCAGGTGCACAAAGGGCTGGACGTCAAGCTCATCACCGGCAAATCGGGCGAACTGGCAGAGCAGGTGGAGGCGGGCGAGCTGGATGGCGCGCTGGTGGTCGAGCACCTGGAGCGCCTGCCTGCCAACCTTGCGTGGCACCCGCTCTATACCGAGCCGCTGGTAGTCGTGGCGGGCCGCCATACGCGTGGCCGCGCTGAGGAAGTTTTGCGCACCCATCCCTTCCTGCGCTTCGACCGCGCGGTGCGCACGGGTGCGCTCATCGACCGCGCCCTGCGCAAGACGCACATGGCAGTCAACGAGTTCATCGAGGTCAATTCAATCGAGGCGATTGTCGAGCTGGTGCGCCAGCAAGTGGGGGTGACGCTGGTGCCCCGCCTGCGCCGCGCAAGCTGGGAGAGCGATCCGGCCCTGCGCGTGCTGCCCATGCCGCCGCAAACACCGGTACGCACGGTCGGCATGATCGAGCGGAAAGAGCATGTGCGGCACGGTGTGATTCAGGCGGTACTCGATGCGCTCGAAACCACACTTGGTAAATCCAGCGCCTAGACTTGAAGCACCAAGACCGGCTCCGGAGGCTGCTATGGACGCATTCATTCAACGCTGGCGCGACGAGTTGATCTTGCTCGGTCGCGTGCTGATGATGTTGCTGTTCGTGATTTCCGGCTGGGGCAAGCTGACCGGCTTCCAGGGCACCGTCGGCTACATGGGGACGGTCGGTGCGCCCATGCCCATGGTGGCGGCCGCCATCGCAGTCGTCATGGAATTTGGCGTGGGGATTGCCCTGTTGATCGGCTTCTGGACCCGGCCGCTGGCGCTGTTGATGGCGCTTTTCGTGCTGGGCACTGCGCTGATCGCCCATACGTTCTGGAACGTCGAAGGCGCCATGCAGACCGCCAATATGGTTCAGTTCTACAAGAACCTCAGCATCATGGGCGGGCTACTATTGCTTGCCGTGACGGGGGCCGGGCGGTACGCGTTGCAGAAGTCGTAGTGCGCGGGTTCAGCGCAACGAGCGCTGCACCAACACGAGTACGGCAAACACACTGCACGCCACGGCAAACCAGCTGAAGAGTTGCGTGCCCGCCAACAGCGTCGCTTGCCGATCAATCTCGGCAGAGAGGCTTGCCAACCGCTCGGGCGTGAGCGGGTTGGCGGCTTGCAGGTCAGAGGTGAACCGTGTGACGTGCGCCACGATGAGCGAGCGCGATTCCGCCTGCTGCGTCTGCAGCGACACCGCCGCCAGCCCCGTGCCCACCGCCGTCGCAAACTGGCGCGCGATGTTCTTCATCTGATAGCCGTGCGCGAAGTCTTCGCGGTCGAGATCGAGGTAGGTCATCATCGCGACCTGGATCATCACCGCGCCCGGCGTGATGCCTTCCAGAATCGACACGGGGAAGAACGCGTAGTCCGGCGCGCCCGGCATCAGGCTTGTTGCCAGCAGCAGCGCCGCTGCCGCGTACACGGCAAAGCCGATGGCGATGAAGCGCCGCTTGCGGAAGAAGAACGGCAACCAGGCGGTCATGGCGACGGCTACCACGGTCGACACTGCCCCGCTGATCATCAGGAACAGCGTGGTCGTGCGGAACGTAAAACCCAGGCCGCCTTGCGATACCGCCGGAAAGAGGTACGACCAGTACCCGCTCATCAAGTAATAGATGCCGTAGAAACCAATGCCCCACAGGTAGCGGCGGCCGTTCAGCCGCGAGAGATCGAGCCACGGGTCTGGGTGCGTGCGCAGGCGGTGGATGGCCAGCAGCAAAGAAGCCGTGCCGCCCAGCAACAGCAGCGGAATCAAAGGCGAGGCCGTCAGCCGGTTGTAGCGCAGCTCTGACAGGCCCATCAGGAACGACAGCGCGCCGATGGCCATCGCACCCACGCCAATCCAATCCCATTGGCTTTGTTGCGGCGGCGCTGCATCGGGGCGGCGTGCAGCGCGTGTGCGCGGTTGATGGTGTTCGGGCGGCAGGAAGAACACCGCCATCCATGCCGCGCCGGCGAGCGCCAGTTCGATCCAGAAGATCACGCGCCACTCGCTGTATTCCAGCACTTCGGCGCAGATCCACGGTGCAATCGTGGTCAGCCCGAACAGGCCGACACTGAACATCAGCATCGGCGGAATGCGTTCGTCGGGCTCGGCCGCGAGTTGCACCAGGATGCGCGACGCCGAAAACAGGCCGCCCGCACCCAGGCCCTGGATAGTCCGTCCGATGACGAGCTCGCCGATGTTGTTGGACTCGGCGCACACCACGCAGCCGATGGCGAACAGCACGATGCCCGCCAGCGAATACATCCGGTAGCCCACGTGCGCGGCAATGCGGCCGATGGCGAGGTTGGCGACCACGGCCGCCACCGCATACGCTGTGACGGCGTATAGATACGCCTCGGGGCTCGCATGAACACCGCCCTGGATGTGCTGGCCCGCCACGGCGAACATCTGCGACGAGACAAAATCGAGACCCGTGGACAGGCCCATCGCCAGCCCAAAAGCGTGGACGCGCGCCGAAGAAAAGTGGGGAAACGCCCGCAGGGACGCGGGTTTGAGGATTTGCAGCGACATGTGCCCGAGCTTAAACTTGCCCGCCAGCCGGATAAACGGCCAACTCTAGGAACACTGTCCAGTCATGCGAACAATGGAGTGGAACGATTGGGAAACCTTCTGCCGCGTGGTGGAGGCCGGCAGCTTCACCGCCGCCGCCGAGGCGTTGGGCATCCCCAAATCGACCGCCAGCGCCGCCGTATCACGGCTGGAAGCCGGGCTGGGCGTGCGGCTCATGACCCGTACCACGCGACAGTTGCGGCTGACCGAAGCGGGCTCGCACTTCTACGACGACATCGCGCCGCTGTTCGAGCGCCTGCGCGAAGTGCACGCCGACACCACCGCGGCCAGCGAGACCGTGGCCGGCACGCTGCGTATCGCTGCGCCGTACGAAGTCGGTGCGCAGCACCTGACCGAACCCGTGTGCCGCACGCTGGAGAAATATCCGCATCTGCAAATCCAGGTGCACATCTCGTGGGAACAGCCAGACCTGCTCGCCAGCGGCTACGACATCGTCTTCGTCATGGTTGACCAGGTGTTGCCGGATTCCTCGCTGGTGGCGCGCCGCGTGGTGCTGATCCCGCGCGGTTTGTATGCGTCGCCGACCTTGCTGGCGGAACGCCCCCCGCTCAAGACGCCCGCCGACTTGGCCGGCTGGCCCTGCCTCTCCGGGCCTGACGACGCGAGTTGGGCCTTCCGCCCCGTTGGTGAGCCCGCCGTCGAACCCATCGAAGTCCCCATCCAGCCACGCCTACAGACGTTGAATGCCGAAATGCGCGCCCGCGCCGCCGTGCGCGGCCTGGGCGTGGCTCGCATGGCGCGCTCCGTGGGCGATACCGAAGTCGCAGCCGGCCGGCTCGTGCGTGTGCTGCCCGATTTCGAGCTGACCGCGCTGCGCGTCTACGCGCTGATGCCGGCTCGCAAGCTGGTGCCGCGCAAGGTGCGCGTGTTTCTGGATGCGCTGGAAGCAGAGGGCGCTTCCGCCACACCTGCACCCGCCTAGCCGAAGACCGGCGCCGGATGTCACAATCGGCGCTTCCCTATTCGGATTGTGAGGACCGGCGGCCATGCGTTTGCGCCAGATCGAAGTCTTCCGCGCCGTGATGCTGGTCGGGACCGTCAGCGAGGCGGCGCGCATGCTGAACGTGTCGCAGCCCGTGGTGACGCGTGTGCTGCAGCACACCGAGCTGCAACTCGGCTTCCGCCTGTTTGACCGCACCAAGGGCCGCCTGCAGCCCACCGCGGAGGCGTTCGAGCTGTTCAGCGAAGTCGAGCGGTTGTACCAGGAGGTCGAGCGCGTGCGGCGCGTGTCGGCCAATCTGCGTCACAAGGGCGCCGGGCGCTTGCGCGTGGCGGCAACGCCCAGCCTGGCCCCAAGCATCCTCGCGCCTGCCGTGCGGCGTTTCTCGCAGCGCCATCCCGATACGCTGGTGCGCGTGTTCACGCATCACACGGCCGAGATCGTGCAGGGGTTGCTTTCACAGGACATCGACGTCGGTTTTGCCTTTGCGCCGCCCGTGCATCCGGCCATCAGCACCACGCCGGTCGCCCAGGGTCGCATCCTCCTGGCCGCGCCGCGCGCCTGGGTGGGCGGCAAGACGGACGGCCGCGCGCTGCATAAGCTCCTTGCCGAGAAGCCGTTCATCGGACTGGAAGACCAGATCTCGCTTGGCTCGCTGGTCGGGCAGACGCTGGCGCGCGGCGGGCTGGCGCCGCAGTCGACGTTGGAAGTGCAGACGTATTCGTTGGCGCGTTCGCTGGTGGAGGAGTCGCTCGGCGTGACGATGCTCGATCAGTTCACAGCCGCCACCGGCAGCATGGAGCGCATCGCGCTGTTCGCGCTGGAGCCCGCGCAGACATTCGATGTGCGCGCCATGCGTGCCGAGCATCATGCGCCGTCATCGTTGGCGGATAGCCTCGTGCAGTGCTTTGCCGAAGCCGCACGTGCGTTGTCCGATGAACTTCCACAGCGCGTCGAGCCGACCGCATTTGTGCTCAAGCCCACCGAACCTGACAGCGACGCAGCAGACTAACCGGTTTCGCTGACCATTTTCAGGAGACGGATCCATGCGTCGTTTCGCAACTGCAGTGATGTTCGGGCTGGCGCTGGGCGCCGGCGTCTTCAGCGGCGTCGCCACCGCCCAGCAATCGCCGGTGCCCGGCATGTCGTCCGACGATCTGAACACGGCTCTCGACTTTGCCAAGGCCGGTCTCAACAAGGCCATCGATCAGGCGCGTGCGTATTCGGCGTTGCCGATCAAGGACCCGCACGACGTGCGCTACACGTGCGAAGGCGGCAAGACACTGCTCGTGAAATACATGACGGTGGGCGACACCCCGCTGGCCGCCATGCCGCTCAACGGCAAGACGCTGGTCTTTGCCAACGTGATGGCCGCTTCGGGTGCGCGCTATGCGTCGGGCCAATATGTGTGGTGGACGAAGGGCCCCACCGGCTTCCTCACCGACGAGACCCTGCCCGGCGGCCGCAATCAGCTCTACCGCGATTGCAGCGAAGCCACCAGCGGCCGGCCTTAAATTTCCTGCAGATCGTGCCCGACGATGATCTCGCCCTTGAAGTGCGGGCGTACGGCATCGAGCCAGACTGAATCTTCCAGATACGGGTACCCGCCGGGCACGAAGTGCGACAGCACCAGCGTCTTCACCTTGGCCTCGGTGGCGATGCGGCCGACCTCATCGGTGGAGGTGTGGCTCGCCAGCAGATGCTCGCGCAGCGTCTTGGCGTTCGGCTCGGTGGACAGCAGCTTGTCGAGCGACGGCAGGTGCATCACCTCATGAACGAGCACATCGGCGCCGTACGCCAGGCGCACGAGGTTTTCGCTCGGTGCCGTATCGCCGGAGATGACGATGGACCGGTCTGCCGAATCAAAGCGAAACGCAAATGCCGGCGACACTGGCGGGTGCTTGACCAGCGCGCTCGTTACCTTCACGTTGGCGTCCTGCATGACCAGCCCGCCTTCGCTGATTTCGTGCGGATGAATCATCGGCGCCAGCGGCGGACGGCCCTCATCGGCAATGCGGGTGCGGATGTCGTAGTCGTACAGCTCCAGGAACTTGGTCGTCATGGCGGCCAGCGGGGGCGGGCCCCAGGCGTCAACGGGGCCGGTCAGGTCGGTGGCCCACGCCAGCAGCATCAGCGTGCCGTAATCGGCGTTGTGGTCGGAGTGCTGATGCGTGAGGAAGACGTGGCGGATGTCCTTGAGCTTGAGGCCCGCCGTCACATACTGGCGTGCGACACCGTTGCCGCAATCGACCACGTACGACACGCCGTTGATGACGATCACCTGTGCCGGCGCCGAGCGATTCTTCTTGGGCGTGGGCCCGCCTGCCGTGCCCAGCAGGATCAACCGCGTGCCCTTCTTGGGCGCATCGGCGGCCAGGGCATGCAGCGGCAAACCGGCGGACGCCGCACCCGCGGCCAGCGCGCCGGCCTGCTGCATCCAGCGGCGACGGTTGTTGTCGAAGGCGTGCATGCGGCGGTCTCCTCTCTGTTGTTGTATGGGCGTGGGCCTTAGCGCGGCAGCCCGCCTACCTTCATGCCGGGCTTGACGCCCTTGCGTGCAAACCAGCCCTTGTTCATTTCCAGCGCGTAGCTGCCGGCCCGGGTGGGGCAGTGGTTGTCTTCGGTCTGCGGCTTCATCTCGGCAATGTCGGAGATGGTGCCGTCGTCGGTGATGAAGGCGATGGACAGCGGCAGGTCGGTGTTCTTCATCCAGAAGCAGTGGCCGGCGGATTCATCGAACACGAACAGCATGCCTGCGGTATCGGGCATGGTCTTGCGGAACATCAGGCCGGTCTCGCGCGTTTGCGGGGTGGCCGCCACCTCGGCCTTGACCTTGTACATGCCGATGGTCAGGTCGACCACGGGCAGGCCGGTATTCGGGGCGGTGGGCGCGGCGGGTGTCTGGGCGAGGGCTCCGGTGGCGGCAACGGCCAGCGACAGAGCGGCAAAGAGGCGGGACAGGGTGGTCATGGCGCGAACGGATCAGAAAAGAAACGCTCCATGATCGGCACTCGGCCAGCCGCCGTCAATGAAACGGCGGCGGGCTGTGCGACGAAGTTGTTACCGCGTGTTGGTGCCCGCGGGAGGCTGACGTTCGAGGGCGACCGTCTTCGCGGCCACCTTTGGCGCATGCGCGGAGCGCGCCTTGTCGGCAGCCGGATCGGGCATCAGCGCCACATACCGCGCATCGGTGAGCGTGCGCAGGAATGCAACGATGTCGTCAATTTCGTCTTCCGTCAGCGCAGGCGTGGTGCCGGGGCGGCGGTTCATCGGCACGGCATTCACGTTGATGTTGCCCTGGTACTTGGCCGGCACATCGTTGAAGCGCTTGCCGCCGGGGTACCACTGCGCGGGGTCGGTCGAGCGCGTGGCATAAAACGACACCGTGTCGCGCAGCGTGCGGAACACGCCGTTGTGCATGAACGTCTGGCGCACCGCCACGTTGCGCAGGCCGGCCGTGCGGAAGTAGCCGCACCACTGGTCGGGCTCCGGCCATTTCAGCGTCCGGGCGGTCTGGCACAGGCCGACGTCGAAGTGGCGTGCGTCCTTGTTGGCGGGCAGCAGCGGGTTGCGCGGCACGGCGATGGCGTCGTAGCCGAAATCCGTGAACAGCGAGCGCTCCGGCCGCGACGACGATTCCACCATCAGATGGCACGACGCACAGTTGCCTTTGTCCGGATTGCGGAACAGGGCGAGGCCGCGCATCTCGGCGGCGGAAAGCGGCGTGCGCTTGCGCAGGAAATCGTCGAAGCGGGAGGTGAACGGCGCCAGCTCGTCGCTCTGGAAATAGGCCTCCAGCGCCTTGCCCAGCACGCTGACCAGGCGTTCGGGCTCATGCACCGCATTGGCGCCGAACTGTTTTGCAAATGCCTCGCCAAGGTCGGTGCCGGCCACCTTGCGCTGCAGGTCGCGCGCTGATCGGTTGCCCATTTCGTCCGGGTTGAACAGCGGGCCGCGAATCTGTTCCGGGATGGAGTCTGCGCGGCCATCGGCAAAGAAGCCACCGAACGGCGACGGGAAGCTGGCGTCGTCGTCCTGGAAGAAATAGCGATGCGGGATGTAGCGCAGATACAGCAGCGACGGCGCGTTGCGTGCCGCCACGTGCCCGGGGCGGCTGCCGGCCGGCACGCCGATGCGTAGCGCCTCGCCCTTCAGCGTCGGCGCGAACGCGCGGCCGGGGTCATGGCACGCCGCGCACGACGTGCCTTGCGGCTCCGACAGGCGCGGATCGAAAAACACCCGCTTGCCGAGCGCGACGAGGTTCGGGTCCGGCTTGAACGCGGTCGACTCGGCAGGTGGCGGCACGGCGTCCAGCCTGGGCGTCAAGCCGATCGATTCAGCTGCCGCCGCACCCGAGCAGAGTGCGGCGGCAATCCACAGCGCGGTGCGCAGGTGCTTCAAGGTGCGACGAAGCCTGTCTTGTCGCACACCAGGCTCGTGCCGTTCTGCGTGCACGTTGTCAGCAGCTTGCCGGCTACGGTGTAGGCCTTGAACAACCAGCCCTTGGCGGGCGCGGGCTGGCGGTCCATCACCATGAAGCCGAACGAGTTGTTGTGCGAGATGCTGCCCACCGTTACCCCCGAAGCCGGGCTGATAGCCGGGAACGGATCGGGCAGGGCCACGTCGAGCGAATCGCCGGCGTTGCCGGCAACGATGGTCGCGGGGTGGTTGCTGGTGAAGTTGATTGCCTGGAAGTCATGCACGTGGCCGTGCAGCGCGACCTGCACGCCCGGCGGGTAATACGCCGTGGCGTTCAGGCTGTTCATGACCGACAGCAGCGCCGCATTGCCGCCCAGCGGCGTGCTGCCCGCGATGGGCACGAAGCCCAGGATCGGGTGGTGGTTGGTAAAGATGGACATCACGCCCGGCTTGGCGGCCAGCGTGCCCACCGTGCTGAACTGCTTCTGGTAGGTCTGGAACCACGGGTCGGTCGTCGCCAATGCCGTCGTGCCGGCCTTGGCCGAATCGAACACGATGACCTGCGTGTCGCTGCCGATGGCGACGGCGTACGGGTCCGACGCGTTAGCAGCGGTGTCGTTGGCCGGGTCGTCGCACGAGCGGGCGGTGGAGTACGGGCGTGGATCCAGGAAGCGGTACCACCCCTGGCCGGCGCGCGCGCATTCCTCGTGGTTGCCGCGCACCAGCACCCACGGAGCCGCAGCCATCAGCGGGGCGGCGGGCTGGAACAGGTCGGCCTGCCACGTATCCCAGCCGTATCCCCAGGGGCTGCCCTGGCAGCCGGCCACGTCAGGCGGGCATGCGTTTTCGCGATAGTGATAGTCGCCCACGTGGAGCACGAGGTCCGGGTTCATCTTGGCCGCCGTGGCGGCAGCGCTCGCAAACGGCCACGACAGCGGGTCGTTACACGACTGGAACGTGTTGCTCGACTTTTTCATGCGGCAGCCGGTGTCCGCCAGGATCACCACGCGCTGCGGGTTGGCCTTGGGCAGGGGCAGCACGCGCGAGCCGATCGACGCGGCCTTTGCCGTGGATGCCACGGTGGCTTCGCACGCGTTTACAGGGAAGGACGAAGCTTTCGAATCGCTGGCGGCACTGGCCGTGGTGCGCTGAGCCGGCGTGCCGGCCGCCACACGCAGCGTCATGCGCGTGGCGGTGCCGTCCACCGTCAGCAGTGGGCAGACCGAGCTGTCGACGGGCGAGGCGCTGTTCGTATAGCTGGTGACCGCGCGCACGACAGCCTGGTTGCTGTCGCCGATTTCCACCCATGCGGCCTGGATGTTGGCGTCAGCCGTGGCCGCATCCGAAGGCGTGGCCGTCGACACCGGCGTCGAATCGGACGACGAGCCACCGCAGCCTGCAATTACAGCGGCAGCGGCCAGCGCGGCAAGAGAGAGCATCGTGAACACGGTGCGTTTTCGTCGCACCGGAGCGAACATCGATCGGAATTCCATTGCGCCATCCCTGCTTCTTGTTGTGAGGAATGGGCAAGGTACTCAAGCTTGATGGCGCCATTTTGACAGCCTTGCATGCGCGCCCGGGTTTCCGCTCAGCAGGCGAGGGCAAAAAAAAAGCAGATGCATAAGCACCTGCTTTTTCTGAATCGGCCGAGCCACGCAGGCCCGACAGAAACACAAGCTTATTGCTTGGCGGCGTCAGCAGCCGGAGCCGAAGCGTCAGCAGCCTTCTTGGCAGCCTTCTTGTGGTGGTGCTTCTTGGCCTTCTTGGCCTTCGGGGCAGCCTTTTCAGCAGCCGGAGCAGCAGCTGCGTCAGCAGCCGGAGCGGAGGCTTGGGCGAACACACCGGTGGCGAACAGGCCGGCGATCAGGGCAGCGATCAGCTTCTTCATGGTGAATCCTTTTATAGATCAGTGAGTTAACCAACGACCCGCTAAATGAGTCATCTGCAATAACGCAGCCCGTTACAGGCGCGTTGACATGTCGCGTTGAATTTTTTGTGAGGTGGGGCAAAAGCTTCGGTGTGCCCTGATCCGCCATGTGGCGCATGTTGCGCTGCGCAAGAAAGATGCCCGATGCCCGGTGCGCCGCGGCAGCATTTCGGACCGGTCTGATTGGATGACGGCGCCCGCGCCTTGAAACTGCGAGCCGATTTTGCCCAAGGCCCACCGTGTCTATTCCGCCGACGTCCCCCCGCCCCACAGGGGCCGCCCAGCCCACCAAGCCTGCTCACTTCCGGCGCCGCGATTTTGTCCTCGGCTGCAGTACGTTGCTTCTGCTCGGCGCGGTGCCTGGCTTCCGTGCGCCTTCGCATGGCGCTTCCGCTCTCGACGATTTCATGCTTGTGTCGCAGACGCGCTCCGGCGCTCCGCTGGACCGCCACGCCGGTCTGTCCTGTTTCAGCCATTTGCACCAGGCTGACGATCGCTTTGTCGAACACATCCAGACGCTCGCATGGCTGGTCCGGCGCAATCCTGGCCTGGACGGCGTGGGCCTGATCCGTTTGCTCGACGCCGACAACGCGTTCGACCTGCGCGCCGCGTTGGCTCGACTGGCGGATGCCTGGAATGCCCGGCGGGGAGCGGCCCCCGGATTGATCGATGCCCGTGCCCGGATCGGCCGGGCTTCCGACGCCCGTCTGCCCGCCAGTTGACAGCAGCGCCGCCACGTGCGGGAGTATGGCGGATGGTGAAATTTTCCGGCATAATGCGAAATTCACTCTTGTGTCTTATATAAGAGTTGCGGCCTGCGCGGGATGCGAGATTTGTGCGGTGCATCGTGAGCGCGTCATCGTAGGCCGTTAGAATCGCCAGTTCATTGCAGTGCGCCACGCCGGCCAACCCGAGAGCGGCGCGCTGTGCTGTCAACCCCCACCGTCCACCCGCTACCTGCGGTCTGCACTGGAGTCGTCCATGTATCAACACATCAAGGTCCCGGCCGGCGAGAAGATCACCGTCAACCAAGACTTCTCCCTCAACGTTCCGAACAACCCGATCATTCCGTACATCGAAGGTGACGGCACCGGCTTCGACATCACCCCGGTGATGATCAAGGTGGTGGACGCGGCGGTTGAGAAGGCTTACAAGGGCGAGCGCAAGATTTCCTGGATGGAAATCTACGCCGGCGAGAAGTCGACCAAGGTGTACGGCCCGGACGTGTGGCTGCCGGAAGAGACCCTGCAAGTCCTGAAGGACTACGTGGTGTCGATCAAGGGCCCGCTGACGACGCCGGTGGGCGGCGGCATCCGTTCGCTGAACGTGGCGCTGCGCCAGGAGCTGGACCTCTACGTCTGCCTGCGCCCGGTGCGCTACTTCAAGGGCGTGCCCTCGCCGGTCAAAGAGCCGGAAAAGACCGACATGGTCATCTTCCGCGAGAACTCGGAAGACATCTACGCCGGTATCGAATTCGAAGCCCAGAGCGACAAGGCCAAGAAGCTGATCAAGATCCTGCAGGACGAATTCGGCGTGAAGAAGATTCGCTTCCCGGAAACGTCGGGCATCGGCGTGAAGCCGGTTTCGCGCGAAGGCACGGAGCGTCTGGTGCGCAAGGCCATCCAGTATGCGATCGACAACGACAAGCCGTCGGTCACGATCGTGCACAAGGGCAACATCATGAAGTTCACGGAAGGTGGCTTCCGTGACTGGGCCTACGCGCTGGCACAGAAGGAATTCGGCGCCGAGCTGATCGACGGCGGCCCGTGGTGCAAGTTCAAGAACCCGAAGACGGGCAAGGAAATCATCGTCAAGGACGCGATTGCCGACGCCTTCCTGCAGCAGATCCTGCTGCGTCCGGCCGAGTACTCGGTGGTGGCAACGCTGAACCTGAACGGCGACTACATCTCCGACGCCCTGGCTGCACAAGTTGGCGGTATCGGTATCGCCCCGGGTGCCAACCTGTCGGATTCGGTGGCGATGTTCGAAGCCACCCACGGCACGGCTCCCAAGTACGCAGGCAAGGACTACGTGAACCCGGGTTCGGAAATCCTGTCGGCCGAAATGATGCTGCGTCACATGGGCTGGACGGAAGCCGCTGACCTGATCATCTCGTCGATCGAGAAGTCGATCCTGTCGAAGAAGGTCACGTATGACTTCGCCCGCCTGCTGGAAGGCGCGACCCAAGTGTCGTGCTCGGGCTTCGGTCAAGTGATGATCGACAATATGTAAGCACGCGCTTCGCGGCTTCGGCCGTGATGCAAAGGAAAACCCCGGCAGCTTCGGCTGGCCGGGGTTTTTTTATTTCGCGCCGCCAACGGCCATCCGCAGACGCTCGCAGTTCTGGCCGCGTTCGCACGCGAAAAAAAGGGTGGGCGAGCCCCAACAAGCCCCAACGCCGGTGCTGCAACAACGGCGCTGCGGGCCCATGCGCCGGGCCTCGCCCATTGATCAGCAGGGGTGTTCGGGTTGCTCTGGCAAGTCCGCCGTGCTCGTTGCGGAATGCTTGGGGGCTGCGGCGCGCGCGGACAGGGCACGCAAAAACTCACGCGCGGCGCCAACACCTTTTTGATATTCGGTGAGCGAATCGCCAGCCGGGGAATTGGCGGATTTGGAGATCGAGCGGGTCACGGCATTCCTTTTCAGCTGATGAACGGAACCGCGCCCAACCCTTGGTGGAGGGGTGGGCGAGCACAGGCAAGGTGGAAAACCGATGCGTAACAGTCGGCGCGGCCGAAGCCGCTCATGCCTGGCTCGCCCCAGGAGGGTGACGAAGCCAAGCCATAGCAGTCGAGGGCAAGAACCTATGCTCGGTCCTCACCCGTTACGCACGAGGTTTCCACACCTCGATCACTTTCTCTATGGCACTGAAAGCGATGGCGCGAGTGTACCGATGGCTGCTTCGTCTGAGCAGGGGCGAAACTATAAATCAGAATTTGCCTAGGGGATGCGCATGCGCGGCGCGGATGCTGTGTCTCGCCGCTGCGCGTTCGGGTGGTGCCTCAGTGCGGCAACCGCGTTGTGCCGGGCGATTGTGGCCCAGGCGAGCGTCCGCGCAATGCATCGCGCAGCTGCCGCACACCGCGCCACAGCTTGGGCAGTAACCACGCCGATACCAATAGCAGCAGCGCCAGCACCACCAGAAACGCAATCGGCAGGAAAAACGCCATCAACAAACCACCGCTGGCGGCCACGTCTTCGCTGAACGACGCCACCCAGTTCGAGAAAGGCTCCGGCGACGTGTTGATCAGTGCGCGCGTGCCGGCCTTGGTGGCATGCGCCGTGCCGGCCAGCGTCCCGCCGATCAGTCCTGCAGCCACCATCCATTGCGGATCGAGCTGCCCGAACGCGGCGGCGGCCAGAATCGCACCCGCAGGCACGCGGATGAAGGTCTGGATGCCATCCCACACCGAATCGAAACCGGGAATCTTGTCGGCCAGGAATTCCGCCACCGCCAGCACACCGGCCAGGCCGATCACCCACCACGATTCCAGCATCTGCAGGCCGGGCGGCAAATGTAGCCAACCCGTGCGGCCCAGGACGCCCGCAGCAAATACGGCCAAGTAGAGGCGAAATCCGCTGGTCCAGGAGAGTCCGGCTGCCAGCGCGGCGGTTTCCAGCATGAGGTTCCTTGGGAGCGAAGAAGGGGCGTGCGAACGATCAATCGATATTGCAGTGTAGTGCGCGCTCGCCTGCGCCGCGGCCTAAAGCAGCGTGCCCTGCGACAGGATCTTGTCGCAAGCCTGCCGGGTGATCTGCGATCTGAGGCTGCCCAGGTCGAATGTGTTGCCGTCTGAGCCGGTCAGGATGCCATTTGTGCCCTCGATGGAACCCGGGTTGTCCAAAACGACGTGTTGCGCGCGGTGCACCGCCGTCATTGTCCTGCGCCCGGGCAACAAAAAACCCGGCATGTCGCCGGGTTTTTTGCATTAGGGCACCATCGCCATGCGGCAAGGTGCCGCACAACGCCAATCAGGCAGCCTGGATGTTGGTGGCCTGCTTGCCCTTCGGGCCTTGCGTCACTTCAAACGAGACGCGCTGATTTTCCTTGAGCGTCTTGAAGCCAGCCATTTGGATGGCCGAGAAATGCGCGAACAGCTCTTCGCCGCCTTCGTCAGGCGAGATGAAACCGAAACCCTTGGCGTCGTTAAACCATTTGACCGTACCGAGTGCCATGAAAACCCCTCCGTTAAAACACAAGTCCGAGCCGGGAGGGGTGTGCCTGTCGGGGCAGTGCAGAGCGGTACCGCGCAGTCATCGCCCGGCCGCCGGCCCGCAGGGCACGACGAATGGCACGGGTGGAACCGCGCCGCAAGCGATCGGTCTTCTTGTGGCAAACACCACAGCCTGAAGCGGTTGTCGATCTGTTGTCGACTGGTGTGAGGCCTCCCGGGCTCACCATTCATGTGGCTCACTGCCAACGGTTTGCGGGGCAGTAGAGAGCACATGCTGAATTCGATTGTTCGAGGAATGTAAGAGACTGTCAAGGCCACGAACGGTGGGTTTGTGGCGAAAAACGGTCAGTTTCTGAAGAGGATTTGCTCGAAATCCGGTCGATCGCCTCAAAGTACGGAAAACGATTGGCATCTCGGGCGCGGCGCTTGCGCGGGTTTCAGCCAGCGCGGAGGCGGCAAGACCCTTCGCGCCCGAGGGCTGACGGACGCACGCGGCACGGGCCAAACCGTTTGTAGACCTTGAAGTCGGCGTTATTTCCCCAAATTGCGAACTCGAAAGGAGTGGTTAGAATAGGACCATGGCAATCCGGCAAGCGACCACTCCACAACACGATGCAGGCACCGTCCTGGAGCGGAAAGAGCAAGCGCTCAAACCGCCCGCGATGTACAAGGTGCTGCTGCTTAACGACGACTACACCCCGATGGAATTCGTCGTGATGATTCTTCAACAATACTTCAGCAAAGACCGGGAAACAGCCACACAAATCATGCTGACGGTGCATCGGGAAGGTAAGGGCGTGTGCGGTCTCTACACCCGGGATATCGCCGCGACGAAAGTGGAATTGGTGTCAACCCATGCACGGCAAGCGGGCCATCCGCTGCAGTGTGTGATGGAGGAAGCATGATTGCGCAAGAACTGGAAGTCAGCCTGCATATGGCGTTTGTTGAAGCCCGCCAGGCTCGCCACGAATTCATTACGGTGGAGCATCTGCTGCTTGCGCTGCTGGACAACCCGACGGCCGCCGAGGTGCTTCGCGCCTGCGCTGCCAACATCGAAGACCTCCGCACGCACCTGAAGAACTTCATCGCCGACAACACCCCGGTGGTACCCGGCACGGACGAGGTGGACACGCAGCCGACGCTCGGCTTCCAGCGCGTGATCCAGCGCGCCATCATGCACGTGCAATCGACCTCCAACGGCAAGAAGGAAGTCACGGGCGCGAACGTGCTGGTGGCCATCTTCGGCGAGAAGGATTCGCACGCGGTGTACTACCTCCAGCAACAGGGCGTGACCCGGCTGGACGTCGTCAACTTCATCAGCCACGGCATCCGCAAGGACCAGGCTGAGCCCGCCAAGCAGGGTGAGGGCAACCCCGAAGGCGAAGGCGGCGACGGCAAGGAAAGCCCGCTCGAGCAGTTCACCCAAAACCTGAATGCGCTGGCCAAGGCCGGCAAGATCGATCCGCTGATCGGCCGCGAGCAGGAAGTCGAGCGCGTGGTGCAGGTGCTGTGCCGCCGCCGCAAGAACAACCCGCTGCTGGTGGGCGAGGCCGGTGTCGGCAAGACGGCCATCGCCGAGGGCCTGGCATGGCGCATCACCAAGGGCGAAGTGCCGGACATTCTCGCGAAGTCCGTCGTCTACTCGCTCGACATGGGCGCGCTGCTGGCCGGCACCAAGTACCGCGGCGACTTTGAGCAACGCCTGAAGGGCGTGCTGAAGTCGCTCAAGGACAACCCCAACGCGATCCTGTTCATCGACGAAATCCATACGCTGATCGGCGCGGGCGCCGCTTCGGGCGGCACGCTGGACGCCAGCAATCTGCTCAAGCCGGCGCTGTCGTCGGGCGCGCTCAAATGCATCGGGGCGACGACGTTCACGGAATACCGCGGCATCTTTGAGAAGGACGCAGCACTGTCCCGCCGCTTCCAGAAGATCGATGTGGTAGAGCCGACGGTCGATCAGACCGTGCAGATTCTGCGTGGCCTGAAGTCGCGCTTTGAAGAACACCATGGCGTCAAGTACGCATCGTCGGCGCTGACCGCCGCGGCTGAATTGTCGGCGCGCTTCATCACCGATCGTCACCTGCCGGACAAGGCCATTGACGTGATCGACGAAGCCGGTGCAGCGCAGCGCATCCTGCCGAAGTCGAAGCAGAAGAAGACGATCGGCAAGGGCGAGATCGAGGTCATCGTCTCGCGCATCGCCCGTGTCCCGCCGCAAAGCGTGTCGCAGGACGATCGCAGCAAGCTGCAGACGCTGGAGCGCGACCTGAAGTCGGTCGTGTTCGGGCAGGACCCTGCCATCGATGCGTTGGCTTCGGCCATCAAGATGTCGCGTGCCGGCCTAGGCAAGACGGATAAGCCGATCGGCTCGTTCCTGTTCAGCGGCCCGACGGGCGTGGGCAAGACGGAAGTCGCCAAGCAGCTCGCGTTCATCCTCGGCATCGAGCTGATCCGCTTCGACATGTCGGAGTACATGGAGCGCCATGCGGTGAGCCGGCTGATCGGCGCGCCTCCGGGCTACGTGGGCTTCGACCAAGGCGGTCTGCTGACAGAAGCCGTGACCAAGAAGCCGCACTGCGTGCTGCTGCTGGACGAGATCGAGAAGGCGCACCCGGACATCTTCAACATCCTGCTGCAGGTGATGGACCACGGCGCGCTGACGGACAACAACGGCCGCAAGGCGGATTTCCGCAACGTGATCATCATCATGACGACCAATGCGGGCGCCGAGACGATGAACAAGGCAACGATCGGTTTCACCACGGCGCGCGAACAGGGCGACGAGATGGCCGACATCAAGCGCATGTTCACGCCGGAGTTCCGCAACCGTCTGGACGCAACCATCAGCTTCCGCTCGCTGGATGAGGAAATCATCATGCGCGTGGTCGACAAGTTCCTCATGCAGCTGGAAGAGCAACTGCACGAGAAGAAGGTGGATGCCATCTTCACCGAGAAGCTGCGTCGCTTCCTGGCGAAGAAGGGCTTCGACCCGCTGATGGGCGCGCGCCCGATGCAGCGTTTGATTCAGGATCTGATCCGCAAGGCACTGGCCGACGAACTGCTGTTCGGCAAGCTGGTGAATGGCGGAAAGGTGGTCGTGGATCTGGACGATGCGGATGCGGTGAAGCTGGAGTTCTCCGAGAACGAAGCGCCGCCGGCACCTGCCCAGGAAGAAGCGGAAGCCTGACGAGCTTGTCGCACCAAACAAAAGGCCCGGAAGTTCCGGGCCTTTTTTCTTATGCGTAGGCGATGTTGTCAGTGGCGCCCGGTGCTGCCGAAACCACCGGCACCGCGCTCGCTCTCGGCAAAGTCGTCGACGATGTTCAGCTCGGCTTGCACGACCGGCACGATCACCAGTTGTGCAAGGCGCTCCATCGGATTGAGCACGAATGCCGTGCTGCCACGGTTCCACGTGCTGACCATGAGTTGGCCTTGATAGTCCGAATCGATCAGCCCGACCAGGTTGCCGAGCACGATGCCGTGCTTGTGGCCCATGCCCGAGCGCGGCAGGATCAGCGCGGCATAGCCCGGATCGGCCAGGTGGATGGCCATGCCGGTCGGGACCAGATGCGTGGTGCCGGGCTCGATGGTGAGCGGGGCGTCGATGCAGGCGCGCAGGTCCAGCCCGGCGCTGCCGGTGGTGGCGTACTGCGGAAGCTGGTCGTGCAGGCGGGCGTCGAGGATCTTGACGTCGAGTTTCATGCGGGGCTGGCCGAAGAGGTTGCAGAAGCCGGAGATGGTAGCGCAAACGCGTCGGCCAGCAGCTCGTAGGAGCGCAGGCGTGCCTTGTAGCTCGGTGCGACGGTCAGCACGATCAGTTCATCGGCGACAAAGCGTTCTTTGAGCGCATGCATCTGCTCGGCGACGGATTCCGGCGTGCCGATGATGCTGCGCGGGCGCTCGCGCATGACGATGGCTTGGTCGCGCTCGGTGTAGACGTGGGCTTCGCCTTGTTCGACGGTGGGGATCGGGCCGTTCACGCCAAGCGCCATTTGCACACGGCGCAGATCAATCGCAGCCTCGTAGCGGCGCGCCTCGGCTTCGGTGTCGGCGGCGATGACAAAGATGGCGGCGGCGCTATACGGGCGTGCATCGTAGCCGGGTTCGAAATCGGTGCGGTACTGCTGCGCGACGATGTGCCCGACGTGCGGATTGATGAAGTGCGCGAACGCGAAACGGATGCCCAGGCGAGCTGCGAGCGCGCCGCCGAAATCGCTGGAGCCGAGCACCCACAGTTCGGGACGGGTGTCGATCTCGGGCTGCAGGATGACGCCGTAGGCGGGGTGATCCGGCGGCAGCGTGCCCGTCAGGTGCCAGATCAGTTCTTGCACCTGCTGCGGGAAGATGTCGCCGCGGTTGTAGTCACCCATGGCTACGGCCTGCGCGGTACGCATGTCGCCGCCCGGTGCGCGGCCGACGCCCAGGTCGATGCGGTTCGGAAACAGCGCCTCCAGCAGGCGGAACTGCTCGGCCAGCTTGAACGGGCTGTAGTACGGCAGCATCACACCGCCGGAGCCGACGCGCAGGTGCTTCGTGGCGCTCGCCACGCGGGCGATCATCACTTCCGGCGCAGGGTTGCTGACGCCGCGCAGGCCGTGGTGTTCGGCGCACCAGTAGCGCGTGTAGCCGAGCGCATCCGTCAGTTGCGCCAAGTCGACCGTAGCGGCGATGGCATCGCGTGCGCTGTGGCCGTAGATGACGGGGCTTTGGTCCAGGACGGACAGACGGATCGGCGCGGCGCTCATGACTGAGCCCCGTGCACGCGATCGGCGATGGCCGCGACGATCTGGCGCGCGAGCGTCAGCTTGTCGGCACGCGGCAGGCGCGTGATCCCCTTTGCATCGAAGAGCGCGACTTCATTGTCGTCGTGGCCGAAAGTCTGATGGCCGAGATTGCCGACCAGCAACGGGATGCCTTTTTTCTGACGCTTGGCCTCGCCGAACTCCTCCAGGCGCTCCGTTTCGGCCGCAAAACCGACGCAGAACGGCGCATTCGGGCGGCGTGCGACAGCCGCCAGGATGTCGGGGTTCTGCGTGAACGTAAGAGAGGGCACGTCGGCGTCGCTCTGCTTCTTGAGCTTGTGCTCTGCCGCCTGTGCCACACGCCAATCGGCAACAGCGGCGACGGCAATGAAGATGTCGTTCTTTGCCGTATCCAGTTCGTGCATGACGGCGTCGTGCATCTGCTGGGCGGTTTGCACATCGATGCGCAATACGCCCGCAGGGGTGTCCTGATGGCACGGCCCGGCGACGAGCGTGACTTCCGCGCCGGCCTGCGATGCAGCGCGGGCCAGCGCAAAGCCCATCTTGCCGCTGGACAGGTTCGTGATGCCGCGCACCGGGTCGATCGGCTCGAAGGTCGGGCCCGCCGTCAGCAGCACCCGGTGGCCGCGCAGCAGCTTGGGCTGGAAGAAGCCAATGAGCTGCTCGACGATGTCTTCGGGCTCTAGCATGCGGCCGTCGCCGACTTCGCCGCAGGCCTGGTCGCCGGCATCGGGGCCGAGCAGGGTGACGTCGTCGGCGCGCAGTTGAGCGGCATTGCGTTGTGTGGCGGGTGCGGCCCACATCTGCCGGTTCATCGCGGGCGCCACGAGCAGGGGGCAATCACGTGCGATGCACAGCGTAGAGAGCAGATCGTCTGCCATGCCATGCGCGAGCTTGGCCATAAAGTCGGTGGACGCTGGCGCGATGACGATGGCATCGGCCTCGCGCGACAGGTCGATGTGCGGCATGTTGTTGCCAATGCGGCCATCCCACTGCGACGTAAAAACCGGGCGGCCGGAAAGCGCCTGCATCGTCACCGGCGTGATGAAGTGCGTGGCGGCCTCGGTCATCACCACCTGCACGGTTGCGCCTGCCTTGGTCAACAGCCGCACCAGCTCGGCGGACTTGTAGCACGCGATGCCGCCGGTCAGGCCGAGGACGAAATGTTTGCCTTGCAGTTCCATAACAACCCGCTTGGGAATCCGATTGACGCAATATGCGCGGGCAGGATACAACCCGGTGCCCGGGCCTCCTGCTGAACAGTGGCGATGATACCGGCTTGCCCCAGGGCGCGTCTGGCGCCACGGTTTTTCGTCAAATGCGTATTCCCGATATGGTTTTCGGTCGTTCGACAGTTGGCAGTGTCCTCGCCTGGATTGGCGGTTGCGCCATCGTTGCAATGGTGTTCAGTGCCGTGCTCGTCTGCGGGGCCAAGAGTTGGCTGCGCGAGGAGCCGAGGCTTGCACACGCCGACGTGATCGTCGTGCTGGGCGGCGAATCGGGGCAGCGCGTGATTGGCGCCGCCGAGCTGTACCACGCAGGCGCGGCGCCCCGCGTGTTCGTGAGCGGGCAGGGCGATTGCCTACTGATCGAACGTCGCCTGGTGATGGCGGGTGTGCCCGCAGAGCGCATCGGCCACGAATGTGTGTCAGGCAGCACGATGGAAAATGCGCGGATGACGCGCGAGACGCTAGCGGGCCAGCAGGTGCAAAGCGCAATACTGGTCACGAGCTGGTATCACACCGGCCGGGCGCTGGCCGTGTTCCGCAAGGCGTGGCCGGAAATCACGTGGGGTGCGCAGGGCGTATTCCCGGGCGACACGCTGGCCAAGTCGGTGCCGGTCTACGAAGCCGGGTCGATTCTTGCCGAGTACGTAAAACGGGTGTGGTACGCCGTGCGTTACTGAACCCGGGCCTTACTCAGCGAGCATGGGCCGCGCATCGGCGGCCAAGTCGCCAAGCGAGGGCGGATCGCGTCGCGCTGGTAGAAATCCCGCAACCAGTCGCGCAGCGCGCTGCTGGCGTGGAGATGCGCCGAGATGCCGCCGAACACGGCGAGCTTCGGGGGGGGGGATCTTCTGCGCGATGCCGCCGGCCGGGCCGGTGCGCAGCGCTCAGAACGCCGCATCGAGGCGGATGACCGGCGCGGCAACCATCGATGTACCTTGCCCGGCGCCTCGCCGCTCAGATGGACCAGCGCGTCCTGTTCGTGGCGATGCGCGGGCCGGCCTCATCGAGGCACAGCACCGCTTCTCCGTTCAAATGCTGGGGGTCTGGAACGGCAGTCTTAGCGACGAACCCGCCGCAGTTCGTCGACAATCAACAGGACCGCGCCGATGGTGATACCGCAGTCCGCCACGTTGAAGGCCGGCCAGTGGTAGTTGTGCAGGTAGAAGTCGAGAAAGTCGACCACGTGGCCGTAGATGACGCGGTCGATCACGTTGCCCAGCGCGCCGCCCAGAATCAGCGCCAGCGCGAAGCAGAACATCTTCTGCCCGCTGTGCCGCTTGAGCAGCCACACGATGAACAGCGCCGCCGCCACGCCCAGCCCCGTGAAGAACCAGCGCTGCCAGCCCCCCGCCGCGGCCAGGAACGAAAACGCCGCTCCCTTGTTATAGGCGAGCACCAGGTTGAAGAAGCCGGTGACCGGGCGCGACTCGCCGTAAGTGAAGGTTTTGAGGACAGCGATCTTGGTCAACTGGTCCAGCAGGATCCAGATGACGGCCAGGCCGAGCCAGGGGCCCACGCCATGACCGCCGCTGCTCTTCTTCAGCCCGATCGATTTGCTCTTGCCGTTGTTGCGAGTGGCCATCAGGCAGCGCTCCGTTGTTCGCCGGCGCCGAACAGGTTGTCGGTGCAGCGCTTGCAGAGGGTCGGGTGAGCGTGATCGTGGCCGACGTCGGCGCGGTAATGCCAGCAGCGCTCGCACTTGGCGTGCGTGGACGGCACCACGGTGATGAGCAGATCGCCGCCTTCCGGGGCGCGTTCCAGCTTCGCCGCCGACGTGATCAGCACGAAACGCAGGTCGTCGCCGAGGCTGGCCAGCGCGTCATGCACCGATTCACCCGCCGACACCGTCACTTCTGCCTGCAGCGACGAGCCGATCTTGCCATCGATGCGTAGCGCTTCCAGTTGCTTGGTCACTTCGCCGCGCACGTTGCGGATGGCGGCCCACTTCTCCAGCAGGGCGCTGGCGCCTTGCGGCACCGGAGCGTTGTAATACGTGCTGGTGAAGATGGTGTCGCTGTGCTCCGTGCCGTGGGCGAAGACCTGCCATGCCTCTTCGGCCGTGAACGACAGGAACGGCGCCATCCAGTGCAGCATGGCCTGGGTGATGTGATACAGCGCGTTCTGTGCCGAGCGGCGCGCCACCGAATCGGGCGCCGTGGTGTACAGGCGGTCCTTCAGCACGTCGAGGTAGAAGCCGCCCAGGTCTTCCGAGCAGAACGTCTGCAGCTTGGCGACCACCGGGTGGAACTCGTACACGTCGTAGTGCGACAGCACTTCCTTTTGCAGCGAATCCGTCAGCGCTACGGCATAGCGGTCGATTTCGAGCCATTGCTCGGTCGGCAACGCGTGCTTGGCGTGATCGTAGTCGGTCAGGTTGGCGAGCAGGAAGCGCAGCGTGTTGCGGATGCGGCGATAGCCTTCCACCACGCGCTTCAGGATCTCATCCGAGATGGCCAGTTCGCCCGAGTAGTCGGTCGAGGCCACCCACAGGCGGATGATCTCGGCGCCCATCTTGTTGGCGATTTCCTGCGGCGCGATCGTGTTGCCGATCGACTTCGACATCTTCCGGCCTTCGCCGTCCACCGTGAAGCCGTGCGTGAGCAGGCCCTTGTACGGCGGCTTGCCGTACAGCATCGAAGCCGTCAGGAGCGACGAATGGAACCAGCCGCGGTGCTGGTCGGAACCTTCCAAGTACAGATCAGCCAAGCGGCCGTCCGGCAAGTCGGCCGATGCATCGTACAGATCCGCCGCATGCGAGCCACGGATGACGTGCCAGTGCGTCGTGCCCGAGTCGAACCACACGTCGAGCGTGTCGCGATTCTTCTCGTACATGTCGGCCTCGTCGCCGAGCAGCTCGCGCGGGTCCAGCGTCTGCCAGGCTTCGATGCCGCTCTGTTCGATGCGCTGGGCGACCTGCTCCAGCAGCTCGGGCGTGCGTGGGTGCAGCGCGCCGGTTTCCTTGTGCACGAAGAAGGCCATCGGCACGCCCCATTGGCGCTGGCGCGACAGCGTCCAGTCCGGGCGGTTGGCGATCATGTTGTGCAGGCGCTGCTTGCCCCACGACGGGTAGAACGCGGTGGCATCGATGCCGGCGAGCGCCGTTTCGCGCAGCGTGGCGTTGCCGTCGTTGGGCTGCACGTCCATCCCCGCAAACCACTGCGACGTGGCGCGATAGATGATCGGCGTCTTGTGGCGCCAGCAGTGCATATAGCTGTGCGCGTACTTGTGCGCGTCGAACAGGTTGCCGGATTCGCGCAGCACCTCGACGATCTTCGGGTTGGCATCCCAGATCATCTGGCCGCCGAACAGCGGCAGCGTCGATGCGTACACGCCGTTGCCCATGACCGGGTTGATGATTTCCGAGTCGGGCATGTTGTGGGCCTTGCACGACTGGAAGTCTTCCACGCCGTAGGCGGGCGCGGAGTGGACGATGCCGGTACCGGTGTCGATGGTCACGTAGTCGCCGAGGTAGACCGGCGAGGTGCGATCGTAGCCCGCGTCCATCTTAGCGAGCGGATGGTGGAAACGTACGCCCGACAGGGCTGCGCCTTCGCACGTGGCCAGGACGGTGCCTTCGAGCTTCCAGCTTTGCAGGCAGGCTTCGACGCGCTCCTTGGCAACGATCAGCAGCCCGCGAGCCGTGTCGACCAGCGCGTATTCGATTTCCGGGTGCAGGTTCAGCGCCTGGTTGGACGGAATCGTCCACGGCGTGGTGGTCCAGATCACGATCCAACCCGGCTTGGCCTTGAGCACATCGGCGCCGACGTGGAAGGCGCTCGCCAGCGCGTCGATGTCGGCGAACGGGAAGCCGACGTCGATCGACAGGTCGGTGCGATCCGCGTATTCGACTTCCGCCTCGGCCAATGCCGAGCCGCAGTCGAAGCACCAGTTGACCGGCTTCAAGCCGCGGAACACGTAGCCCTTTTCCAGGATCTTGCCCAGCGCGCGCACTTCATCCGCTTCGTTGCGGAAGTTCATGGTCAGGTACGGATCGGCCCAATCGCCCAGCACGCCCAGGCGCTCGAAATCCGCCTTCTGGCGGGCGATCTGGCCCGTGGCGTAAGCACGCGCTTTCTCTTGCACTTCCTTGACCGGCAGGCCCTTGCCGAACTGCTTTTCGATCTGGATTTCGATCGGCATGCCGTGGCAATCCCAGCCCGGCACATAGACGGCGTCCAGCCCGGTCAGGCCGCGCGCCTTGATCACCATGTCCTTGAGGATCTTGTTGACCGCATGGCCGATGTGCAGATCGCCGTTGGCATACGGCGGGCCGTCGTGAAGGATGAACTTCTTCGCGCCCTTCCGCGCGGCGCGGATCTTCTTGTAGAGCTGCTTGTCCTGCCATTGCTTGACCCACAGCGGTTCGCGCTTGGGCAGGTCGCCGCGCATAGGGAAGGGCGTGTCCAGCAGGTTGACCGGGTACTTGCTCTTCTCCGGCGTAGGCTTCTTGGAATCGGACATGGTGTGATGTGGGGCAGATTCGGGCAATTCGGGTGGGTGCAGGCGCGGCTGAGAGTGCAGGACGCGCGTGCGCAGCGTGTGGCTTCTGGGCGGCGAACGTGTCGGCCGCCTACTGAATTCGGTCGGTGGCGGAGGTGGCGAAGTCGCGCCGAAGCGTCGGCGACTCGCCGGCCGGCGGAACAGGCAGGCCGAAGAACTGCCGCGCGTGAACGCAGTCCTGCGCGATGGCGTCCTTGAGCGCATCGAGCGAATCGTAGCGAGCCTCGTCGCGCAGCTTCTTCATGAATTCCACGCGGACCAGCTTGCCGTATACGCTGGCGTGGTAATCGAAGATATGCACTTCCAGCAGCACGCGGCCGGAGTCGTCCACCGTTGGTCGCACGCCAATGCTGGCGACGGCCGGCAGCGGTTTTTCGGCCAGCCCGTGCACCTGCACGACAAAGATGCCGGCGACTGCCGGCTTACGGTGCGAGATGCGCAGATTCAGCGTCGGGAAGCCGAGCGAGCGGCCGAGCTTTTGCCCGTGCACCACGTGCCCGCTGATGGCATAACCGTGACCGAGCAGGCGGCGGGCATGTTCGAGGTCGCCTGCGGCCAGCGCCTCGCGCACTGCCGAGCTGGAGATGCGGATGCCGGACTCCGACACCGAGCCCATCTGCTCGACCTCAAAGCCGAACTGCGCGCCGGCTGCCTGCAGGTAGGTGAAATCTCCGGCGCGCTTGGCGCCAAAGCGGAAGTCGTCGCCCACCAGCAGCCAGCGCGCGTGGAGACCATCCACCAGAACGTTGCGCACGAACTCGTCGGGCGTCTGCGCGGCGAAATGCGCGTTGAAATGCTCCACGACCACGCGGTCGACGCCCTGTCGGCGCAGGCTTTCCAGCTTGTCGCGCAGCAGGGCGATGCGGGTGGGCGCGCGGTCCGGCGTGAAGAATTCGCGCGGATGCGGCTCGAACGTCATGACCGTGAGCGGCAATCCGCGTGCGTCGGCCGCCGCGCGTGCGCGGGCCAGCAGAGACTGGTGCCCGCGGTGCACGCCGTCGAAGTTGCCGATGGTCAACGCGCAGGGCGCGCGACTTTCGGCGTTGGGCAGGCCGCGAAAGACTTTCACGAGAAGCGTCGGTGAAGGAGGGAAAAAGAAACTGTTTTCGTGCCGGATTGGCGCGGCAATTCGCAGAAATCCAGCAAAACGCACATTATATAAGGGATTGCCCCATCCCCGGCGCGCACGCGGATGGGTGTCGGGGTGTTGCACAATCGTCCGAACGGTGCGCCCGCGCGGTTCATGCTTGCGGCACAATCCGGTATCCAGTTTCTTCCCGACATCCCCTTGAACGCCTCGCTGCGCCTTTTCTTCGCCAAGTTCGGGCTTGCCAGCCGCGCGCCGCTTGAACTGGATGCCCGAGCCAAGCTGCTCGCTGCCGTGCATCGCGGGGCGCCCATGGGGATTGCCGCCTCGGTCGTCCTGCCTGCCTTGACGGTTGCCGCGTTCTGGGATGCCTCCAACCGGCCGGGGCTGTTGGGCTGGTGCCTGATCATGCTGTGCCTGACGGCGTCGGGCCTGCGCTTCTATTTCGGCTATCGCTACGACCTGACCCGCATGACGTTGGCCGCGCACACCCGCAAGTGGTGGACGGGCATGCACGTCATGTCGGCGGTGGGCGGGGTGGCGTGGGGCTGCTCGGCGGGGTTGTATCTGATGTCGCCGTCGCTGGAGTTCAGCAGCCTGCTGATGATCGTGATTATCGGTGTGGCGGCGGCGGCGGTGTTGTCGCAAGCACCGGTGCCGTCGAGCCTCCTGATCCTCGGAACGGGCATCCTGGCGCCACACTTTTTGCTGGCCGAGCAAGCGTTTCCGGGGCACGGGCTGTATTTGCGCGGCGTGCTGCTGTTCTTTGCGGCGCTGCTGACCCGGCATGCCGTCAACATCCATAACACGCTGGTGCGCGAAATCCAACTGGAGAACGAGAGCCGCCAGCTCGCGCGCCGCTACCAGGATGAAAAGCAGCGCGCGTTGTCGGCGTCGGAAGAAAAATCGCGCTTCCTGGCTGCGGCCAGCCACGACTTGCGTCAGCCGGTGCATGCAATTGTGCTGCTGGTGGAGGCGTTGCGGGCGCGCAACCAGTCGGAATCCTTGGCGCCATTGGTGGAGCAACTCGCCTCGGGCGCCGCGACGATCGATCTGCTGTTCCGCTCGCTGCTGGACCTGTCCAAGCTGGAGAGCCGCAAGACCTCGCCGACGCTGGAGCCGGTGGATCTGGGCGAGGTGATCACCGAGGTGGTCCAGCAATTCATGCCGGATGCCCGCGCCAAGGGCCTGACGCTGACGGCGCGCATTCCGCCGCTGCCGGTATACGGGATGGCCGAGCCGGTGCTGCTGCGCCGGGCGCTGTTCAACCTGCTGCAGAACGCGCTGCGCTACACCGAGCGCGGTGGCGTGATGGTGGCGCTGCGCGTGCGCCAGAAGCATTTGCGGATCGAGGTGTGGGATACCGGTATCGGCATCGCGCCTGAGCATCAGAAAGACATTTTCTCGACCTACTACCAGGTCGAAAACCCAGAACGCGATCCGAGCCAGGGCTTGGGTTTGGGCCTGTCGATCTACAAGGAATGCGTGCGTCTGCTGCGCGGCACGTTCGGTGTGCGCTCGGTGCCGGGGCGCGGCTCGATGTTCTGGATGGCGCTACGGCCGGTGCCCGCCGAGATCAAGGCGCCGCTGGCCACGCAGCCGCGCGCCGAGCAAAAGCGCGCCGTGCTCGATCAGCCGCGATTCTCAGGCGTGGTACTGGTAGTGGACGACGACCCGCAGATCCGCAAGGCCTGGCACGCACTGCTCGAAGCGTGGGGCGTGGAAGTCCACAGTGCCGCCGATGGCCGCTCCGCCGAGCAACTGCTGGCGCGCGGCATCCGTCCGCAGATCATCTTCTGCGACTTGCGCCTGCCCGGCGAGGAGGACGGCCTGCAACTGCTTGAACGCTGGCAGGTTAGCCACCCCGATGCCCACGCCGTGCTGCTGACCGGCGATCGCAACTCCGCCGCCTTGGCGCGTGCCGAAGAAGCCGGCTATCTGCTGCTCGCCAAGCCCATGGACCCGAACATGCTGCGCGTGCTGCTCAAGCGCTGGCTGCGCGGCCGCTCAGCCGAGCCCCAGGTGGCCTACTGATACGGATGGGAATGTAAAACGGCGCCGTCGATGGCGGCGCCGGATTGAAGAGGCCAGACGCTCAGTTCAGGCCGCGCCCGTCAGGCGAAAACGCTCCATGCGCGAAATGATCTGGATGCGCGTGCGCACGCCCAGCCGCTGCAAAATCGCCGAGACGTGCTCTTTGACGGTGTTTTCCGTCAGGCCCAGCTGACGTGCGATCGACTTGTTCGGCAGACCTTCGAGCAGCAGCGCGAGCACCGAGCCCTGACGCGGCGTCAGTCCCAGTTCGGCCGGCGTGATGGGGATGCCGTGCGAAGCGCCGCCCTTGCCATTGATGCCGCCCATATCGTCTTCCGACGGGAAGGACGCATCGCCGCCAAAGATGCCGGCCACTGCCTTGGAGAACGCATGCGCATCGGCGTGCTTGCCGATGAAGCCGATGGCGCCCAGCGCTTGGGCCTTGGCGACGATTTCCGGCGTGTTTTCCGCCGACATGAAGGCAAAGCGCGCTTCAGGCAGTTTGCCGCGCAGCTCGCGCATGGCGTCGAAGCCTGTGCAGTCGGACAGCCACACGTCCAGCAGCACGACGTCCGGACGGACGCCTTCTTCGACCAGCGCAAGCGCCTGGCGACGGCCAATGGCCGCGTGCACCTGAACTTCAGGCAAGGCGTGTGCAAGAAACGTGGTCGTGCCAGACAAGGCGAGAGGGTGGTCGTCGACCACCAGCAGGCTACGCAGCGAGCTCGTCATTCTTATTCCCCGGTGAGAGCAGAGCCCTCTTGTTGTTGTACGCGTGTCGACCCGGCGCGGGCGATGGCCGACTGGCCGGGTTTATCACCCTGTGCCGATCGACCGTCACGGTATCGCCCGCACGATGTTGCAGCGCAGGATGAACGGACGTTTGATTTGCGTCGAATCATCGCGTGCTGCACACCCGACCCCTCGGGAGCGCGGACATTTATGGTGCTGAGATTATCAGAGCGCGCCAATGCACGCCAACGGTTGCCCCTTCCTTTTGCGGGTGCGACAAGGTTTTTGCCGGCACCCGTCGGCAAAATGCCACGGTGACTGCAAAAGCGCCCACGGCATGGCCTTGCAGCCGTCACACCCGATTTTCTCGGGGAACTGCGGCGCACTTGATAAAATGCCGCGATGAAAAACATCGTCATTCTCATTTCCGGACGCGGCTCCAATATGGAAGCCATTGTCCGCGCCTGTCAGGCCGAAGGTTGGTCGGGACGCATTGCCGCCGTCATTTCTAATCGGCCCGAAGCGGCGGGACTTAAATTTGCCGCTTCGCACGGCATTGCTACCGCGGTGGTCGATCACAAGGCCTTCCCCGATCGCGACAGCTTCGACGCCGCCCTTGCGCAGGTGATCGACGGCTTTTCGCCCGATCTGGTGGTGCTGGCCGGCTTCATGCGCATCCTTACGGCGGGCTTTGTCACGCGCTACGCCGGTCGCATGCTGAACATTCATCCTTCGCTGCTGCCGTGTTTCCCCGGCTTGCACACGCACGAGGCCGCGCTGGCCATGGGCGTGAAGGTGCATGGCGCGACGGTGCACTTCGTCACCGCCGACCTGGATCACGGCCCGATCGTGCTGCAGGCCATCATTGACGTACGTCAGAGCGACACGCCGAACTCGCTGGCCGGGCGGCTGCTGGCACAGGAACACACGATTTACCCGCGTGCCGTGCGCTGGTTCGTGGAAGGGCGATTGTCGATCGAAGACGGCGTGGTGCGCGTCTCGCCGGATGAATCGCAGCTTGTCATTGGCGTCAACGCCCGGGAGGCAGCATGAGCCAGAATCGTCAGCGTTCGGGCGGCAATGGAAGCGGCGGCGGGTCGGGGAACAAGCGCGCGAGTTCGGGTGGCGGCGGCTGGTACCGGGCCCCGCAGGGCAAGCCTTCGCCCCGCAGCGCCCCGCGCCCGCGCACGGGCGTGCATGGCAGCCATCTGGAACACCTGGACAAGGTGCTTGCGCGCCTGCTGCACTTTGCGGCGCCCGCCGACATGGTGGTCAGCCAGTACTTCCGCGAGCATCACGAACTTGGCCACCGCGAGCGCGGCATCATCGCCGAAGCGGCCTTTGCCGTGCTGCGCCGCAAGGTGGAATTCGGCCAGTTTGCCGAGAGCGGCACTGGCCCGGCGCGTCGTCGCCTGGTGCTGCTGGGCTTGCTGCAGACCGCCGGGCGTGAGGCCATTGCCCCGTTCCTGAACCCCGTAGAAGCCGAATGGCTGGATCGCTGGGAAAACCGTGACCGCGCCGCGCTGGCGGCCCGCGTGCGCGCCAACCTGCCCGACTGGCTCTTCGACGCGCTGGTTGCCCAGCACGGGGCGGAGTTCACCGAAGCACTGGCGCAAGCATGGCTCACGCCGGCCCCGCTGGACTTGCGCGTGAACACGCTCAAGGGCGAACGCGACGCCGTACTCGCCACGCTTGCCGAAGCCGGTATTGAAGGCGTTGCGGCGCCGCTCTCGCCCGTGGGCATTCGCCTGGCCGGCAAGCCGGCGTTGAACAAGCTCGATATCTTCACCAACGGCACGGTCGAGGTGCAGGACGAAGGGAGCCAATTGCTCTGCCAATTGCTGGCACCCAAGCGCGGCGAGATGGTGGTCGACTTCTGCGCCGGTGCCGGCGGTAAGACCCTGGCGATTGGCGCGGCGATGCGCTCGACGGGGCGCCTGTATGCCTTCGACATATCGGAAAAGCGCTTGTCGAACCTGGGCCCGCGCCTCGCGCGCAGCGGGCTGTCGAACGTCCATCCGGGCCGCATCGACAGCGAGCACGATGCGAAGGTGAAGCGTCTTGCGGGCAAGATCGATCGCGTGCTGGTCGACGCGCCGTGCAGCGGCCTGGGCACGTTGCGCCGCAATCCGGACCTGAAGTGGCGCCAGTCGGCGCAGGCCGTGGAAGAAATGTCGGCCAAACAGCTGTCGATCCTGACATCGGCGGCGCGGCTGCTGAAGGCGGGTGGCCGCCTCGTCTACGCGACGTGCAGCGTCCTGGCGCGCGAGAACCAGCAGGTGGTTGAGCAGTTCCTGGCCGCGCATGAAGATTTCGTGCTCGTGCCCGCCGGTGAGGTGCTGGCCGCGCAGAAGATCGCGCTGGAAATGGGGCCTTACCTCGAGCTGTATCCGCACACGCATCAGACCGACGGCTTCTTCGCGGCCGTGCTGGAGCGCCGCGCATGATGGTGCGCCGCTTCGGTTGGCTGCTGGCCGCATGGCTGGCGTTGGCCGCAGGTGGCGTCGCCCTGGCCCGCAGCGCGCCGCCGGTGCAACCCGCCAAGGGCACGGTGCAGGCCGCGTTCACGCCCGATGACGACATCGAAGGATTGTTGGCCGATGCCATCGACCAGGCGCGTGAGCAGGTGCTGGTGCAGGCGTATCTGCTGTCGAACAAGGCGATTACGCGTGCACTGCTGGCGGCGCATCAGCGTGGCGTGGATGTGCGTGTGCTGGCTGACCGGGAGCAGATGACGCGCTCCGGCGGCAGCCGCGTGCCCGAGGTCGCCAACGCGGGCATCCCCGTCTGGCTGGAGGTGCGCTACAAGAATGCGCACAACAAGGTCATCGTGATCGACCCGCGCGGCGCGCATCCGGTGCTGGTCACGGGCAGCTTCAACTTTACGCAGACCGCACAGCGCGGCAACGCCGAGAACGTACTGATCGTGCGCGGCGACGCCGATCTCGCCCAGCGCTATGCCGCCAACTGGCAGAAGCATGTGGGTGACGCATTGCCCTATCGGACCCAGTAAGGGTTTGCAATAACCCGTCAACCCAATGAACGGATTGTCGTTGAACCTGAATCACATTGCGCTGGGCCACATGATCGACGACATCGTCCGCGATCTGGGTGGCCCGCGCTTTATCTGGCAACTGGGTGTGCTGATACTGGTGCTCGGTGCCGCCTGGCTGCTGGCGCGGCCGATCTCGCGGCGCCTGCATTCGGCGCACGTGAACGAGACCTTTGCCCTGCGTTTTGCCTGGTCCAGCCTGGAGCGGGCGATGTTCCCGCTGATCGGCTGGCTGCTCGTGGTGGGCGCGCGCTATGCGCTGGTTGGCACCATGCCGATCAGCGTGTTCCGACTGGCCGCGGTGCCGCTGTTTGGCCTGGCGATCCTGTATCTCGGCTTCTACGTGTTGCGCCGCGTGCTGTCGGCCAATGGCGAGCTGCACGGCATGCTCGTCCTGGCAGAGCGCGTTTTGACCACGTTGATGTGGATCGGCATGGTGCTCTACGTGCTGGGCGTGCTCGGCGATGTGGTGGATTACCTCGACGGCATCCGCTTTGCGCTGGGTGGCAAGCAGAAGGTGAGCCTGGCGGCCATGCTGATGGGCGTGGTGTGGATTCTCGTCACCGTGCTGGTGGCGATGTGGTTCGGCTCGTGGCTGGACAGCCGCATCACGCGTGCTTCGGCGATCGATGCCAACCTGAAGGTGGTGTTGTCGCGTGTGACCAAGGCGGTGCTGCTGCTGGTGTCGCTGCTGCTGAGCCTCTCGCTGGTGGGCATCGACCTGACGGTGCTGTCGGTGTTTGGCGGCGCGCTTGGCGTCGGCCTGGGTTTCGGCTTGCAAAAGATCGCCAGCAATTACGTTTCGGGCTTCATCATCCTGCTGGAGCGCTCGCTCAAGCTGGGCGATCAGATCACCGTCAGCACGTACACCGGCATCGTCACGCAGATCCGCACCCGCTACACCGTGGTGCGCAATGGCGACGGCGATACGCTCGTCCCGAACGAACTGATGGTCGCGCAGGCCGTACAGAACCACAACGAGCGCGGCACCGTGCGTGTGGCGGTGCGCGTGCAGGCGTCGTATGACGCTGATCCTGAAAGCGTGCTGGCGTTGCTGCTGCAATGTGCAGAGGGCATCCCGCGTGTTCTGCCCGAACCGGCGCCCGCCGCCTTCATGGCCCTGTTCGCCGACAGCGGCATCGAATATGAGCTTGGCGTCTGGATCGGCGATCCGCATAACGGCAAGCTGGGCGTGCAGTCCGACCTGAACCGCGCGATTTACCGTCGCTTCAAGGAAGCAGGCATCGATATCCCCTACCCGCAACGGGAAGTGCGTGTGCGCGGGGCGTCGGCGCTGCAACAGGGCATCCCGCGCACTTCGAGTGATGTAACAGCCCCATCCACGCCATCACTGTCGGACTAACACAGCTGCGAGCGGAACGCTGCCCGCTTGTCCGAGGTCAAAATGGCTGTTTTCCCGCATGGAATAGAGGGGGTGTTCGGTTAAAATGCCAAATGCTCCCACGAAGAAAAGACGGGCCGTCGCAAAGGCTTAGCCGTTGTGACAAAGGACCGCAAATACCTTGTATTGCGCTGGGGCGGAGATGATATGACCGGTAGCGGGAAGCTCGCCGATGTGATGCGCAAGCCGGGTACAAACACCCGAACCACCGCCAACACGACCCCATTGTCGTAACGCTACGACAGCGGGATAGCCTTAAGAGGCAGCAACATCCGGATCGAATGAAGGTCCAAAAGCTGCTTTGATTACCCTGAGTTGACCACGGAGAACACTTTGATCGACTCCTTTCTGACTTTCCTTGCCAACGGCACCCTCGATTGGGCCTGGTGGCAAATCCTGATTTTCACGCTGGTGATGACGCACATCACCATCGCCAGCGTCACGATTTTTCTGCACCGCTGCCAAGCGCACCGGGCGCTGGACGTGCATCCCATCGCTGGGCACTTCTTCCGTTTCTGGCTGTGGCTGACCACCGGCATGGTCACCAAGGAATGGACCGCCATTCACCGCAAGCACCACGCCAAGTGCGAAACCGAAGAGGATCCGCACAGCCCGCAGACCCGAGGCATCCGCAAGGTGCTGATGGAAGGCGCGGAGCTATATCGCGCTGAGGCCAAGAACAAGGAAACGATCCAGAAGTTCGGCCACGGTACGCCGGACGATTGGGTCGAGAAGAACGTGTACTCGAAGTTCACGTGGCAAGGCGTCGGTTTGATGCTGATCCTCGACGTGCTGATGTTCGGCGCGCTAGGCCTGACGGTGTGGGCAGTGCAGATGCTGTGGATCCCGATCCACGCTGCCGGCATCATCAACGGCCTGGGCCACTTCTGGGGCTACCGCAACTTCGATTGCGAAGACGCTTCGACCAACGTGTCGCCGTGGGGCATCATCATCGGCGGCGAAGAGCTGCACAACAACCACCACACGTACGCCACCTCGGCCAAGTTCTCGGTCAAGTGGTACGAGTTCGACATCGGCTGGGGCTACATCCGCGCGCTCGAAATCGTCGGTTTGGCGAAGGTCAAGAAGGTGGCGCCCAAGGCCCGCTTTGGCGACGTGAAGCCGGTCGACCAGAACACGCTGGAAGCCATCATCGCCAACCGCTACGACGTGATGGCGCGCTACGCCAAGACGGTCAAGGCGGCCTATCGCCAGGAGCTGGCCAAGCTGAAGGATTCGCGCGCTGTCGAGTACCGCGCACTCAAGCCGGCCCGCAAGTGGTTCCACCGCGACGAGACCAAGCTGGGCGCGCCGCAGCGCGAGCAGCTCTCGCAAATCGTGTCGGACCATTCGGCGCTGCACACCTTCGTCGAGATGCGCCGCGAGCTGGGTGCGCTGTGGGGCCGTTCGAATGCCACGCGCGAGCAGTTGCTGCATCAACTGCAAGAGTGGTGCAAGCGTGCTGAGGAAAGCGGCATCCACGCGCTGCAGGAATTTGCTGTGCGCCTGCGCCGCTACGCCTGAGTTTCTTGTTTCATAGGTGAAGCCCCGCTCCGCAGCGGGGCTTTTCTTTTGGGTAAACTGCCCCAACTGCCATTTTGAATACGCCGCGACAATGTATCGCGGTGCCAGTCCTCCTCACACGCCGTCCGTTTCATTGCAGCGCCAGCTTCTTGGCGCCTTCACAGCGCGAGCGGACGCGGAGACCACCATGGAAACCCACATCAAGACGGTTGAATTCGAGCGCCCGGATATGCTTTCCGATGCGCAATCCGGTGCAAGCTGCGTGGCCCACGCCTGGGCCAAGGTGCCGCCGGTGCTGTCGCGTGAGGAACGCGACGACCTGAAGGCCCGCATAAAGCGTCTGCTCAAGGAACGTGAGGCTGTGCTGGTCGCGCATTACTACGTTGACGCCGACCTGCAGGACCTGGCCGAGGAAACCGGTGGCTGCGTATCCGATTCGCTGGAAATGGCGCGCTTTGGCCGCGACCATTCGGCCAAGACATTGATCGTGGCGGGCGTGCGCTTCATGGGCGAGACTGCCAAGATCCTGAGTCCGGAGAAGACCGTGCTAATGCCGGATCTGGACGCCACCTGCTCGCTGGATCTGGGCTGCCCGCCGGATGAGTTTGCCGCCTTCTGCGATGCGCATCCGGATCGCACCGTGGTTGTCTACGCCAATACAAGCGCCGCCGTGAAGGCGCGTGCCGACTGGATGGTGACATCGTCGATCGGCTTGAAGATCGTGCAGCATCTGCATGCGCAGGGAAAGAAGATCCTGTGGGCACCCGATCGCCACCTCGGCAGCTACATTCAGAAGCAGACCGGCGCAGATATGCTGATGTGGCAGGGCTCGTGCCTCGTGCACGACGAGTTCAAGGGCGTGGAGCTTGACCTGCTGCGCGCTGAGCACCCGAACGCGAAGATCCTTGTGCATCCGGAATCGCCGGAATCGGTGGTGGCACAGGCTGATGTGGTGGGTTCGACTTCGCAGCTCATTGCGGCGGCCCAGTCGTTGTCGGCGCAGGAGTTCATCGTCGCGACCGACAACGGCATCCTGCACAAGATGCGCATGGCCGCCCCGGGCAAGCGCTTCATCGAGGCGCCGACCGCCGGGAACGCTGCCACCTGCAAGAGCTGCGCGCATTGCCCCTGGATGGCGATGAACGCGCTGACCAATCTGGCTGAGGTGCTGGAAACCGGTCGCAACGAGATCCACGTCGATCCGGCCATCGGGCGGCAAGCCGTGGTCTGCATCGACCGCATGCTGGACTTTGCCGCGCGCGAGAAAGCCGCGGTTCGCCCGCAAGGCGACCTGGCCGCCAACGCACAACTCTTTCAAGGAATCGGCCCGGCATGACGGCAGCACAGATGAACACGACGCGTCTCGCCCCCGGGGCTGAGTCAATTTTCGATAGCTTTGGCCCGGCACTGCGCGAGGCGTTGTCTGCCAACGTGGCCACAGCCATTGCCGAGGACGTTGGCACGGGCGACCGCACTGGCTTGCTGATCCCCGCCGATCGCCATGCGCGCGCGCGCGTGATCGTGCGCGAGCATGCCGTGCTCTGTGGCACGCCCTGGTTTGACGCCTGCATGCGCGCCGTTGACTCGACGTTGCGCGTCACGTGGCGCCAGCACGAAGGCGATCGCATAGCACCCGATTCCGTGGTGTGCGAGATCGAAGGCCCGGCGCGTTCGCTGCTGACGGCGGAACGCCCGTCGTTGAACTTCCTGCAGTTGCTGTCCGGTGTGGCGACGGCGACTTCGCGTTACGCCGCAGCCGTCGAAGGCACGCGCGCCCGCGTGCTCGACACACGTAAGACGCTGCCGGGCCTGCGCCTGGCGCAGAAGTACGCCGTGCGGATCGGTGGCGGCGAGAATCAGCGCCTGGCCTTGTACGACGGCATCCTGATCAAGGAAAACCATATCGCTGCGGCAGGTGGCGTGACGGCGGCCCTGCGTGCGGCGCAGGCGTTGAATGCCGGTGTGACGATCCAGATCGAGGTGGAAACGCTCGCGCAGCTGGATGAAGCACTGGCGGCAGGTGCCACCTCCGTGCTGCTCGACAACTTCGAACCGCCCGCGATGCGCGAGGCTGTGCGCGTAACGGCGGGCAGGGCGCTGCTCGAGGTGTCTGGCGGCGTCAACATCGAGACGATCCGCACCTTTGCCGAGACCGGCGTGGACCGCATCTCCGTCGGCGCGCTCACGAAGGACGTGCGCGCAACCGACTTCTCTTTGCGGATCGTCGACTAAGGCTAAGTCAGCGTTTCCGGGCGATCTGCCGATGGGTCGGCTGCATGACCGTCGGCAGTGCCTTGGGTAGCGTTTCGGGGTAGTCGCGCGAGAAATGCAGGCCGCGGCTCTCATGCCGTGATAGCGCACTGTCGACGATCAGCGAGGCGGCCTCGACGAGGTTACGCAACTCCAGCAGATCGTGGCTCACGCGGAAGTTGGCGTAGTACTCCGTAATCTCTTCGCGCAACAGCGCAATGCGGTGCTGCGCCCGCTCCAGCCGCTTGTTCGTGCGCACGATGCCGACGTAGTTCCACATCATGCGACGCAGTTCGTCCCAGTTGTGCGAGACGACGACTTCCTCATCGGGGTCGGTCACGCGGCTCTCATCCCATGCGGGAATCTGCACCGATGTGGAGTCCGAGGGCGGTTGCGCGAGGATGTCTTCCGCCGCGCCACGCCCGATCACCATGCATTCCAGCAGCGAATTGCTCGCCAGCCGGTTGGCGCCGTGCAGGCCGGTGTATGCAGTCTCGCCAACGGCGTACAGGCCAGCGATATCCGTGCGCCCGAGGTGGTCCGTCACCACACCGCCGCACGTGTAGTGCGCCGCCGGCACGACCGGAATCGGTTGGCGCGTGATGTCGATGCCCAGCTCCAGGCAGCGCGCCATGATGGTCGGGAAATGCTCCTTGAGGAACGCAGGGCTCTGATGGCTGATGTCCAGATAGACGCAATCCAGGCCACGCTTCTTCATCTCGAAGTCGATGGCGCGGGCGACGATATCGCGCGGCGCCAGTTCGGCGCGCTCGTCGTGCGCGGGCATGAAACGCGTGCCGTCGGGCAGGATCAGCTTGCCGCCTTCACCGCGCACGGCCTCGGTAATCAGAAACGATTTCGCGAACGGGTGGTACAGGCACGTGGGATGGAACTGGATGAACTCCATGTTCGCCACGCGGCAGCCCGCTCGCCAGGCCATGGCAATACCGTCGCCGCTGGCCGTGTCCGGATTCGTCGTGTAGAGATAGACCTTACCCGCGCCGCCCGTGGCCATCACGGTTTGGCTGGCGGTAATCGTCTTGACATGGCCCGATGCAATGTCGAGCGCGTAGAGGCCATGGCAGCGCATGCCCGGACGACCGAGCTTCGCGTCGGTAATCAGGTCGATCGCGAAGTGGTCTTCCAGCAGCGTGATGTTCGGGTGATTGCGCACCTTCTCAACCAGCGTCGTGACCACAGCATGGCCCGTGGCATCGGCGGCATGGATGATGCGTCGATGGCGGTGGCCGCCCTCGCGCGTTAGGTGGAAGCCGAGTTCAGCCTGCTCGTCGCGCGTGAAAGGCACGCCATGGCCAATCAGCCATTCAATGGCCGAGCGCCCGTTTTCGACGATGTAACGGGTAGCCGCTTCATCGCACAATCCAGCCCCAGCGATGAGCGTGTCGTCGACGTGCTCATCGTGGCTGTCGCCCGAATCGAGCACGGCGGCAATGCCGCCCTGCGCCCAATCGCTGGCGCCTTCCGGCAGGCTGCGTTTGCTGATGACAACCACGCGGCGGTGATCGGCTAGGTGCAGGGCGACGGTCAGGCCCGCCAAGCCGCTGCCAACAACGGCAACATCGAAATTCATGGAAGACGCGGAACGCGGTTCAGACGCAACTGGTGAGTAACACAGTCGCGTGTCAATCGGAAAGAAGAGCAGTGTACACCGCAGCATGCGCCAAACCGCAGGCAACAAAAAACCCGCTTGAAAGCGGGTTTTTGCTGTCGATCATGCCGACGGAAACAAGATATGCAATCCGCGAGGATCACTTGATCTTGGTTTCCTTGTAAGCGACGTGCTTGCGGGCGACGGGATCGAACTTCATGATCTCCATCTTTTCCGGCTTGGTGCGCTTGTTCTTGGTGGTCGTGTAGAAATGACCCGTACCTGCGGTCGATTCCAGCTTGATCTTGTCGCGTCCGCCTTTGCTGGCCATGTTTAACTCCTAATTAGACTTCGCCGCGTGCGCGCAGGTCCACGAGCACTTCGTCGATGCCTTTTTTATCGATCAGGCGCAGACCAGCGTTCGAGACGCGCAGGCTGACCCAGCGGTTTTCGGATTCGACCCAGAAGCGGCGATTCTGCAGGTTCGGCAGAAAACGGCGCTTGGTCTTGTTGTTTGCGTGGGAAACGTTATTGCCGACCATCGGCGCTTTCCCGGTCACTTGACAGACGCGTGCCATGGAGCACTCCTAACTAAATTCGTTGGCTACAGTTTGCGACCGGGCGCTGGGACCAAAACCAAGCGCAGCGCCACTGTAGAGGTGGGACTTCAGCGAAACGCGGATTATACACACAAAACCGCTGACAAATCAACGAGATCGATGGATTGCCGTTGGGCCCCGTGCGATGCGGCATCGGCACTACATTTTGCCGTGTTCGAGAAAGCCGTAGACGTGGTTGCGGCCGACGATCATGTGATCAAGGACGATCACGTCGAGCATGGCCAGCGCGCGGCGCAGCTCGCGGGTGAGGATGACGTCGGATTCGCTGGGTTCGGTGTTGCCGGTGGGGTGGTTGTGGGCCAGGATCACGGCGGCTGCATTGTGATGTAGCGCGCGCTTGGCGATCTCACGCGGGTAGACGCGTGCTTCGGTCAGGGTGCCGCGGAAGAGTTCTTCCCAAGCGATCAGGCGGTGCCGTACATCTAGAAAGAAGCAGGCGAACACTTCGTGTGGGCGGTGGCCGAGTGTCAGGCGCAAGAAATTCTTCACGCTTTGTGGCGAGTCAAAGGTCTGGCCGTGGGTGAAGTCTTCTTTGAGGGCGCGTCGCGCAACTTCCAGTAGGGCGTGCAGTTGCGCGTATTTGGCGGGGCCCATACCGTTGATTGACGAGAACTCTTGTTGTGACGCGTGACATAGCCGGGCGAGCGACCCAAAGTGGGTGAGTAATTCCCGGGCGAGGTCGACGGCGCTTTTGCCCGGCATCCCCACGCGCAGAAAGATGGCCAGCAGTTCCGCATCGGAGAGGGCGGCGGGGCCGTGGGCGAGCAGTTTTTCACGCGGCCGCTCATGGGCGGGCCAGTCGATGATTGCCATAGGTTGGGATACGCGGAGGAAAGGCCCTGCAAGCGGGAGTGCGTCGCGCGTCGCGCCTGCGGCCGCGCAAAGGGCTGACGTACAATAGCGGGTTACTTTTTGGTCAAGCAGGTTGAGCGTGCAAAATTTGGTGAACGAGGCGTCCGCGGCGACGCCAAGCGGCGCAGGCAAGGTGGTCGGCCCGGATTCCTTTCTGACGCTGCACTACCGCATCGCGCTGGAAAACGACACGGACATCGTCACCACCTTCGACGACAAGCCGGCAACGCTGCTGCTCGGCCAAGGGCAGATGGCGCCCACGCTGGAGCAGGCACTGCTCGGTATGCGCGAAGGCGAGCGCACGACGTTCCGCCTGGCTCCCGAGCACGCGTTCGGCCCCCGCAATCCTGAACTGCTGCAGCGGGTGTCGCTGGCCACGCTGCGCGAAAACTCGTCGTTCGAAGAGGATTACCAGCCGGGCGACCTGGTTGAGTTCAATGCGCCGAGCGGCGGCAAATATGCCGGTGTGCTCAAGGAAGTGGGCGAGACCTCGGCACTGTTCGACTTCAACCACCCGCTGGCCGGCCAGACGATCGTGTTTGAAGTCCAGCTGATCGGCATCCTCTGATATGAGCAACGCTGTGAACGCCCCGCTCGATCCCATTGATCCTGTCACCCAGGCCGACGCCGAGGTTTTGCTGGCGCAGCCGCGCGGTTTCTGCGCCGGCGTGGATCGCGCCATCGAGATCGTCGAGCGCGCGCTGGAGTTGTTCGGCGCGCCGATTTACGTTCGTCACGAGATCGTGCACAACGCCTATGTGGTTGGCGATCTGCGCAACAAGGGCGCGGTGTTCGTGCAGGAACTCGACGACGTGCCGGTGGGTGGCACGGTCATTTTCAGTGCGCACGGTGTGTCGCGGGCGGTGCGTGAGGCGGCGGAGGCGCGCGGCTTGCGCGTGTTCGATGCGACCTGCCCGCTGGTGACCAAGGTGCACGTGGAAGTCTCGAAGATGCGTGCGCAGGGTTTCGAGATCATCATGATTGGGCACAAGGGCCATCCCGAGGTGGAAGGCACCATGGGGCAGGCCAACGACGGCATGCTGCTGGTTGAGTCTGTCGATGAAGTTGCGCATCTCGAGGTGAAAGACTCGACGCGTCTGGCCTACGTGACGCAGACCACGCTGTCGGTGGATGAGACCCAGGAAATCGTGGCGGCCATCAAGGCACGCTTTCCGGCGGTGCACGAGCCGAAGAAGCAGGACATCTGCTACGCGACGCAGAATCGGCAAGACGCTGTGAAGTTCATGGCACCGCAAGTGGAAGTGGTGATCGTAGTCGGCAGCCCGAACAGCTCGAACTCGAATCGCCTGCGCGAGTTGGCCGAAAAGCTTGGAGTGCCTGCCTATATGGTGGATACGCCTGAACAGGTCAAACCTGAATGGGTAGCCGGCAAGCGTCGCGTGGGCCTGACCGCCGGTGCGTCGGCTCCCGAGGAGTTGGCGCAATCGATCGTCGATCGGCTCAAGGCGCTGGGCGCCCGCACCGTGCGTCCGCTCGACGGCATTCAGGAAAACATGTCCTTCCCCCTTCCGAGGGGGCTTCAAATGAATTGAATCCCTTTATGTAAATGCCCACTTAAAAGCGCACAAAAACGGTGCGCCCTAATGCGGTGCATAAAGCGCTTTTGAGGAATCGACGGCTACTTCTCCGGGAGTGGCCGTATTGTTTTGTGCGTCGCAAAAACCTCGTCAATACCGGCGAAGCCTTGATTTGCCGTGGCAATTGCCCGCCGAGCCGCATGAATAGGGGGTTTCCCCTACTCTGGCACGCTTCTTGATTAGCCTATGCGCCGTTCGCGAATGCCTGCGCGAAATGACGCCTGTTTGGGCATTGGGGAAAGCCCGTAAAGCGGCGTAGTTACTGCAAAAATCGTTGTTGCGACGCGTATTGCATCCGCAATAAAAGGGGATACAATTCGCGCGTTTCAAATTGAAACAATCGGCGCGGGGGGAGCGGCCGGGAGGCAGGACGCTCTTCTTGCTCTTGCGAGATCTAGGAGATCACTCATGCAAATTAAGTTTGCCAAAGTTCTGCCGCTTGCGGCTGCCGTGGCACTCGTAGCAGCTTGCGGTAAGAACGAGGAAAAGCCCGCAAACCAAGCTGCTGCACCTGCAGCAACGTCGGCTCCGGCGGCGGCTGCCGGCGGCGAGACCGTCGTCAAGATTGGTCACGCGGCTCCGCTCACGGGCGGTATTGCTCACCTTGGCAAAGACAACGAAAACGGTGCACGTCTGGCCGTTGAAGAAGCCAACAAGGAAGGCCTGACCATCGACGGCAAGAAGATCAAGCTGGAACTGGTCGGTGAAGACGATGCAGGCGACCCGAAGACGGGCACCGCCGTGGCGCAGAAGCTGGTTGACGAGCACGTTGTTGCCGTTGTCGGCCACCTGAACTCGGGCGTTTCGATCCCGGCCTCGAAGATCTACAGCGATGCAGGCATCGTGCAGATCTCGCCGTCGTCGACGAACCCCGACTACACCAAGCAAGGCTTCAAGACGACCTACCGCGTGGTGGCCACCGACGCGCAGCAAGGCCCGGCACTGGCAAACTACGCCGCCAAGACCCTGGGCGCCAAGACCGTGGCAATTGTTGACGATGCCACCGCCTACGGTAAGGGCCTGGCTGACGAGTTCGAGAAGACCGCGAAGGCTGACGGCGTGAACGTCGTGGCGCGTGAGGCGACCAACGACAAGGCGACCGACTTCAAGGCCATTCTGACCAAGATCAAGGGCAAGAAGCCGGACGTGATCATGTACGGCGGCATGGACGCCACCGGCGGTCCGTTCGCCAAGCAAGCCAAGGAACTGGGCATCACGGCCAAGATCGTTGGCGGCGACGGCGTGTGTACCGACAAGGTGGCCGAACTGGCCGGCGACGCGATCGACAACATCGTCTGCTCGGAAGCAGGCCTGGCGCTGTCGAAGATGGAGAAGGGCGCGGACTTCGAGAAGAAGTACCAAGCGCGCTTCAACACGCCGGTGCAGATCTACGCACCGTTCACGTATGACGCCGTCAACGTGATCATCGATGCGATGAAGCGTGCCAACTCGACCGATCCGGCCAAGATCCTGGCTGCCATGCCGGCAACCAACTACAACGGCGTGATCGGCAACATCGCGTTCGACGACAAGGGTGACCTGAAGCAAGGCTCCATCACCCTGTACAACTACAAGGACAAGAAGAAGAGCGTTCTTGACGTTGTGAAGATGTAATCGAAGGGCTACCGCCCTGAAAACGGCACCGCGCCTACCCTAGCGGTGCCGTTTTTTATAGCCTCGCCAGTTACACAAGGCCCTCACCATGGGCGCGTTCGGCAGGCCGCTTACCAGCAACCTCACCTTACCCATCCGATTGATCGCATACCTTGCGGGCACGTCATCCCGTCGCCTACAACAAAGCAAGGCATAGCAGGAGCTGTTCTCATGGATATCTTTATCCAGCAGATCGTGAACGGTCTGGTGCTCGGCAGCATTTACGCGCTGATCGCACTTGGCTACACCATGGTCTACGGTATTCTCGGCATCATCAACTTCGCCCACGGCGATGTTCTGATGGTCGGTGCAATGTCTGCCCTGACCGCCATCAACTTTCTCCAGAAGTACTTCCCCAATCTGCCTGACTGGCTCACGCTGGTGTTCGCGTTGCTGTTTGCCATGCCGGTCTGCGCCATCGTGGCCTACACCATCGAACGTGTCGCCTACCGGCCGCTACGCAACGCGCCGCGCCTGGCGCCGCTGATCACGGCGATCGGCGTGTCGATCGTGCTGCAGACGCTGGCGATGATGATCTGGTCGCGCAACCCGCTGACCTTCCCGCAACTGCTGCCCTCGAACCCGATTGATATCGGCTCCACGGGCGCGACCATCACGGGCAAGGAAATCGTCATCATCCTGGTGTCGATCCTGGTGATGGTCGGGCTGATCCTGCTGGTCAACCGCACTAAGCTCGGCCGCGCAATGCGCGCGACCGCCGAGAACCAGCGTGTGGCCGGCCTGATGGGCGTCAACCCGAACTTCGTGATCTCCGCCACCTTCATGATCGGTGCTGCCATGGCAGCGGTTGCCGGCGTAATGATGGCGACCAACTACGGCAACGCCCACTTCTACATGGGCTTCATCCCCGGCCTGAAGGCGTTTACCGCCGCGGTGCTGGGCGGCATCGGCAACCTGGCCGGCGCCATGGTCGGCGGCATGCTGCTGGGCTTGATCGAAGCACTGGGTGCCGGTTACATCGGCGATCTGACTGGCGGTGTGTTCGGTTCGAACTACCAGGATGTGTTCGCATTCATCGTGCTGATTGGCGTGCTGCTGTTCCGCCCGTCCGGCATCATGGGCGAACGCGTTGCGGACCGCGCATAAGAAGGGGAGCGCCATGACAGAAAATTTCAAAGCGCCGATGAAGACGCGCGCCGCGTTGTACGGCTTCCTGATCCTTGCGATCTTCGCGCCGTTCATCGTGGGAGCCGCAGGTGGCAACTACTGGGTGCGCGTGCTGGACTTCGCACTGCTGTACATCATGCTGGCCCTGGGCCTGAACATCGTGGTGGGCTTTGCCGGCCTGCTCGACCTGGGCTACATCGCGTTCTATGCGGTGGGTGCCTACATGATGGCGTTGCTGGGTTCGCCGCACCTGTCCAATCAGTTCGAGTGGATCCACAACCTGTTCCCTAACGGGCTGCACCTGATCGTATGGTGGGTGATTCCGCTCGGAGCCGGGCTGGCGGCGCTATTCGGTATTCTGCTGGGCACGCCGGTGCTGAAGCTGCGCGGTGACTACCTCGCCATCGTGACGCTGGGCTTTGGTGAAATCATCCGGATCTTCATGAACAACCTCGACCGCCCGGTGAACATCACCAACGGTCCGAAGGGCATCAACCTGATCGAGCCGGTCAAGATCTTCGGGTTCGACTTTTCGAAGCGCCACGATTTCTTCGGCATCCGCTTCGACTCGGTCTACATGTACTACTACCTGTTCGTGATCCTGGCCGCGATCATCATCATCGTGTGCCTGCGGTTGCAGAACTCGCGTATCGGTCGTGCATGGGTGGCGCTGCGTGAAGATGAAATCGCCGCCAAGGCGATGGGCATCAACACGCGCAACATCAAGCTGCTGGCCTTTGCGATGGGTGCGTCGTTCGGTGGCGTGTCGGGTGCGATGTTCGCGTCGTTCCAGGGCTTCGTGTCGCCGGAATCGTTCGTGCTGTGGGAGTCGATCTACATCCTGGCGATCGTGGTGCTGGGCGGCATGGGCCATATCCCGGGCGTGATCCTGGGCGGCATTCTGCTGGTCGGTTTCCAGGAGTTGCTGCGTGCGCTGGCCGAGCCGGTGCAGAACAAGCTGTTCGGCCATGTGATCGTGGAAGCGGAAGTGCTTCGTCAGCTGCTGTTCGGCCTGGCGATGGTGGTGGTGATGCTGTATCGCCCGTCGGGCCTGTGGCCCTCGCCGCGCAAGGAAGACCGTCCGCAAAAGCAGCGGGCTGGTGGACTGTCCCGTATCTGATGGAGGCACGCACATGAGCAATAACAACGTCCTCCTCTCGATCCGAGGAGTCCAGAAGCGTTTCGGCGGCCTGCAAGCGCTGTCCGACGTGAGCCTGGAAATTCGCGAAGGCGAAATCTACGGTCTGATCGGCCCGAACGGCGCCGGCAAGACCACGTTCTTCAACGTCATCACGGGCCTGTACACGCCTGACGCAGGCGAGTTTGTGCTGGGCGGCACGCCCTACCAGCCGACCGCTGTGCACGAAGTGGCCAAGGCCGGCATTGCTCGCACGTTCCAGAACATCCGCCTGTTCGGCGACATGACTGCGGCGGAAAACGTCATGGTGGGCCGCCACGTGCGCACCAAGGCGGGCCTGATCGGCGCGGTGTTCCGCACCAAGGCGGCACGCGAGGAAGAGCAGTCCATCGAAGACTGGGCGCATGATCTGCTGGACTACGTCGGCATCGGCAAGTACGCCAACTACACGGCGCGCAACCTGTCGTATGGCCACCAGCGTCGTCTGGAAATCGCCCGTGCCCTGGCCACGCAGCCCAAGCTGCTGGCTCTGGACGAGCCGGCCGCCGGCATGAACGCCACGGAAAAGGTGGAACTCCGTGGCCTGCTCGACAAGATCCGTTCCGACGGCAAGACCATCCTGCTGATCGAGCACGATGTGAAGCTGGTGATGGGCCTGTGCAACCGCCTGACCGTGCTGGATTACGGCAAGGTGATCGCACAAGGCTTGCCACATGAAGTGCAGAGCAACCCGGCCGTGATCGAGGCCTACCTCGGCGCGTCAGCGCACTGACGCAGAGGAACGGAATATGAAACCAGTAATGTTGAAGATCGACAGCCTGAAGGTCGCTTACGGCGGCATCCAGGCGGTGAAGGGCGTGGATCTGGAGATTCGCGAAGGTGAGCTGGTCACGCTGATTGGTGCCAACGGCGCCGGCAAGACGACCACCATGAAGGCCATCACCGGCCTGCAGGGCTGGGCCGGCGGTGACGTGCAGTATCTGGGCAAGTCCATCAAGGGCGTGCCGAGCTACAACCTGCTCAAGCAGGGTCTGGCGATGGTGCCGGAAGGCCGCGGCGTGTTCGCGCGCATGACCATCGTTGAAAACCTGCAGATGGGTGCCTTCACGCGCAACGACGAGGCCAACATCAAGGCTGACATCGACCGCATGTTCGGCATCTTCCCGCGCCTGAAGGAACGTGCAAACCAGCTGGCCGGCACGATGTCGGGCGGCGAGCAGCAGATGCTGGCCATGGCGCGTGCGCTGATGAGCCAACCGAAGCTGCTGCTGCTGGATGAGCCGTCGATGGGTCTCTCGCCGATCATGGTGGAGAAGATCTTCGAGGTCGTGCGCGACATCTCGGCGCAAGGCGTGACCGTGCTGCTCGTCGAGCAGAACGCGCGCTTGGCACTCCAGGCTGCGCACCGCGGCTACGTGATGGACTCCGGTCTCATCACCATGAGCGGCGATGCCAAGCAGATGCTGGACGATCCGAAGGTGCGTGCGGCCTACCTGGGCGAGTAAGCACCCTCAAGCACCACGAGAAAGCCCCGCGATTGCGGGGCTTTTTCTTTTGCGCGCGACCCGCGTTTCAGGCAGAAGCCGCTGTGTAGATATTCGGCCGATGCAATTGCATGAACCCGACACCCTCCGGCACATCGGCAAAGCCGTGTTTGCGATAAAGCCAGTCGGCGCCCGTTGTTACGAGCACTGTGCGGCGCAGCGTCTGCAGGTCAGGGTGCTCGCGCAGGAAGTCCATCAAAGCGTGTGAGATGCCTTTCCCGCGCAACGCCGGCAGCACGAACACATCGCACAGGTAGGCGAACGTCGCCCGATCGGTAATGACGCGCGCAAAACCAACAAGCTCCCCATGTGAGCCATCGCCGTCCAGCCGATAAGCGGCGAAGCAGAGCGAGTTTGCAACCGATCGATCGAACACATCGCGCGGCAGGCCGCGAGCCCAGAACGTTTCCTGCGACAGGAAGTTGAAGATGTCGTCCAGCGGGAGCCACGCGGAATCATCGGACAAAACGATTCCCGTGGCCGGAACTTCTCGCGTCACGGCCATGGCAAACCTCGGAGTGGGAACAGGGGTATAGGGCGATGCAGGGCGACGCATTGCGCGCCGCCCCAGGGTATGCAGTACGCCTTAGGCGTGCGCCTTCAGCAGCGTGCGCAGCATGCCGATCATCGTGTCGATCTCTTCGGTCGTCACGTTCAGCGCAGGCATGAAGCGCAGGATGTTCGGGCGCGGAGCATTCAGCAGCAGGCCCGTCGGGTTCATCTCGCGTGCAGCTTCGACCAGTTGGCCGCCGATGTCCTTGCCGAGCAGCAGCGCGCGCAGCAGGCCGTTACCGCGTTCGCCGGCCAGGCCAAACTCGTCGCTCAGCTTGAGCAGTTGCGTGCGCAGATAGGTGCCGCGTTCCTGCACGCCCGCCAGGAAGCCCGGCGCCAGCAGTTGCTCGATCACCGAGCAGCCGACGGCCGTCATCAGCGGGTTGCCGTTGTAGGTGCCGCCCTGGTCGCCGGCCTCGAAGCTGGCGACTTCATCCGTGCACAGCAGGGCCGACAGCGGCACGCCACCGCCGATGCCTTTGCCGAGCGTCATGATGTCCGGCTCGATGTTCGAGAGCTGGTAGGCGAAGAGCGTGCCGCAGCGGCCGCAACCGGCCTGCACTTCATCGACGATCAACAGGATCTTGTGCTTCTTGGTCAGCGCGCGCAGTTGCTGCATGAATTCCGGCGTAGCCGGCAGCACGCCGCCTTCGCCTTGCACCGGCTCAAGCATCACGCCGACCGTCTCGTCGGTGATGAGCGCTTCCACCGACGCGATGTCGTTCAGGATGGCTTTCGGGAAGCCCGGCACCTGCGGCGCGAAGATGGTGTCCCAGCCGGCCTTGCCCGATGCGCTCATGGTGGCGAGCGTGCGGCCGTGGAAGCTGTGGTCGAACGTGATGATCTGGAACGCGCCGTTCTTATGCTTCTTGCCCCACTTGCGGGCCAGCTTGATGGCGCCTTCGTTGGCTTCGGCGCCGCTGTTGGCGAAGAACACCTTGTCGAAGCAGCTGTGCGCCGTCAGCAGGCCGGCCAGCTTGGCCATCGGCTCGTTGTAGAACGCCGGGCTCGGGTTGATCAGCTTCCTGGCCTGCGCGTTCAGCGCTTCAATCATGCCGTCGTTGGAGTGGCCGAGGCAGTTGACAGCCCAGCCTTGCACGAAGTCCAGGTATCGCTTGCCGTTGTGGTCCGTCAGCCACGAGCCCTTGCCTTCGGTGAAGACGATCTCGGGCCGGTTGGTGATGTACATCAGGGACTGGACGGGGTAGTCAGCAAACGCCATGGCAAAGCTCCAGAAAAAGGCGGCAGGAAGATGAAAAACCGAAAAAACGCGCGTTGGAAAAAGACAAAGGCCACGGGGGGCGCCCCGTGGCCTTGTGATCGTCGAATCCTGTGAACCCGATATGCAATCAGCAGACAGCCGCGCGGCTTCCCGGAGGGAGCAACGTGCGGCGGCGTCGGAGGTGCAGGGCTTGGTTCATAAGGCGGAAGAATAAGACGGATGCCAAGTCAAGTCAAAACGAAATTTTGGCCTTCTTTGGATTTGTGCAACGTCAGCCGGCCGGGTGTAGGTCGGCCTCTGAGGTGAAGGAATCGGCGAAGAACGCGTCCGGATGCATTCCGCATTGGGCGGCGAACTCCGTACGCGCCGAGTTGATCACCACCGGCGCGCCGCAGGCGTAGACCTCGTGGCCCGACAGATCGGGGTGGTCGGCCATCACGGCTTGGTGGACGAAGCCGGTGCGGCCCGTCCAAGCGTCTTCCGGCAGTGCGTTGGAGACGACCGGCACGTAGGTGAAGTTGGGCAGCGTGCGCGCCCATTCTTCGGCCTTGGCGTGCATGTACAGGTCTTGCGGGCGGCGCCCGCCCCAGTACAGCGTCATGGGGCGCGTGCTGCCGATGAACTGGGCATGCTCGATGATCGCCTTGATGGGCGCGAAGCCAGTGCCCGAGGCCAGCAGGATGATCGGCTTGTCGGATTCTTCACGTAGGAAGAAGCTGCCCAGCGGGCCTTCGAAGCGCAGGATGTCGCGCTCTTTCATGGCCGGGGCGCCTTCCTTGGCGCCGAAGACGTAGTCGGTAAAGGCGCCGCCCGGCATGTGGCGGATGTGCAGCTCGATCGGGCCGTCGTCGTGCGGCGGGTTGGCGATCGAGTAGCTACGGCGCTTGCCGTCGCGCAGGAGGAATTCCACGTACTGCCCGGCCAGAAATTGCATACGCTCGGTGGCAGGCAGTTGCAGCTTGACGATAGTGACGTCCGGCGCGGCCTTTTCCAGCGACGCGACGCGGCACGGGATCTTCTTGATGGGGACATCGCCGGCGCCGTGCACTTCGCGCACTTCGATGGTGACGTCGGTGGCCGGCGTGGCACAGCAGAACAGCGCGCGGCCTTCGGTGGTCTCCTGGGCGGTCAGCGCGTTGGGCGAGTGGTTGCCCTGTACGACAGAGCCTTCGCGCACATGGCCCTTGCACGAGCCGCACGCGCCGTTCTTGCAGCCGTACGGCAGGCCGATGCCCTGGCGCAGCGCCGCTGCAAGGATGGTCTCGCCGTCTTCGGCCTGGAACTGGCGGCCGCTGGGCAGCACGTTGATCTGATAAGCCATACTACAATCCGAATATGTTGAAAAGAGTGTCTGGTCGCCCGTCTGGGCATGCAATGGTGGTCAATCCGGCAGCACGGCCGATGATGAATCAGTCAGTCGCCCGGCCATCCAAACCTGCGCCACGCCTGGGACTTCCACGCGTGCTGATCGTCGGCTGCGGCGATGTCGGGCAACGCTGCCTGACATTGCTCCGCACGCGTTTTCGCGTCTTTGCCGTCACCTCGCGTCTCGAAGGCCGCGCTGCGTTGCGCGAGGCGGGTGCCGTGCCGATTGTCGCCAATCTGGACGATGCCGCGTCGCTGCGCCGCCTGCGAGGGTTAAGCCCTCGCGTGCTGCATCTGGCACCGCCGCCTGCTGTCGGCAACGATGATCCACGTACGGCCGCGCTGCTGCATACGCTGGCGCAACCGTCTCCGGATTCCACCGCCACAAAGCACCGCATTTTACCCGAGCGGGCGCGCAGGACGGGTGGCCTCACTGGCCGCTTGAAAACCCCCCTCCAAGCACGCGCGTTCGTGTATGCCAGCACCAGCGGGGTCTACGGCGATGCGGGCGGTGCCTGGGTCGACGAATCCCGCCCCGTGAAACCGCGCACCGCGCGTGCACAACGCCGCGTCGCCGCCGAACGCCGCGTGCGCTGGTTCGGTGCGGGCGGCGCTTGGCGCACGTCGATTTTGCGTATTCCCGGCATCTATGCAGCGGACCGGCTGCCCGTTGCCCGGCTCGAACGCGGAACGCCCGCGTTGCGCGCGCAGGACGATGTCTACACCAACCACATCCACGCCGATGACCTGGCCCGCGCGGTCATTGCCGCGCTGTTCCGGGGGAGACCGCAGCGCATCGTGCATGCCACAGACGCATCGGAGCTGCGCATGGGCGATTACTTTGACGCCGTGGCCGACGCGCGCGGCTTGCAGCGCCCGCCGCGCATTTCCCGCGCGGAGGCCCTCCAGCAGATCGAGCCTGCGCTGCTGTCCTTCATGAGCGAGTCGCGCCGGCTGCGCAACACGCGGCTTGCGCGCGAGTTGCGCGTGGCGCTGCGCTACCCGACGGTGGCGGATTTCCTGAGCAGCGAGGTCTGACGTGAAGGCGCCTGAGCCCGCCCCTGCAACGTCGTCGCACGGCGCCTGGCTGCGCGTTGCGCCGCTGGCGCTTTGGCTGTCGGTGGCGGTGGTGGGCGTAGGAGCGTCGTGGTTTGCCGCCTGTTTCGTGGCGGATTCGATGGGTGCGCGCGACATGCAGCAGATGGTCGATGCGCGGCGCCAGTTGGCTGCGCAGGTAGCGGAGGGAATGTCGAGCCAGATCACCGCCGACGTGGCCCTGCTGCGCGCGCTGCCGCAGACGCTCGCGCAGATCGACGCTATCCCGCGCGCGGTGGCGCGCGTCGACACCCGGCGCTGGAACTTGATGGACCAGGGCTCATGTGCCGAAGAGGCGATGTCGCACCCGGAAGTGGTCGACATCGATGCTTTCCTCAACGCCACCGCAGGCAATCTCGGGCTGGACTACGTGTGGGTCGTGAACCAACACAATTACGTGGTGCTGGCCAATAACGCCGGTCATGCCGATTCGTTCGTCGGCGTGCAGTTGAGCATGCAGCCGTACATGAAGGAGGCGATGCTCGGTGGCCTGGGCGAGCAGTTCACGATCGGCCCGGTGACGGGCGTGCCGGGCCTGTTCTTCGCCGCGCCGGTATATGACGCCGGAGGTTACCTGGTCGCAACAATGGGCACCAAAGTGAGCCTCGCGAGGCTGCAGCACTGGGTATCGCACCCGACATCGTTGGTGACCGATCCGAACGGCTTGATCATTCTGTCGACCGATGCATCGCTGGTCGGCAAGGTCCTGCCGGATGCTCGCCTGCAGCACATGGGCGCCAGCGACCGGTACAACGCCTACCAACGCGTCGACTTCGAGCCCTGGCCCTATCAGCCTACCGCGAGGGCGCATCGCGATGTGCCCGCCTGGGTGCCGGCCGAGGTGCGCGATACGCTGGCCTGGCGCGAGGGCAGTGCGATGCCATCGCTGACCGTGTCGCGCAATGCCAGTGCGGACCTCACGGTCGTCGTGGCCGAGCCGCTGCCGGCGTGGGGCCAGCAAATCGCCAACCATGCGCGCAACCGCATGATCGGCTTTGTGCTGTTCGTGAGTGTGTTGGTGACGTTCGCGCTGGTGGCGTGGTCTTTGGTGCGCGAGCGGCAGCACCACCGCGTGACGCGCCATCTGAACCAGCGGCTGCAGCGCACCAACAGCGCGCTCGCCAACGAGGCGCATTTCGACCATCTGACCGGTGTGCTGACGCGCCGCCGCTTCCTGGCGCTGTTCGATACGGTGCTCGCGCGTGCGCACAATCGTGCCGAACCGCTTGTGCTCGTGCTGGCCGATCTGGATCACTTCAAGCGCATCAATGACACATGGGGCCACGCTGTGGGGGACATGGCGCTGCAGCGCTTTGCGTCGCTTGCCACGGGCGTACTGCGCAGCAGTGACTTGGTCGGGCGCTTGGGCGGCGAGGAATTTGCCATGGTGATGGGCCGCACCACGCTGGAAACCGCCACCGAGGTGGCGGAGCGCCTGCGTACGGCGGTGGCCGAGACGGACGAAAGCTTCCCGACCGGGCTGTCGATGACCGTCAGCATGGGCATGACGGTCTGCCGGCCGGGCGATACTGCCTCGGAGATGCTCAAGCGCGCCGATCTGGCGCTGTATCGCGCCAAGGAAAGCGGGCGTAACCGGCACGTGGCCGGCTGAAATTACCGCGCGACGCGGCCTGCGCGCCGACGGCGCAGTTCAAGATGCGTTCGCGTGCCTGACAGCGGCACACGGCGGAAGCGCTCGCGGCGCTGTTCTTCATCAAAAAACGCGAGCGACGGCTTGACCAAATCGCTGCGCGAGACAATGCCCACCAGCGCGCGTGATTGTGAATCGGCCACCACCGGCAGCCGCTCCAGCCCATGCACTGCCAAGCGCGTGGCGACGATGCGGCAGGTCTCACCGGGCAGCGCCATCACGGGGGCATTCGCACCAAACAACTCGGCCACGGTGACGGCACCGCGCTTCTGGCCCGCCAGCAGCGCATCGCGGTCGAGCATGCCGATCAACGTGCCATTCGGCCCACCTCGCACCACGGGAAACGCTCGGTGCGCCTGCGTGGCGCCAAAGCGGTCGGCGAGTGTATCGGCCAGCGTGGCCTGTGCGTCGATGGTCTGCACCGAACGCGTCATCACCTCTTCCACGGCGTGGCGCTCGAGCGGGTCAACAGCGTATTCGCGATAGATGTGGAAGCCGCGTCGCGCGATCTTCTCGGTCATGATCGAGCGCGGCATGGTCAGCACGACAAAACCGTAGGACACCGCCACCGCCAGCAGAATCGGCAGCAGCGCGTTCACATCGTGTGTGAGCCCGAAGGCGAAGACGATGGCTGTGAGCGGGGCGCCCAGGACGCCGGCCAGCATGGCCGCCATGCACACGAGCGGCCACAGGCCCGGGTCGCCGCCGGGGAGCACCGGGCCGATCAACACCCCCAAGCCGGCGCCCATCATCAGCAGCGGGGCAAGCACCCCGCCCGACGTGCCCGAGCCCAGCGCGATCACCCAGATGATGGCCTTGACCACCAGCAGCGCCAGCGCCACGCGGATGGCGAGATGGTTGTGCAGCAAATCCCCGATGACGTCGTAGCCGACGCCCAGCGCACGCGGCTCGAAATAGCCGCCAATGCCAACCACCAGGCCGCCGATGGCCGGCCACCACATCCAGTGGATCGGCAGGCGGCCGAACAGGTCTTCGGTTTTGTACAGCGCCATCGACAGCGAGCGCGCCAGCGCGCCGCACAGCAATCCGGCGACCACGCACGAGCCCAGCGCAGGCAGCGTCGCGGGTGCGGTGTCCAGCGGGAAGAGGGGGCCGGGCTCCAGCACCAGTACACGCAGGAAGCCCGCCACCGCGCATGCCACCGCCACGGGCAGCATGCTGCGCGGGCGCCATTCGAACAGCAGCAGTTCCACCGCCAGCAGCAGCGCGGCCACGGGCGTGCCGAACACGGCCGTCATGCCGGCCGTGGCGCCAGCCACCAGCAGCGTCTTGCGCTCGGCGGCCGTCAGCTTGAAGAACTGCGCGAACAGCGAGCCGATCGCGCCGCCCGTCATGATGATCGGGCCTTCCGCGCCAAACGGGCCGCCGCTGCCGATCACGATGCCCGACGACAGCGGCTTGAGCACCGCCACCTTCGGCGACATCTTGCTTTTGCCGAACAGGATGGCCTCGATGGCCTCGGGAATGCCGTGGCCGCGGATCTTCTCCGAGCCGAAGCGCGCCATCAGCCCGACGATCAGCCCACCGATGAGCGGTACCGCAATCACCCAGGCGCCCAGCGTGTTGGCGGCCGGCGAGCGGTCCGCCAGCGACAACGTCTGGAAGAAGAACAGGTTGGTGAAGAAGCGGATCAGGTTGAGCAGCGCCACGGCGGCCAATGTGGCAAACGCCGCGATGACGACCGCCAGCGCAGTGGTGCGGAACAGCGTGGTGTCGGTCGCGAAGTCGCGCCGATGCGGTTGGTGTTCAAGGGCTTGCATGACGTTACTGCTCGGCGGCTGGTTCGGTGGGTTGATCGAGGTGCGGAAGCTTGAAAGCGCGGCTGAATGCCGACAGCTCGCTCTGGTGCAGCCCGGCCAGCAGTGCGACGAGGTGGTCGCCCTTCCTGGAGAGATGGACTTCGACCTGGCGTGCGTCGGTGTCGCTCTGGCGCCTTTCGACCAGACCCGCTTCTTCGCAGCGCGTGATGAGTGCCGCTGTGCCGTGCGGCGCGGCCTGCAGGCGCTCGGCCAGTTCGCCGACGGTGGCCCATTCGCGCCCGGCATAGCCTTTCACGTGCAGCAGCAACTGATACTGCAGGGGCGTAATGCCCTTGGCGTGGATCAGATCTTCGGAGGCGCGCAGGAAGCGACGCAGGTGGTAGCGGAAATCGGAGAGGTTCTCGAAATCCTGCTTGGACAAAGGGCGTGCGGGGGTGGACATGGCGGAATTAAAAGGTTCGTGGCGGAATATATCACGATATGACATATTTTGGTGCCAACCCGGAATGCGTTCTGAGTGACACCGATTGTTGATTGGCAATCAAGACTGTTTCGTCGACGGACGGGTTTTTCTGCAAAGGTGGAGCACGCACACTACGGTCCATGCTTATTGCGCCGGTCGCGGACGCTCGCTGCTGCGACCATCGCCTTGGCGCACGCATCGGACGCATCGCATTTCCGCAGGAATCGTCGCCCGCTTGCTGAAAGGTTTGCGGAAATCGCGGCAGAGGTTCTGCCCGCTTTCCAACCCTCTGCTTTGGAGTACACCGCATGAACCCCACCCACACTTCCGTCGAGCCCGCGCGCAGCAGCGCGACGCTGCCGTTGCTCGCGCTTGCCGCCGGCGCCTTTGGCATCGGCACCACCGAGTTTTCGCCGATGGGCTTGCTACCCGTGATTGCCGACGGCGTGCATGTATCGATTCCGCAGGCAGGCATGCTGATCAGCGCGTACGCCATTGGCGTGATGGTGGGCGCCCCGATCATGACGTTGCTGCTGGCACGCTGGCCGCGACGCAAGGCGCTGATCGCGCTGATGAGCATCTTCACCATCGGCAACCTGCTGTCAGCCGTTGCGCCGGACTACACGACGCTGCTGCTCGCGCGGCTCGTCACCAGCCTCAATCACGGCGCGTACTTCGGGCTGGGATCGGTGGTTGCCGCCAGCCTCGTACCGCGCGACAAGCAGGCCAGCGCCGTCGCAACGATGTTCATGGGCCTGACGATCGCCAACGTTGGGGGCGTGCCGGCTGCGACTTGGCTCGGCCAACTGATCGGCTGGCGCATGTCGTTTGCCGCCACGGCAAGCCTCGGCCTGATCGCCATTGCGGGTCTGATTACCGCGTTGCCGAGGGGCGATGCCGGCAAGATGCCCAACCTTCGCGCCGAACTCGCGGTCCTGACGCGTCCCGTCGTGCTGGGCGCGCTTGCCACCACGGTGCTCGGCGCGGGCGCGATGTTCACGCTCTACACGTATGTTGCGCCGACACTTGCGCAACTGACCGGCGCCTCGCCGGCATTCGTGACGGCGATGCTGGTGCTGATCGGCATCGGTTTTTCGATTGGCAACATCGCCGGCGGTCGCCTAGCCGATCGCTCGCTCGACGGCAGCCTGATCGGCTTTCTGTTGCTGCTGATCGTGACGATGCTCGCGTTCCCCGTGCTCGCCAAGACGCACATCGGTGCGGCCGCCGCGTTGCTGGTGTGGGGCATCGCCACCTTCGCGGTCGTGCCGCCGCTGCAGATGCGCGTGATGCGTGCCGCGGCTGAAGCGCCGGGCCTTGCATCGTCGGTCAACGTGGGCGCGTTCAACCTCGGCAACGCGCTGGGCGCGGCAGCGGGCGGTGCGGCCATCTCCGCAGGACTGGGCTATGCGGCCGTGCCGATCGTCGGCGCGGTGATCGCCGCGGCTGGCCTCGCGCTGGTCGGGCTGCATGTCGTGCAGCGCCGGACGCGTCTGGCCATGAACCCCTGATTCGACTTCCGGTTGGAGCACAAGATGAACAGGATTCCCGCTTTCGGCCTCGGCACGTTCCGCCTGAAAGGCCAACTTGTCATCGACTCGGTCCGCAATGGCCTCGAACTCGGCTACCGCGTCATCGACACCGCGCAAATCTACGGCAATGAAGCGGAGGTAGGCGAGGCCATTGCCAGCTCCGGCGTGCGCCGCGAAGACCTGTTCCTGACCACCAAGATCTGGGTCGACAACTACGCCCGGAGCAAGCTGGTGACGAGTCTCGAAGACAGCCTCGCCAAGCTGCGCACCGATTACGTCGACCTCACGCTCATCCATTGGCCGGCGCCCAACAACGGCGTGTCGCTCGAAGAATTCATGACCGCGCTGGCCGAAGCGAAGGCCCGGGGTTTGACGCGCGAGATCGGCGTCTCGAACTTCAACATCGCCCTGACGCAACAGGCGATTGCGGTGGCTAGCAAAGACGCCATCGTCACCAACCAGATCGAACTGCGCCCTTATCTGCAAAATCGCAAGCTCGTCGATTTCCTGCAGCGCGAGGGCATTCACGTCACGTCGTACATGACGCTGGCATACGGTAAGGTGCTGGGCGATCCGGTGATTGGCGCGATCGCACAGCGGCACGAAGCGACGCCGGCGCAGGTCGTGCTGGCGTGGGCGATGCAGTTGGGCTATTCGGTGATCCCGTCGTCAACCAAGCGAGAGCATCTTGCGAGCAACCTGCGCGCGCAAACGCTGCACCTGACGGACGAAGACATGGCTCAGATTGCCGGGCTTGAGCGCAACGGCCGGGAGGTTTCACCAGACGGGCTCGCGCCGCAGTGGGATTGAGCATCGCGCCACCTGCGCAATAGAAAAAGCCGCTCCGAAGAGCGGCTTTTTTCACGTGGATCGCGCGCTGGGCCCGTGTTGCATCAGTCGTCCAATTGCGACAGGTCGCGCACCGCGCCCTTGTCCGCCGACATGACCAACTTGGCGTACGCCTTGAGTGCGGCCGATACCTTGCGCGGACGCGGCTGCGCGGGCTTCCAGCCCTTGGCGTTCTGCTCTTCGCGGCGTCGTGCGAGTTCTTCGTCCGACACTAGCACGTTGATCGTGCGGTTGGGGATGTCGATGCGGATCTTGTCGCCGTTGCGCACCAGACCGATCGCGCCGCCTGCAGCCGCTTCCGGCGAGCAGTGACCGATCGACAGCCCCGACGTACCACCCGAGAAGCGGCCGTCCGTCAGCAGCGCACAGGCTTTGCCCAGGCCCTTGGACTTGATGTAGCTGGTCGGATACAGCATTTCCTGCATGCCGGGGCCGCCCTTCGGGCCTTCGTAGCGCACGACCACCACGTCGCCGGCTTTGACCTTGTCGGCCAGGATGTCCGCGACCGCTTCGTCCTGCGATTCCGTCACGTGCGCCGTGCCTTCGAACACGAGGATGCTTTCATCCACGCCGGCGGTCTTCACCACGCAGCCGTCCAGCGCGATGTTGCCCCTCAGCACGGCCAGGCCGCCTTCCTTCGAGAACGCATGCTCGTTCGAGCGGATGCAGCCTTCGGCGCGGTCCAGGTCCAGGCTCGGCCAGCGCGTGTTCTGGCTGAACGCGACCTGCGTCGGAATACCCGCCGGGCCGGCACGGTAGAACGTCTGCACGGCTTCATCCGACGTGCGGACGATGTCCCACTGGTCCAGCGCGTCCTTCAACGTGGGCGCGTGCACGGTGGGTGCGTCGGTGTGCAGCTTGCCGGCGCGGTCCAGCTCACCCAGGATGGCCATGATGCCGCCGGCGCGGTGCACGTCTTCGATGTGGTACTTGTTCGTGTTCGGCGCGACCTTGCACAGCTGCGGCACGACGCGCGAAAGGCGGTCGATGTCCGCCATCGTGAAGTCGATCTCCGCTTCCTGGGCGATGGCCAGCAGGTGCAGGATCGTGTTGGTCGAGCCGCCCATCGCGATGTCGAGCGTCATGGCGTTCTCAAATGCCTTGAAGCCGACCGAGCGCGGCAGCACGCGCTCGTCTTCCTGCTCGTAGTATTGGCGGGCGAGTTCAACGATGCGGCGGCCGGCGCGCTTGAAGAGCTGCTCGCGGTCTGCGTGCGTGGCGACCACGGTGCCGTTGCCCGGCAGCGACAGGCCGAGCGCTTCGGTCAGGCAGTTCATCGAGTTGGCCGTGAACATGCCCGAGCACGAACCGCAGGTCGGGCACGCCGAGCGCTCGACTTCCGCCACTTCCTCGTCGGAATACTTGCTGTCGGCCGCGATCACCATCGCGTCGATCAGATCCAGCTTTTTGATCTCGATGGCTTTGGTGACGGGGTTGGCCAGGCGCGTCTTGCCCGCCTCCATCGGGCCGCCCGAGACGAAGATCACCGGAATGTTCAGGCGCATGGCGGCCATCAGCATGCCCGGGGTGATCTTGTCGCAGTTGGAGATGCAGACCATGGCATCGGCGCAGTGCGCGTTGACCATGTATTCAACCGAGTCGGCAATGATGTCGCGGCTGGGCAGCGAATACAGCATGCCGTCGTGGCCCATGGCGATGCCGTCGTCCACGGCGATTGTGTTGAATTCCTTGGCAACCCCGCCCGCGGCTTCGATTTCACGCGCGACGAGCTGCCCCAGGTCTTTCAGGTGCACGTGGCCGGGAACAAACTGGGTGAACGAATTGACCACCGCGATGATGGGCTTCTGGAAGTCTTCGTCTTTCATGCCGGTGGCGCGCCAGAGCGAGCGTGCCCCCGCCATGTTGCGGCCGGCGGTGGAGGTTTTGGAACGGTATGCGGGCATTTTGGGTGCTGAAGAATGTCGATGGTGGGGCGGGCCACGCGGATAAAGGCCCTCGCGCGCCCGTGCGATCAACCTCTTGAGCCGCGCCCGGGGCAAAGCCGCCATTATCCCACGCCGCGCGGGGCGTGTTGCCGGCTGCCGTTGCGTTGCCGGGCGTCCAATGAAAAAGCCGCTTCTGCGTGTACAGAAGCGGCTTGAATTCTGGTGCCCGAGGCCGGAATCGAACCGGCACGCCTTGCGGCGGGGGATTTTGAGTCCCCTGCGTCTACCAATTTCACCACTCGGGCAGGTGCTGATGAGCCGGCAATTATGCCAGAAGTCCGGCCATCCGAACAAGGCGGGCCGAAAGGCGCTCAATCGGTCTGCTGCTTGTTCTGCTGCTCGAGCACGCGCAGCAGCGACGCCGTATCGTCATACCCCCAGCCGTTGGCGACCAGCGTATTGAGCTGCGAAGCCACCAGCTCCATCGCCGGCATCTGCAGGCCGAGTTCCTGGGCGATCTCGCGCACCAGACCGAAATCCTTGTCGTGCAGGCGCGCTTCGATGCCGGCGGCAAAGTTGCGCTCGGCCATCTTGGGCCCTTCCAGGTCGAGCATGCGGCTGCCCGCAAAGCCCGGGCCGATGGCAGCCAGCACACGCGACGGGTCGGTCCCCTGGGCGCGCGCAAACAGCATGGCTTCGGCAATGCCCTGGATATTGATGACCTGCACGATCTGGTTGCACGCCTTGGCGACTTGGCCGGCACCGTGGCCGCCGACGTGCGTGATCGTGGTGCCCAGCAGCTGCAGCAGCGGGCGCACGCGCTCCAGCACTTCGGCCTTGCCGCCGACCATGATCGACAGCGTGGCCTTCTGCGCGCCTGCGGTGCCGCCTGAGACCGGCGCATCCAGGAACTCCAGTCCCGCCGCTTCCAAATCGGCCGCGATCCGGCGCGTGGCCACGGCGGAGATCGTGCTGTGATCGATGCACACGGCACCACGCGGCGCGCCATGGATGACACCATCCGGCCCCAGCAGCACGCTTTCCACATCGGCCGTGGACGTGACGTTGGTGAAGATGACCTCCGCGTCGCGCGCCGCTTCAGCGGGGGTGTTGCAGGGCTCGGCGCCGAGGGTGCGGGCGTTGTCGGCGGCTTCCGGACGGCGCACATAGGCGCGCACGGTGTGCCCGGCGGCAATCAGGTGTCGGACCATCGGCGTGCCCATGTTGCCGAGGCCGATGAAGGCAATGCGTGTCATGGCGAATCTCTGCGTGTTGACTTAGCGCGGGCCGGCGTAAGCGAAGCGGCCGTTCTTGATGATGCCCATCACGCGCGAACGTTGGTCGAAGCCCTGGTGATCCTGGGCATTCAGGTTCAGCACGCCGTTGGGCACGGTCAGGTCGCGCGTGGTTTCCAGCGCGTCGCGCAGGGCAGCCCGGAACGCGGGGGTGCCTGGCTGGGCGCCAGTCTTGAGCGCCCGCGCCGTGGCGTTGTCGAGCAACTCCCACGCGCCCCATGCGTCTCCCGCGAACTGCGTGACGGTGTTGGGGCCGTACTTGGCCTCGTAGCGATCAGCAAATTCCACTGCGACCTTGCGCACCGGATGGCTGGCCGGCAGCTCGCGCGCCACGACCACGGGGCCGGTCGGGAAGAAGGTGCCTTCCACGTCCTTGCCACCCACCTTCAGGAATTCGGTGCTGGCGATGCCGTGTGTCTGGTAAATACGGCCCTTGTAGCCGCGCTCCACCAGCGTGCGTTGGGGCAGGGCGGCGGGGGTGCCGGCCCCGGCAATCAGGATGGCGTCGGGCTTGGCGGCCATCAGCTTGAGAATCTGGCCGGTCACGCTGGTATCCGTGCGCGCAAAGCGCTCGTTGGCCACCACGCGCAGCTTGCGCACGTCGGCCAGCTTCGAGAATTCACGCCACCAGCTCTCGCCATACGCATCGGTAAAGCCGATGAAGCCGACGGTGTGCACGCCGTTGTCGGCCATGTGCTGGGTGACGAGCGTGGCCATCTGCGAATCGTTCTGCGGCATCTTGAAGGCCCAGCGGCGCTTGGCGTCCTGCGGCTCGACGATGGAGGCAGATGCTGCCAGCGTGATCATTGGCGTTTGCCCTTCGGCCACGGCATCGAGCGACGCCAGCGCCGTCGGCACGATCGTCGGCCCGACGATCACGTCTACCTTGTCTTCGGCGATCAGTTTGCGCACGTTGCGCACCGCCATCGACGGGTCGGAGGCATCGTCCAGCACGATGACCTGCGCGCGCTGACCGCCGATGGTCGCCGGCCACATCTGCACGGTGTTCTTGCTGGGAATGCCGATGGCGGCGGCGGGGCCGGTGGTCGACAGGACCACGCCCACGCGCATGTCGGCGCGGGCGGGCAGGGCAAGTGCGGCAGCGCTGGCAAAGAGGGCCATGCCGCACAGCAGGCGACGTCGGGTCGTCATGAAGTCTCCGGGAAGTTCAGGCATTGCGAATGCGGGCGGATCACAGCTCGTATGCTTCGTGATCGCCCGACATGAGTTGTTCGACCAGCTTGCGCGTCAGCGTTGGCGCAAACAGTTCGATGAAGGTGTAGACGAAGCCGCGCAGGTACGCGCCTTGTTTGACGCCCAGGTGCGTGACGTTGGTGCCGAACAGGTGGCCGGCCGGAATGGCGCGCAGGTTGCGATCGCGCTCGGCGTCAAATGCCACGCCGGCCACGATGCCCACGCCCAGGCCCACTTCCACGTAGGTCTTGATGACGTCCGCGTCGATGGCTTCGAGCACGATATCGGGCTTGATCTGGCGCAGTTCGAACGCGTGGTCGATTTTGGGCCGACCGGCAAAGTGGTGGTCGTACGTGATGATCGGATAACCCTTCAGGTCGTCCAGCGTCAGGTGCTGGCGCGACAGAAGCGGGTGGTCAGGCGGCGTCACCACCACATGCTGCCACTGGTAGCCGGGGATCGAGATCAGATCCTTCACGTGCGACATGCCTTCGGTGGCGATGGCGATGTCGGCCTGGTCGTGCAGCACCATCTCGGCGATCTGCGCGGGCGTGCCCTGCTGAATGGAAAGGCGCACCTTGGGATATTTGCGCGTGAATTCGGCAATCGCCTTGGGCAGGGCGTAGCGCGCCTGCGTGTGCGTGGTCGCGATGGTGAAGTTGCCCTGGTCCTGTGCGGCGTAGTCCTTGCCGACACGCTTGAGGGTTTCAACTTCTTCGAGCACGCGCTCGACGGAGGCGAGGATGCGGCGTCCGGGCTCTGTGAGACCCCGGATGCGCTTGCCATGCCGGGTGAAGATATCGACGCCCAGTTCCTCTTCCAGCTCGATGATGGCTTTGGAGACACCGGGCTGTGATGTATAGAGCGCTTTTGCGGCCTCTGTCAGGTTGAATTTCTGCCGCACGGCTTCGCGCACGAAGCGGAATTGGTGGAGGTTCATGGCTGCGCGGTCGATAAGGAAGAACGAGTGCGAACTGAGCGCTACTTATAACCGACGCCATATAAACAAACAATTTTTTATTGGTTTGGAATATGAGACCAGTTCATTACGATGCTCGGACTTCGTGATAACACGCCCTCACTGTCCCTGCGCCATGACGCTTGCCTATACGATTTCCGGTCTGCTGGTCGGCCTCCTGGTCGGCCTGACGGGCGTTGGCGGTGGCTCGCTGATGACGCCGCTGCTGACGCTGATGTTCGGCTTTTCGCCGGCGACCGCAGTGGGGACGGACCTGGCATTCGCCTCGCTGACCAAGGGCGTCGGCACGATCGCGCATCGCAGCCACGGTCATATCCGCTGGGACATCGTCAAGCGCCTCTGCCTGGGCAGCCTGCCGGCGGCGCTGGTGACCGTGATCGTGCTGAAGAGCGCCGGCAACCTCGACGCCGAATGGATGCACGTGATTCGCCTGACGATTGGCGTGTCGGTCATCCTGACCGTGATTTCGCTGTTGTTCCGTCAGCGCGTGCTGGGGTGGTTAGCCCGCAACCCGCGCTATCGCCTGCAAGGCACGGCGCTGGCCGCAGCCACCGTTCTCGTTGGCGCGGTGCTGGGCGTGCTGGTGACGGTGTCGTCCATCGGTGCCGGTGCCGTGGGTGCGACGCTCATCCTGATTCTGTATCCCGAATTGAAGAGCGCCGAAGTGGCCGGCACCGACATCGCCTATGCCGTGCCGCTGACCGCCGTGGCGGGCCTGGGCCACATGTACCTGGGCACCATCGACTGGAACCTGCTGGTGTCGCTGCTGGTGGGCTCCATCCCGGGTATCTGGCTGGGCGCGCGCCTGTCCAAGAATCTGCCGGAGCGTCTGGTGCGCGGCGCGCTTGCCGCCACGTTGACGATCACGGCCATCAAGCTGGTGTCGTGATGCATGACTTCATGCCGGCCCTGCTTGACTGTGGCTGCTGTCGTTGAATCGGCAGCAGCGCCATAACGAAACGCATTCCCCCAATTGAATCGCACGCCGGCCCAGCCGGATTGGACTGAACAGTCATGTACCAATACGACGCTTACGATCACCGCCTCGTCGCCGACCGCGTTGCGCAGTTCCGCGACCAGGTGCGCCGCCGTATCGCGGGCGAACTGACCGAAGAAGAGTTCCTGCCGCTGCGCCTGCAGAATGGTCTGTACTACCAGCGCCACGCCTACATGCTGCGCGTGGCGATTCCGTATGGCCACCTGCGCGCCAAGCAACTGCGCATGCTCAGCCACATCGCCGCCGAGCACGACCGCGGCTACGGCCACTTCAGCACGCGCCAGAACATCCAGTACAACTGGATCGAGCTGGAGCAGGTGCCGGACATCCTGGCCAAGCTCGCCTCGGTCGAAATGCACGCCATCCAGACCTCGGGCAACTGCATCCGCAACATCACGACCGACCAGTTTGCCGGTGTGGCGCCGGACGAGGTGATCGATGCGCGCCCGCTGGCGGAAATCCTGCGCCAATGGTCGACGTTCATCCCGGAGTTCGCGTTCCTGCCGCGCAAGTTCAAGATTGCGGTGTCGGCCTCGCGAGACGACCGCGCCGTGACGCAACTGCATGACATCGGCGTCTACGCCTATGAGAAGGACGGGCAGACGCTGCTGCGCATCCTGGCCGGCGGCGGCATGGGCCGGACCCCGATCCTGGGCGCGATCATCAAGGAAGACCTGCCGTGGCAGCACATGCTGTCGTACATCGAAGCCGCCGTGCGCGTGTACAACCGCTACGGCCGTCGCGACAACAAGTACAAGGCGCGTATCAAGATTCTCGTGAAGGCTATCGGCGCTGAGGAATTTGCGCGCCAGGTGGAAGAAGAGTGGCAGCACATCAAGGACGGCCCGTCGACCATCACGCAGGCCGAGTTCGACCGCGTGGCGCAGTTCTTCGCGCCGCCTGCGTATGAAAAGCTGGCCGATACCGATGCCGGCTATGAAAAGGCGCTGCTGGAGAACAAGGCGTTCGCCCGCTGGGTGAGCCGCAACGTGCATCCGCACCGTGTGCCGGGCTATGCCGCGGTCACGCTGTCGCTCAAGCCGGGCGCGGCGCTGCCGCCGGGCGATGCCACGGCCGAGCAGATGGCGCTGGTGGCGGATTGGTCGGAGCGCTTCGGCTTTGGCGAGGTGCGTGTCGCGCACGAGCAGAACCTGATCCTGCCGGACGTGAAGAAGCACGACCTGCTGGAGCTGTGGCAGCTGGCAAAGGAGCACGGCATGGCCACCGCCAACATCGGCCTGCTGACCGACATCATTGCCTGCCCGGGCGGTGACTTCTGCTCGCTGGCCAACGCCAAGTCGATTCCCATCGCGCAGGCGATCCAGGCGCGCTTCGACGATCTCGATTACGTGCACGACCTGGGCGAGCTGTCGCTCAACATCTCGGGTTGCATCAACTCGTGCGGTCACCACCACGTCGGCAACATCGGCATCCTGGGTGTCGATAAGCACGAAGAAGAGTGGTACCAGGTGTCGCTGGGCGGCGCACAGGGCAACGATTCGGCGATCGGCAAGATCATCGGCCCGTCGTTCAAGGCCGAAGAAATGCCCGACGTGATCGAGCGCATCATCGACACCTTTGTTGCGAACCGCACGGAAGACGAGCTGTTCATCGACACCTATCACCGCATCGGCATGGCCCCGTTCAAGGAACGCGTCTACGCCCGTGCAGAAGCCTGAAAGCCGAGGGAAACGAACATGAGCAAGATCATCAAGCTGCAAAACGGTGCCCCGCAAATCGTGGCTGACGAATGGACCGTGCTGCGCACCCCGGAAGGTGGTGAGCTGACGCAAGCCGATGTGGACGCCGCCGCGCACGCCATCGTGCCGCTGCCCTATTGGGAAGCCCACCGCGACGCACTGCTCGCCCGCGCCCGCGCCGGCACACTGGCCGTCTGGCTTGCTCCGGACGACGAGCCGTTCGCGCTGGAGGCAGACCTGCCCAGCTTGTCGCTGGTGGCGGTGGATTTCCCGGTCTTCCGTGATGGCCGTGGCTACAGCACCGCGTTCCTGCTGCGCCAGCGCCTGGGCTTCACGCGTGAGTTGCGTGCCATCGGCGACGTGCTGCGCGATCAACTGGACTTCATGCGCCGTTGCGGTTTCGACGCTTACGCCGTGCGTGCCGACAAGAACATCGACGACGCGCTGAATGGCTTTGGCGAGATCAGCGTCCACTATCAGGGCGCCATCGACGAGCCGCGTCCGTTGTTCCGCCGCGACCGTGCTACCGAGGCGAGCGCAGTATGAGCGAGTTCCAAGAGGCTGCCCTGTCCGAAGTGCCGGTGTCCGCAATCGGTCGCCCGGTGCTCTGGACGCGTCCGGCCTACACCGGCACGGCCGAAGCCCTGGCGGCGAAGGAAGCCGCGCTGTTCGAGCGCCTGGCTGAGATCGCTGCCAAGCACGGCGTGGCGAAGTTCGCCACCAGCCTCGCTGCAGAAGACATGGTCGTGACCGATGCGATTCTGCGCAGCCCGGAGGCCGTGCGCGCGCACCTGCCGATCTTCACGTTGCAGACGGGCCGTCTGCACGCCGAAACGCTGGAGATGCTCGATCGTGTTCGCACGCATTACGGTTACGCCATCGAGCAGTACGCGCCGGACGCTCGCGCGGTGGAAGCCTATGTGCGCGACCACGGCCTCAACGCGTTTTACGACAGCATCGAACTGCGCAAGGCGTGCTGCAACATCCGCAAGGTGGTGCCGCTGAATCGCGCGTTGAAAGACGCGGACGCGTGGCTCACGGGCCAGCGCCGCGAACAGGCGGTCACGCGTGCCGACCTGCCGTTTGCCGAAGATGACGAGGCCCGCGGCATCGCCAAGTACAACCCGCTGTTCGACTGGTCCGAGCCTGACGTCTGGGCTTACCTCGAGCAGCACAACGTGCCCACCAACGCGCTGCACGACAAGGGCTATCCCAGCATTGGCTGCGAGCCTTGTACGCGTGCGGTGCGCGCTGGTGAGGATGTGCGCGCTGGCCGCTGGTGGTGGGAATCGCGCGACAGCAAGGAATGCGGTCTGCATGTGACAAATTCGGCGACGAATCTGTCGCAAAAGAGCTAAGGAACGGAACATGGGAGTCATGAGCGAAATCCCCGGCACGGCATTGACGCCTGTGCAGAACGAGCACCTCGACTGGCTGGAAGCCGAGTCGATTTACATCATCCGCGAGGTGGTGGCCGAGTGCCGCAACCCGGCGCTGCTGTTCTCGGGCGGCAAGGATTCGATCGTCATGCTGCATCTGGCGCTCAAGGCCTTCCGCCTGGGCGAGCGCAAGATCGAGCTGCCGTTCCCGCTGGTGCACATCGACACGGGTCACAACTACCCCGAAGTGATCACTTTCCGCGACGAGCAGGTCGCCAAGCTTGGTGCTCGCCTGGTGGTGGGCCATGTGGAGGATTCCATCAAGCGCGGCACCGTGCGCCTGCGTAAAGAGACCGATTCGCGCAACGCCGCACAGGCCGTCACGCTGCTGGAGACGATCGAATCGCATGGCTTCGACGCCCTGATGGGCGGTGCCCGCCGCGACGAAGAAAAGGCCCGTGCGAAGGAACGCATCTTCTCGTTCCGCGACGAATTCGGCCAGTGGGATCCGAAGGCCCAGCGCCCGGAACTCTGGAGCCTGTACAACGCACGCATGGCGCAGGGCGAGCAGATGCGCGTGTTCCCGATCTCCAACTGGACGGAACTCGACGTGTGGCAGTACATCGCCCGCGAGAACTTAGCCCTGCCGCCGATCTACTACGCGCACGAGCGTGAAGTGGTGCGCAAGAACGGCCTGCTGGTGCCCGTCACGCCGATCACGCCCAAGGCGGATGGGGACGTGAGCGAGGTCCTGTCGGTGCGCTTCCGCACCGTGGGCGACATCAGCTGCACGTGCCCGGTGGCGAGCACGGCCGCAACGCCGGCCGAGATCATCGCCGAAACGGCCGTGACTGAAATCACCGAACGCGGCGCCACGCGCATGGACGACCAGACGAGCGAAGCCTCGATGGAAAAGCGCAAGAAGGAAGGGTATTTCTGATCATGACAAATCAAGCATCGCACCAGGGCCTGCTGCGCTTCATCACCGCCGGTTCCGTCGACGACGGCAAGAGCACGCTGATCGGCCGCCTGCTGTATGACAGCAAGGCTGTGCTGACCGACCAGCTGCAAGCGCTGGCCAACGCGAAAAACAAGCGTACCGCCGGCGAGCAGATCGACTTCTCGCTGCTGACCGACGGCCTGGAAGCCGAGCGCGAGCAGGGCATCACGATCGACGTGGCGTACCGCTATTTCTCGACCGCGCGCCGCAAGTTCATCATTGCCGACACGCCGGGCCACGAGCAGTACACGCGCAACATGGTGACGGGCGCCTCGACCGCGCATGCCGCCATCATCCTGATCGACGCCACGCGCGTGGCGACCGTCGGCGGCAAGACCGAGCTGCTGGCCCAGACCAAGCGCCATTCGGCCATCGTCAAGCTGCTGGAGCTGCAACACGTGATCGTGGCCATCAACAAGATGGACCTGGTCGACTACAGCGAAGCGCGTTTCAACGAAATCCGTACCGCCTACGATGCACTGGCCACGCAACTGGGCCTGCGCGACGTGCGCTACGTGCCGGTGTCTGCGCTGCGCGGCGACAACATCGTTCACGCGTCCGAAGCCATGCCGTGGTATCAGGGCGAACCGCTGCTGGCATTGCTCGAAGACCTGAAGGTGGAAGAGACCGCCCCGGTTGGCGACGATGCGCTGCGCTTCCCGGTTCAGCTCGTGGCACGTCAGGATGGCTCGCAAGCCGATGACTTCCGCGGCTACATGGGCCGTGTGGAAGCCGGCACGGTGCGCGTCGGTCAGGCCGTACGCGTGCTGCCCGCCAACCGTGAGACCACCGTGGCCGAAGTGCTGACGCCCAATGGCGCAGCCGATTCCGCCGGCCCCGGCGAGACCATCACCGTGCGTCTGGCCGACGATGTGGACATTTCGCGCGGCGACACCATCGTCGCGGCCCCGACGACTGCCGCCAACGCCGCCAAGAAGCTCCACGCCGACCTGTGCTGGTTCGACGAACACGAGCTGAACCCGGCCCGCAAGTACGTGCTCAAGCACACCACGGCCACCGTGTTCGCACGCGTGTCGGATGTGGAGCGCGTGCTGGACGTGCATACGCTATCGCACGAAACCGGCCGCAAGCAGATCGCGCTCAACGATATCGGTACGGTCAACATCAGCCTGCAGAAGCCGATCGTCTGCGACGCATATGGCGACAACCCGGCCACCGGCGCATTCATCCTGGTGGACGAAGCCACGCACCATACGGTGGCGGCTGGCATGATCCGTGCATTTTCCTAATGTGGATGGCGCGTGCTAAGTTGCGCGCCGCAGGAAAAAGCAAAGGAATCCAGGCAATGGAAGCGAAGACCCCCAAAACACTTGGCCACGTGAGCCTGATTGGTGCGGGCCCCGGCGCCGCAGACCTCATCACGGTGCGCGGTGCACGATTGTTGGGCGAAGCCGAGGTCGTGCTGCATGACGCACTGGTCTCGCCGGAGGTCTTCCAGTACTGCCCGCGGGCCCTGCTGATTGCGGTCGGCAAGCGCTGCGGCCAGCGTTCGACCGCGCAGCGCTTCATCAATCGCCAACTCGTCGATCTGGCCACCAAATATCAGCGCGTCGTGCGCCTGAAGGGTGGCGATCCGATGCTGTTCGGCCGTGCCGACGAGGAACTGCAGGCGCTCGAGCAAGCCGGCATCGACTACGAAATCGTTCCGGGCATCACGGCCGCGCTGGCAGCCGCCTCCGCCATTCGCCAGCCATTGACCAAGCGCGGCGTTGCCCGCAGCGTCGCGTTTGTTACGCAAGCCAAGGCGACCGACCCGGACACGCCGCAACCCGAAGGCGCCGTGCCGGAACCCGTAGCGCAGGCCGATTCGCTCGTCTACTACATGGGCCGTGATCAGGCCGCCTCCATCGCAGCAGACCTGATCGCCCGTGGCCGCGCGCCGTCCACCCCCGCCTGGGTGGTCGAGGCTGCCACCACGCCCGAGCAGCGCTCGGCGTGCTTCACGCTGCAGCAGATGGCCGATGGTGCCGCCGCGCAGTGGATCAACGCCGAGCATCCGAGCCTGTTGATGATCGGCGACGCGTTGGCCGTGCGGGCGTCGGCGGCCGCATCCGAACCCGCGCTTGACGCGCATCCCCATAGCTTGGCCGCCTGAGCTGCGCTCGGCGCGCCAGCGCTTTCTCTCACTCCCCCTTCTTCACGCAGTCAAAACCGGCCCGGGTACAGCGACAACGCTGCCGGGCATGAGATGCTTTGACCTATTTCATTCTCCGGGGGGAGATCAGTGCCATGCCGCACGTCATCATCGAATACACCGCCAATGTCGAAGCCGATGCGCGCATTCCCGAGCTGATGCGCGTGCTCAACGATGTGCTGATCGGCTATGCGGATGTGTTTCCCATTGGTGGCATCCGCACGCGCGCGCTGCGCCTCGACCAGTACCGCATGGCCGATGGCGCGGAAGACGACGCCTTCATCCACGTGACGTTCCGCATCAAGGCGGGGCGCCGTAAAGCCGTGACGGGGCCGATCTGTGCAGTAATGTTCGCCGCCATGCGCACGCATCTGGACGACGTGTTTGCGCGCCGTTATCTTGGATTAACACTGGAGCTGGTGGAGTTCGACGCGCATGGCTTTCACGTCGAGAACAACGTGCATGCGCGCTTCGCGCGCGCGGCAGAACCGCAGTAGGGCGTCTGGTTTAGCCCAGTTGCCGGACGCAGTAACCCGCGATGGCGTCGAGTACGGCGTCGTCTTCGCCAACGGCGTCGGCGCAGCGGATGGAGAGGGCGGGATGCGCCTGCGTGCATTGCGCGACCAGCGCAGGCAGATCGCGCCGCAGGTGGCCGCCCTGGCCGAAGAACACGGGCACGATGGTGATGCTCTGCGTGCCGTTTGCGGCCAGGTCAGCGATGGTGCCCGGCAGATCGGGCGCCATCAGTTCGAGAAAGGCGAGGCGCGTGTCAATGTCGGGCTGCTGCGCAGCCAAACGCTCGCGCAGGCGGTCGAACGGTTCACGCCAGCGCGCGTCGCGCGCGCCGTGCGCAAACAGGACAAGTGCGCGGGCCGCCATCAGTGACGCTCCACCCAGCGCAGGCTGATCAGGGCCAGTGCCAGATACAGCGCGCCCGGCACGATGGCCGTGAAGATGGCCGGCCAGGTGTTCAGCAGACCGACGTGCGAGAAGAGGTTGTTCACCAGTTGGAACGACAACCCGAGCATGATGCCGCCGAACACCTTCAGGCCGACCGCGCCCGCACGTGCATGCAGATACGCAAAAGGCAAGGCCAGCGCCATCATCACCAGCACGGTGAACGGATAGACCACCTTCTTCCACAGCGCGATCTCGTAGCGCTGCGTGTCCTGCTTGTTGTCGCGCAGGTGGCGGATGTACTGGAAGAGGTCCAGCGTGGCCATGCGGTCCGGTGTGACCATCAGCACCGACAGGATCTGCGGCGTGAGTTCGGAGCGCATCTCCTGGTGCGGCAGCTTGGTCTGCTCGCCGCGGAAGTCGGGCGCCAGCGCATCGGGTGCGCCGGGCACGGCCTGCACGGTGTCTTGCGGGGCGACCGTGCCGGGCTTGCGCGGGAATTCAACGAAGCGCGTCTCAGTCACGTCATTCAGTTGCCAGTTCTGGTGGCCTTGGTAGCGCGCCTGTTCGGCAACGCGAATCGAACTCAGGCGGTAATCCGAATCGAATTCATAGATGCGCAGGCCTTTGATGGACTGGTCCGGCTGCAGTGCCCCCACGTTGACGAAGCGCGTGACTTCGCCGCCCGTGCCGTCCGGCTTGGCGGGGCCGCGATCCTTCACCCACACGCCCGAGCGGAAGCCGGCCGACACCGTCGCGCCCAATGCTTCCAGCCGCACCTTCTGCGCGTACTCTTCCGCCTTCGGCCCGATGAATTCACCGAAGATGTACGTGACCAGTGCCAGCGGCAGCGCAATCTTGAACAACGACAGCAGCGCGCGTCGCGTATCGAGCCCCGCCACGCGAAAGATCGTGAACTCCGACTGGCTCGCCATCTGCGAGAACACATAGATGGCGCTGATGAGCGCCGCGACCGGAATCACTTCGTACACGCGCGTCGGCGCCTGCAGCATCACGTGGAAGAACGCGACGAGCGTGGTGTAGCGCCCGACTACCGAGCCCAGCTCGCCCAGCATGTCGAAGAAGATGAACAGCGCCAGCACCGCAAACAGGATGAAGACAAACACGCCGTAGATCTGACGCGCAAAGTACTTCTCATAGACCGGCATCTTCATCGTGCACCTGCCTTCTTGGGTGCGAAGCCAAGCAGGGCAGAAATACCCTTCAGGCCAGCCGCGCTGTAGTGGCGGAAGCGGAACAGCAGCATCGCGCAGATGAACGCAACCAAGTGGATCGGCCACCATGCCATGAACACGGTCATCTTGCCCTGCGAGACCCAAGCCTGCGACAGGTTCAGCAGGTTCGAATACGTCAGGTAAATCAGCACCGCGAAGATCATCGGTGTGTAGCGGCCGAGGCGCGGGTTGACGTAGGCCAGCGGAATGGCGATCAGCACGAAGTTCAGCGCCAGCAGCGGCAGGCCGATCCGCCAGACCAGTTCACCAAGGTTTTCGGGCGTCGGGTCGGCGAGCAGATCCTTTGTGGAGCGGCTCTTGGTCGGCAGGTTGGCGTCTGCCTGCGGTGGCTTGTTGGCGACCTTCACGCCGTATTTATCGAACTCGACGATGCGATAGTCGAGCTTGCCGGGTGTGCCTTCATAGCGGCGGCCCTTGTCGAGCACGATAAACCGGTCGCCATTGGGCATGGTCTTGAATTCGCCGGTCTTGGCCATCGCGACGCCGATCTTGTCCTGCTCGGCATTGGCGACGAACAGGTTGCGGGCGTGCTTCATGCCGCCATCGACGCCCTCGATGAAGAGCACGTAGTTACCGTGCGCCGGCTCGATGAAGCGGCCGGCGGAGATCATCGACAGCACATCGCGCTGCTCGAAGCGGTCTCGGAACAGTGCACTCTGCTGGTTGGCCCACGGCCAGCCGAACAGCGCCAGCAGCGCTACCAGCAAGATGAACGGCAGCGAGAAGCGCAGCACCGGGCGGATGAAATCCGTCAGGCTGATGCCCGAGGTGAACCACACCACCATCTCGGAATCCTTGTACCAGCGCGTCAGCACCAGCAACACCGAGATGAACAGCGTGGCGCACAGCAGGATCGCCAGATAGCCCAGCGTTGCCAGGCCGATGAGGAGCAGGACGTCGTTCGGGTTCGCTTCGCCGTTGGCGGCCATGCCGAGAATGCGGATCACCAGGGTGGTCAGCATGAACGTCAGCAGCACGAGAAAGACGGCGCCGGCGGTGAAGGACAGCTCGCGTCGCAGGGCTTGTTCGAAAATCATGCGGATGCGGGATGGGAGGGCGAGGTCATGACCAGTGTGCGTTCCACCGGAGCCCCTGCGCAAAATCGCGGATAATGTGGGCTTTCGTTGACTCGCCTCATAGAGAGAAGCGCGATGGAATTTAGCACAAAAGCCCTGGACTGGGCCAAAGCCGGCGCCCTGGCCGCCAAGAGCGATTGCCTCGTGATCGGTCTGTTCGAGTCGCAGACCCTGGCCGGCGCCGCAAAGGCGCTCGACGTGGCGACCAAGGGCCTGGTTGCCCGCCTCGTCAAGCTGGGCGATTTTGAGGGCAAGCGCGGCACGTCGCTGCTGCTGCACGAAGTGGCCGGCGTGGGCGCTGCCCGCGTGCTGCTGGTCGGCCTGGGCAAGGAAGCCGACTTTACCGACCGCGCTTACGCTGAAGCCGTGCGCACCGCACTGCGCGCGCTGGCCAGCACCAAGGCCGCCAGCGTGACATGGACGCTCACCGAGCACACCGCGCGCGACAAGGACACCGCCTGGGCCGTGTTGACCGCCATCACGCTCATCCGCGAAGCCAGCTACCGCTTTATCGAGCGCCATCCGGAACTCAAGAGCAAGCGGGACAAGAGCAGCAACGGCCTGCGCAAGCTGGTGCTGTCGGTGCCGGCTGCCGACGCCAAGGCCGCGAGCGTGGCCGCCACCCGCGGCACTGCCATCGCCAACGGCATGGATCTGACGCGTGACTTGGGCAACCTGCCGTCCAACATCTGCACGCCGACCTACCTGGCCAACACCGCACGCCAGATTGCCAAGGACTTCAAGCTCAAGGTCGAAGTGCTCGGCCGCAAGCAGATCGAGGCGCTCAAGATGGGCGCATTCCTGGCCGTGACCAAGGGCAGCGAAGAGCCGCCGCAGTTCATCGTGCTGCGCTATGAAGGCGGTCCCGCCAAGCAGGCCCCGGTGGTGCTGGTCGGCAAGGGCATCACGTTTGATACGGGCGGCATCTCGCTCAAGCCGGGTGAGGGCATGGACGAGATGAAGTACGACATGTGCGGCGCCGCCTCCGTGCTGGGCACGCTGCGCGCCGTGGCGGAGATGGGCCTCAAGCAGAACGTCATCGCCGTGGTGCCGACCTGCGAGAACATGCCCAGCGGCATCGCCACCAAGCCGGGCGACGTGGTGACCAGCATGTCGGGCCAGACCATCGAAATCCTCAACACCGACGCCGAAGGCCGCCTGATCCTGTGCGATGCGCTCACCTACGTGGAGCGTTTCAAGCCGGCCGTGGTGATCGACGTGGCAACGCTCACGGGCGCCTGCATCATCGCGCTGGGCCACATCAACACCGGCATGTATGCCCGCAGCGATGCGCTGGCCGATGCACTGGTGGCGGCGGGCAAGCAGTCGCTCGACACCACGTGGCGCATGCCGCTGGACGAGGAGTACCAGGAGCAGCTCAAGTCGAACTTTGCCGACATGGGCAACATCGGCGGCCGCCCGGCCGGCAGCGTGACGGCAGCCTGCTTCCTGGCGCGCTTTACTGAAAAGTACGACTGGGCCCACCTCGACATCGCCGGTACGGCCTGGAAGAGCGGCGCGGCCAAGGGCGCCACGGGCCGCCCGGTGCCGCTGCTGACGCGTTTCCTGATGGACCGCGGTTGACGGGCCGGAGGCACTGCACCGTATGACCCGCGTCGATTTCCACAGCAATGTGCCCGGCAAGCTGGCGTACGCATGCCGGCTCGTGCGCAAGGCCTACGGCGCGGGCCAGAAAGTGATCGTGGTCGGAGATCCGGCTGCGCTGGAAGCGTTCGACACGCAGTTGTGGACGTTCAGTCCGCTCGATTTCCTGCCGCACTGCGGTCTGCGGCATTCCCTGGCTGCCCAGACGCCGATCCTGCTGGCTGATGCAACCGAGCCTCTGGACGACGCCCCGCATCACGACATCCTGGTCAACCTCTCGCCTGAGCCGCCGGCGCTGTTCGCGCGCTTCAGCCGGTTGATCGAAATCGTGGGCGATGACGATGCCGATCGCGCCGCCGCGCGCGATCGCTTCCGTTTCTACCGCGATCGCGGTTACCCGATCCAACACCACGACGTGGGGCGCGCATGACCGACGGACGCTATCCCGGGTCCCCGGCGGACAACAACATCCCGGTTCTGACGGAGATCGTCGAGCTGGAGGACGCTGCGCCCGCTGTAGCGCCTGCCGCGCCGCCGCGCACGCCTGCTGGAGCCTCCAACGCGGACGTCCCGCCCGCCCTGCGCGAGCAAGGCCTTGCTCCCACGTCGGCCATGCCGCCCGCCGGCACGGATGCTGCCCGCGTGATGGGCGACGTGATGTGGCGTTTTCAATCCGAATGGCCGGCGTTGATCGAAGCGCAGTGCCGTGTCGTCATGGAGTCTCGCCTGTCGTTGCTGAGTGAACAGCTCGCGGCGGAGTTGACCCGCACGCTGGAGGCCCGCCTGATGGATTGGCTGGGCGCCGCGCTGGACGACGCGCTCGCCGCGCAGCAGAAACCGCCGCAGCGCTGATCGGATCAAGAAAAACCCGCCGTCTGGCGGGTTTTTTGTTGGTTTCGCCAACCACTCAGTCCGTTACCGCGCCCTTGCTGGCCGTTGCCGCCAGTTTTGCAAACTTCGCCAGCACGCCACGCGTATAGCGCGGCGCAGGTTGCTTCCACGCGGCGCGGCGGCGGGCAAGCTCGTCGTCCGGCACGTTCAACTGCAGCAGTCGCTGGTGCGCGTCGATGGTGATCGAATCCCCTTCGTGCACCAATCCAATCGTGCCTCCCACGTAGGCTTCCGGTGCGACGTGGCCCACCACCATGCCCCACGTGCCGCCCGAGAAGCGTCCGTCGGTGATAAAGCCGACCGACTCGCCCAGGCCCTTGCCGATGATGGCCGAGGTCGGGGCCAGCATCTCCGGCATGCCGGGGCCGCCCTTCGGCCCCAGATAGCGCAGCACCAGAATATCGCCGGCCTTGATCTGGTCGCCAAGGATCGCGCTCATCGCACTTTGCTCGTCCTCGAACACGCGGGCCGGCCCGGTGATGACGGGATTTTTCAGGCCGGTGATCTTCGCCACGGCGCCTTCTTCGGCCAGGTTGCCCTTCAGGATGGCGAGGTGCCCTTCCTGGTAGAGCGCCTTGTCGATCGGCAGGATCACGTTCTGATCGGCGCGCGGTTGGTCAGGGACGTGCGCGAGTTCTTCAGCCAGCGTCTTGCCGGTAATGGTGATGCAATCGCCATGCAACAGGCCGGCGTCGAGCAGCAGCTTCATCACCTGCGGGATGCCGCCGGCTTCGTGCAGGTCGGTGGCCACATACTGGCCCGACGGTTTGAGGTTGCAGATGACGGGCACGCGCTGGCGCACCCGCTCGAAGTCATCGATGGTCCATTCCACTTCCGCAGCGTGGGCGATGGCCAGGTAGTGCAGCACGGCGTTGGTGGAGCCGCCGGTGGCCATGATCACGGCCACGGCGTTCTCGATGGACTTGCGCGTGATGATGTCGCGCGGCTTCAGGTCGCGGCGCACGGCATCAACCAGCACGCGCGCGGATTCGGCGGCGCTGTCGACCTTCTCCTGATCGGGATTGGCCATCGTCGATGAATACAGCAACGACATGCCCAGCGCTTCAAACGAGGAACTCATCGTGTTGGCCGTGTACATGCCACCGCACGAACCGCTCGAGGGGCAGGCGTTTTTCTCGATGCCCTCGAAGTCTTCTTCGCTCATGCGGCCGGCGGTGAATTCGCCCACGGCCTCGAACGACGAGACGATGGTCAGGTCCTTGCCCTTCCAGTGCCCCGGCTTGATGGTGCCGCCGTACACGTAGATGCCCGGCACATTGGTGCGCGCCAGGGCGATCATGCCGCCCGGCATGTTCTTGTCGCAGCCGCCGATGACGACCACACCGTCCATCCATTGGCCGTTGACGCAGGTCTCGATGCAGTCGGCAATCACTTCGCGCGAGATCAGCGAGAACTTCATGCCCTCCGTGCCCATCGACATGCCGTCGGAAATGGTGGGCGTTCCGAAGATCTGCGGATTCGCGCGGGCGTCCTTTATTGCAGCCACGGCGGCATCGGCCAGCTTCTGCAGGCCCGAGTTGCATGGCGTGATGGTCGAATGGCCGTTGGCCACGCCAATCATCGGATTGTTGAAGTCGTCTTTCGTGTAGCCCAGCGCGTAGTACATCGAGCGGTTGGGCGAGCGCGCCACGCCCTGGGTGATGTGCTGGGAACGCTTGTTGTCTGGCATGGGGGTCTCCGTGGGGTCGGCTCTTTCGTTGTAGTCAACAGCTTGGCGCCCAGCATGCGCTTGGAGAAACGACGCGTCAAATATATTATTGAGCAATTATTGAGTCGAATAATGTATCAATCGATGATATGGATTTGCGCCAGCTTCGCTACTTCGTGACCGTTGCCGAGGAATTGCATTTCGGGCGCGCCGCCGATCGGCTTTCGATGACGCAGCCGCCGCTGTCGCAGCAGATTCGCGCGCTCGAAGACGAATTGGGCGTCACGCTGTTCCATCGTACGCAGCGTTCCGTGGCGCTGACGGCTGTCGGTGGGCGCTGGCTGGTTGAGGTGCGGCGCGTGCTGGCGGAGGCGAATGCGCTGCCCCGGCTCGCGCAGCGGCTGGCGCGCGGCGAGGTCGGCTCGCTGTCGCTGTCCTTCGTCAGCACCGCCGATTACGGCATCCTGCCCGCCTTGCTGCGGCACTTTCGCGATGCGCGCCCCGATGTGCAGCTTCTGCTGCGCGAGGCCACCAGCGATGTGCAAATCGAAGCGCTCCTTGCAGGAGATGTGGATGCCGGCGTCGTGATTGCGCATCACGCCGGCTCCGTGCCGGGCGAGCTGGAATACCGCCCGCTGGTGCGCGAGCGCCTCGTGCTGGCGGTGCCCGCGTCGCGTGCGGCGCAATGGGGCGTGGCGCCGGGCCAGCCGATTGCGCTGGCAGATGCAGCGGCCGAACCGCTGATCATCTTCCCGCGCCGGTCCGCGCCTGCGCTGTATGACATCATTACCGGCTATCATGCCGCGCACGGCGGTGGGCCCGGAGAACCGGGGGCTGCCACGCGCATCGGCCAGGAAGCCATCCAGATGCAGACCATCGTCAGCCTTGTCTCCGCCGAGATGGGCGTCGCGCTGGTGCCGGCATCGCTATGCAACCTGCAGCGTACCGGCGTGGTCTATCTCGAACTTGCCGCGCCAAGCCCGATCATCGAGACCGGACTGGTGTGGCGGCGCGATGCGGCTTCGCCGGTGCTGCCGTGGTTCGTGGCCAGCGCCGAAGCCGTCGCCAAGCTGCAAGAACGCAACCAAACCTGAAACCCACAGGATTCATGCTCATCCATCCGCAATTCGATCCCGTCGCCCTGCATCTGGGGCCGCTCGCCATCCGCTGGTACGGCCTGATGTATCTGGCGGCGTTCATCATGTTCCTGTGGTTCGGCCGCCTGCGCACGCGCCAGCCGCACATCGCGGCCGAAGGCTGGACCGGCCGCGACCTCGACGACATGCTTTTCTACGGCGTGCTCGGCGTGATTCTCGGTGGGCGCCTCGGCTACGTACTGTTCTACAAGCCGGACTGGTATTTTGCCCACCCGCTCGACATCTTCAAGGTCTGGGAAGGCGGCATGGCGTTCCACGGCGGCTTCCTCGGTGTGGTCGTGGCGATGATGCTGTATGCGCGCATGCGCGGCCGCTCGTGGATGCAGGTGACCGATTTCATCGCGCCGATGGTGCCGTGTGGCCTCGCAGCGGGGCGCCTTGGCAACTTCATCAACGGCGAGCTGTGGGGCCGTGTGTCGTCGCCCAACCTGCCGTGGTCGATGATGTTCCCGCAAGCACAGGGCGAAGACCGTGAGTGGCTGCTTTCGCATGCGCAAGAGGCCGTCACCAGCGGCCTGCAGGCCGTTTTTGACCAGTACCACATGCTGCCGCGCCACCCCTCGCAGATCTACCAGTTCCTCGGCGAGGGCGTGCTGTTCTTCATCCTGCTGTGGCTGTATGCGCGCAAGCCGCGACCGATGGGTGCGGTGTCCGGCGCATTCCTGCTTGGCTACGGCGTGTTCCGCTTCGCCGCAGAATTTGCGCGTGAGCCGGACAACTTTCTCGGCCTGCTCGCGGCGAACCTGTCGATGGGCCAGTGGCTGTCGCTGCCAATGATCCTGATCGGCATCGCCATGCTGGTCTGGTCGTATCGACGTGCAGGCAACGGTGCAAAAAACCAGGCGCACGCCTGACGCAGCAATCGAGCAAAGAAAAAGCCACCGAACGTCGGTGGCTTTTTTCATGGAGCGGATCGTTGCTTATTTCAGCATCTGCACGGCGCCGGAAACCGTCACCGTGACCTGCGCCTTGCCGCCCTCGATAGGCACCGGCGCCGAATCGTACGATGCCGGAGCGGCTGCCATGCGCATCATCGGGCGCGGGCCCGGGTTGTTGCTGCCCTCGCTCACATGCACGTCGCGGATCGTGTAGCTCGTATAGCCGAACAGTTTGGTGGTCGTGAGTGCCTTGTCGCGGAACGAATTCACAGCCTGATCGATGAGCTTGGCTTCGGCCGCCGTGCGCGCCTCGCGCGAGAGCGTGAAGTTCACGTTCTGGACCTGCATCTGATTGGCCAGCTGGCCTGCCAGCTTGGACGCCGCCGCGAAGTCCTTCGACGTGATGCGCACTTCGGCACGACCGCGCCACACGCTGATCTTGCCGTTGCGATCGGTGTTCGGATAGATATTGAAGCCGCCCGTTTCCGCTTGCACGCCTGACGTCCGCTTTGCCTGGTTGATGACCTCGTCGGCCTTGCGCGATAGCGTCGTCGAGATCGCGCCCGGGTCTGCCCCTTCCTGCTCGGCGCTCAGCGTGAGCGTGACGGTATCGGTCGGCACTTCAGCCACGGCTTGAGCATCCAGCGAAAGCACGCCCGAATGATTCGTCTCAGGAGCGGCCTGTGCGAAAGCAGTCGTCATCATTGCAGTCCCCAAAATAGTTGCGGCCAGGACAGATTTCATTGTGTTCTCCCAAAAAAGCAATGTGATGCGTCTGACTGGCTGCTACGCGCATCGTTCATCACGTTTGTAACAATTTCCCGCCGCGGACCGGCATTCACTCAGGATCCCGCATCAATTTCGTTGTGATGTAACGCCACTGCGCCGCTGTGACCGGCGTGATCGACAGTCGGTTGCCGCGTTGCAACACCGTCATGTCGGCGAGTTGTTCGTGGGCACGCAACGTCGGCAGATCGATCAGCGCGCACTTGCGCACGAACTTCACGTCGACGAGCATCCAGCGCGGCGCTTCCGGCTTCGATGCTGGATCGTGGTAATGACTTTTGGCGTCGAATTGGGTGGGGTCTGGATAGCTGGTCGAGCAGACTTCCGCCAGCCCAGCGATGCCCGGCTGCGGGCAGGACGAGTGGTAGAACAGCACACCGTCGCCGATGCGCATGCGGTCGCGCATGAAGTTGCGCGCCTGATAATTGCGTACGCCGGTCCAGGGCAGGGTGCCCTTGTCGTGCAGCGTGTCGATGCTAGCCTCATCGGGCTCGGACTTCATCAACCAGTATTGGGTGGCCATCGTGCGGGTTTCGCGCGCGAGGTGCGCAGAAGCGGAAAAGTGACGGTGTGCGCAGCATAGCAACACGGCTGCCCCCTCGCCATTGGTGGCAGGGCGACGGCGAGCGCATTCACGATAGGCAAAGAAAAAGGCGGCAGCGCACATGTGCACTACCGCCTTTTGTTGGGTCCCCACCTTGGCCGCTAGACCCGCATCCTGAACCCAAGTGAGGTTCAGAGTGGCAGCGGAAGCCGCATTTCGGGTACATCACCGGCGCAGGGAGCCCACGACTTGCGTCGCACGCTATGCACTGGAAGACGCGCTCGCCCACACGGCATATCCCGCACCAAGCAATGCTTATCGGTTCAAGGAATTAATGGCCATGGCGAACCAGGCAGGGAAACTGTCAGACGCATCATCACGCTGTTGTTTCGAGCGCATGGCGATGCGTCTGAGAGATTCATCGCAGGCAACCGTTTTTCTCGACTCTGTAGCCGCTAAAGCCTTATGCTGCAAGGGTTTGCGGGAGATGCCGGAAGCCGTTGGGTGACACTATACACCCGTTCGCATCCGAACCCAAGCCCGGATGCGATCCGGTTACAAACACGTTTTGACCTTCGCTAAATGACCTCGCCGTACTGGCGCAGCGCCTCGTCCGTGCGGGCGTTCAGATCGGCCAGCTTGGCGCGAATCGTATCGATCGGCAGGGCGGAATCGGATGCGGCCTGGCGTTGCATCGACAGCAAATCCGATGCAATGCTGATGGCGGCCATGACGGCGACGCGCTCGATGCCCTTGGTGCTCGAGCCGTTCTTGATGCGCGTCATCTGGTTGTCGACCATGGCCGCGGCCTCACGCAGCGCGGCCTCGTTATCGGCCGAGACCGCAAACTTGTAGGCCTGCCCGGCGATGTTCACTTCAATTTGCTTGCTGCTCATGCTTAGGTCTCCGAGTGCGGGGCGGGGGCGGCCGCTGTATCGTCGGCGCCGGCGGCCTGGCCGAGGAGGTCAAGCTGGCGGGCGTCGGTGGCCGTGGGCAGCTTGTCGAGAATCGATTGGATGCGCAGTTGCGCTTCTTCGATCTTGGCATTGAGCACGCTACGATCGGCGACCATCGCGTCGCGCTCGGTCTTGGAGGCCTCGGCTTCCGCTTGAAGCCGCTCGACTTCGGCGCGCAGGCGCTGGTTCTCGGCGGCGAGCGCATCGGCGTGACGCAGCACGCGCGCGATCTTGCCGGCAAGTTGTTCGAGTTCGTTCAGCATTGGGTGTCAATCAGAATCGAGTGGAGGGATTTTAGCCGATCATGCGCGTCGCGCCTGTCCTCCATACGGATGCGCAATAGGTGGCGGCATGAGGCGACGCCGCGGGCACAGCACGCGGAGGGTGTGTTTTTACCGCGACTGCGACGGGTTTGGTGTGCCTTTTCCGTTAAACTTCGCCGCGTCCTGGTGCCCGCAGCACCATCTGCAGTTAAACGGGAAGCAGGGAGCGCGCGCCCCAAGCGATGCGCCAACCTGCGCTGCCCCCGCAACGGTAAGCGAACGCCGCGTGTGCCCGCCATCTCGAAAAGAAGATGGGTACCGCGCGGTCTGTCCAGATGCCACTGTTCCTTCGGGAATGGGAAGGCGGACAGGCCGCTTCGCCAGCCCGGATACCGGCCAGGACGGTGGATCTCCGAGCCGATGTGCAACCCTGGAGGGAATCGCATCGAGATCCTGCTGCCAGCGACCCGCGGGGGAACGGGTCCGGCTGACGCTTCTTGTCTTTTCAACATGAGCTTGACTACAAAGCGGCCACTCCGGATGCCCCGGACGGCCATGCGCGCGCTTGCGGGCGCACTCACGGGGGTCATGGCGGGTGCAGTTGCGCCGGCCTGGGCACAAAGCAACACACAGGTCGCCAGCACGCCCGTCGGCGAGCTGAATCCGACGGTGGTGACGGCCTCGCGCAGCGAGCAGCCTCTGTCGGATGCGCTGCCGCACACGACGGTCATCAGCCGCGCTGACATCGAGCGCTCGCAGGCACCGGATGCGGTGACGCTGCTGCGCCGCGAGGCCGGCATCGAAATCGCGCAGAACGGCGGCCCTGGCACCAACGCGAGCCTGTTCATGCGCGGCGCCGGCTCCAATCAGACGCTGGTTCTGATTGACGGTGTGCGCGTGGCGTCGGGCACCTCGGGTGGTGCGCAGATCGCGCAGTTGATGTCCGATCAGATCGATCACATCGAGGTGGTGCGTGGCAACGTGTCTGCGCTGTACGGCTCCGACGCGATTGGCGGCGTGGTGCAGATATTCACGCGCAACGGTCGCGGCCATGGCCCGCTCGCCAATGCCGAGATCGAATACGGCGCCCGCAATACCAAGCGCGCGCAGGCTGGCATCAGCGGGTCGGTGGGCGAGAACGGTGATACGTCGTTTGCGCTGTCGGTGTCCGAATTCAAGACCAACGGGTTTTCGACCATCAACCCGCTGCAGGCGCCCAGGGCCAACCCGAACGACAATCCCTACACGAACAAGAGCGTGTCGGCGCAGTTGTCGCATCGTTTCTCCGCAGATTGGCAAGCGGGCCTGACGTACTTCCAGACCTGGGGCGACGTCAGCTACGACAACGCTTTCGGCAAGCCCACCGACAACAATGTTGCACACAACGTGGTGCGCTCGATGTCGGCCTATGTGGACGGCAAGGTCACGCAGGACTGGAAGACGCGCGTAACGCTGTCGCAAGGCGACGACCGAAGCTTGAATTTCACGAATGGCGTGTTGCAGGTGCCGGCGCGCTTCAATACCCGCAACCAAACAGCGAGCTGGCAGAACGACTGGGCTTTCATGCCGAATCAGCTGCTCAAGGTGGGACTGGAGCATCTGCAGACCAGCATCGACAGCGATGCCTACAACGTGCCCACGCGCAATGTCGATTCCGGCTACATCGGTTACGAAGGCAAGTTCGGTCCACACCAATTGCAGTTGAATCTGCGCCGTGACCGCTACTCGGACTTTGGTGGCGCGAACAGCTACTACGCCGGTTACGGCTTCGCATTCAATCCGCAATGGAAGGCGGTGGCGAGCGTGAGCAATGCTTTCCGCGCGCCCAGCTTCAACGAGCTGTACTACCCGTTCTTCGGCAACCCGAATGTACAGCCTGAGAAGGCGCGTTCAGTGGAAGGCGGCGTCGAATACAGCAGCGCGATGGGCCTGGTGCGCGTGACAGCGTTCGAGACCGACTACAGCAACCTGATCACCAGCGTGTTCGATCCGGTGGCGGGCACCTTCACGGCGGCCAACGTCAACCGCGCGCGTGTGAACGGGCTGGAGACCTCCTACCGCGGTTCGATCTATGGCGTGGATCTGCGTGCCAGCTTTACCATGCAGAACCCGCAGGACTTGTCGGCCAACCAGTTGCTGTCGCGCCGTGCGCGGCACTTCGGCAGCGTCTCGGCATACAAGACGTTCGGGCCGTTCTCGGCGGGTGTGGAGTGGAATGCGGCGGGAGATCGTCAGGATTCGACCAAGACGCTCGGCGGCTATGGCCTGCTGAACCTGGTCGGCCGCTACCAGATCACGCCTGACTGGGCAGTGTCGGCACGGGTCGAGAACGTGACGAACAAGAACTACCAGTTGATCTACCCGTACAACACGGCGTCGCGTGGGGTGTTCTTCACGCTGTCGTGGCAACAGCACGAACCGAAGCGATGACAATACCTGCACTGCCCGCACGCGGTTTTGCCTGGCGACTGTGGTCGCTGTTGGCGCTTGCGTGCGCGGTGGTGCTGGTGGCGTCGTTGATGCTCGGCAGTGTGAAGCTTTCGCCCGCCGAGGTCTGGCGGGCCCTCTATTTTGGCAATAGCGGTGGCGATAGCCTGGCAGCGGGCATCGTCACCGAGTTGCGCCTGCCGCGTGCGGGCGCTGCGTTTGCCGCCGGCGGGCTGCTGGCCTTTGCCGGAGCGCTGATGCAGATGCTGCTGCGCAATCCGCTGGCCGATCCGTATGTGCTGGGCGTGTCCGGTGGCGGCGCGGTGGCGGCGCTCACAGCAATGTTGTTTTCGCTGCCGTGGTGGGCGGTGCAGACGAGTGCCGGCGCGGGCGCCTTGCTGTCGATGGCGCTGGTGGCGGCGTTGGCGCGTCAGCACCTCTGGCGTGGTGAGCCCGGCGAGGCCAACGCGCGCCTGCTGCTTGGCGGCGTGGTGATGGCCTCCGGCTGGGTCGGCCTGATCACCCTCATCCTGACGGTTGCGCCGGAGAACAAGCTGCGCGGCATGATTTTCTGGATGGTCGGCGACCTGGGTGGCGCCGATCGTTATGTTGGTCCGTTGATGGCGCTCGTGGCCGCCGTGGCTGTGGTGCTGCCGCATGCGCGTGACCTGAACGTGCTGCTGACCGGCGAAACCCGTGCCCGTGCGCTGGGCGTGCCCGTGGCGCGGGTGCGTGCGCTGATCTACGTGGTGGCCTCGCTTTGCACGGCGGTGGCAGTCACCATTGCGGGTTCCGTCGCCTTTGTTGGCTTGCTGGTGCCGCACATGGTGCGCCTGGCGTGGACGCGCGACGTGCGCATCCACTTGCCCGCTACGGCGATGGCCGGCGGCGGGCTGCTGATGCTGGCCGACCTGATCGCCCGCACGCTGATCGCCCCGACTCAGCTGCCTGTGGGCGTGATCACCACGCTGCTGGGCGTGCCGACGTTTCTTTACCTGCTGATGCGGAGCGCGCGATGAGCTGGCGGCGCCGCCCAAGTCCTGCCCCGGATGCATTCGCGCAATTGGACGCGGCGCCCGAACTGGCGCTGCGCGATCTGCGAGTGGCGGTCGATGGGCGTGTGCTGGTTGAGCGCTTATCGATGACGGCCACCGCCGGCCAGCTCTGGTGCGTGGTCGGCCCGAATGGCGCGGGCAAGTCGACCTGGCTTTCGGTACTGGCGGGCTTGCGTTCGCCGGACGGCGGCAGCGTCGCGCTTGACGGTGTGCCGCTTGCCGATTGGCCGCCGCTCGCGATGGCCCGCCGTCGCGCGTTTCTGCCGCAGACCTTGCACGACACCTTTCCCATCACCGTTTACGACGCGGTGATGACCGGCCGCCACCCGCATCTCGCGCGCTGGGAATGGGAGGGAGATGCCGATGCGCGCGCTGTGGATGCAGCGGTGTCGGCGCTGCAGCTGCAGTCGCTGGCAGAACGCGATGTGCGCACGCTTTCTGGCGGTGAGCGTCAGCGCGTGGCGATGGCTGCCGTGGTGGCGCAGGAGGCGCGCGTGCTGCTGCTCGACGAGCCCGTCGCTCACCTCGATTTGCATCAGCAGGTTGCCGTGCTCCGCCTGCTGCGCGAAGGCTGCCGCAAACAGGGCTGGCTGGTCGTGCTGACCGTGCACGACTTGAACCTCGCGCGCCGCTTCGCGACGCATGCGCTGCTGATGGACGGCGCCGGTCACACGACCGCCGGGATCGCAGCCGAGGTGCTGACCCCCGAGCATTGCGCACGTGTGCTGCGCACGCCTATTGCCGAGGTGGCCAACGGCCGCCATACGGCCTTGATTCCTGATAATTCCGATGACGACTGAAGAGAAGAATGACGCGCTGAACGAGCGCCACCGCTCGCGCATGCAGCGCAAGAAGGCCGTAGTGGATGCCAAGATCGCCGCCGCCACCGACGTGCGCGGCGTGCTGCTCGTCAACACCGGTAACGGCAAGGGCAAATCCAGCTCCGGATTTGGCATGGTGATCCGCGCCATGGGCCACGACATGCAGGTCGGCGTGGTGCAGTTCATCAAGGGCGCGATCCCAACGGGCGAAGAGCGATTCCTGCGCCGTTTTCCCGAACAATGCAGCTTTCACGTGATGGGCGAGGGCTACACCTGGGAGACGCAGGACCGCACGCGCGACACTGAAAAGGCGCAAGCTGCATGGGCCTGCGCACGCGAGCTGCTGAGCGATCCGACCGTCGGCCTGGTGCTGCTGGATGAACTGAACATTGCGCTCAAGTACAACTACCTTGACGTGCAGACCGTGCTGGCCGATTTGCGCGCACGGCCGCCGGCCCAGCATGTGGTGATCACCGGACGCGGTGCGCCGCCCGAGCTGATTGAGGCTGCCGACACCGTGACTGACATGACGCTCGTCAAGCATGCGTTTTCCCAAGGCATCCAGGCGCAGCCGGGAGTCGAACTGTGATGAATCAAGCCATGCACATTCCGCCATTTGACGATGCGTTGCGCGCGCGCCTGCAGGCCGCCGTGGACAGCAAGACCAAGCCGCCGGGCGCACTTGGCCGGCTCGAATCGCTGGCCGTGCAGATCGGCCTGATCCAGAACACCGACACGCCGCAGCTCACGCGTCCCGCAATGGTGGTCTTTGCCGCAGACCACGGCATCGCCCACGCTGGCGTGAGCGCGTACCCCCAAGCGGTGACTGCGCAGATGGTGCTCAACTTCATCGCAGGCGGTGCGGCCGTCAACGTGTTCTGCCGTCAGCATGGGTTTGCGCTGGAGGTGGTGAATGCCGGCGTTGCCGCGCCGTTGTGGACGGCCGATACGCCGGGTCTGGTCGATGCACCCGTTGGCCCCGGTACGCGCAACTTTGCCGCCGAAGGTGTTCAGCAAACGGCCATGACCGCCGACGAGCGCCATCGCGCCATGGCACTCGGTGCGCAGCGCGTGGCACACCACGCGGCGCTCGGGACCAACGTGATTGCGCTGGGTGAAATGGGCATCGCCAACACGGCGTCTGCCGCGTGCCTGATGGCGCGGTTGTGCGACCTTCCCGTCGCGCAATGCGTTGGCCGCGGCACTGGGCTAGACGATGACGGCCTCGCCCACAAGCGGGCCGTGCTGGAAGCCGCAATGGCCAGGCATGCTGATGTACGTGAGCCGCTGGACGTGCTTGCCTGCTTCGGCGGCTTCGAGGTTGCCGCGATGGTGGGGGCGGTGCTTGAAGCGGCGCAGCGGCGCATGGTCATCCTCGTCGACGGGTTTATCGCTACGGCCGCCGTGCTGGTGGCGGCCCGTGTGGCGCCCGACGTGCTGCGCTATTGCGTGTTCGGTCATCTCTCGGACGAACGCGGGCATCGCGCGTTGCTGGAGGTGCTCGATGCGCGGCCATTGCTGTCGCTGTCGTTGCGGCTGGGCGAGGGCAGCGGTGCGGTGCTGGCGTATCCCGTGGTCGTGTCGGCAGTGGCGTTCCTGCGCGAGATGGCGACCTTCGCCAGCGCAGGCGTGAGCGAGCGCGCATCGCCATGAATGCCTGGCGCGAACATTGGCACACGCTGTGGACGGCGGTCGGGTATTTCACCCGCATCCCCGTGCCGGCGTCGGTCGGGTTCTCGCAAGCGGGGTTGAATCGCGCGGCGCGCTACTTTCCGCTGATCGGGTGGCTGGTGGGCGCCGTGGCAGCCGTGGTGTACTGGCTCGTGTCACACACGGTGCCCGCGCCAGGTGTGGCGGTGGCCATGTCGATGGTCGCGACGCTGTTGCTGACCGGCGCGTTTCACGAAGACGGTCTGGCCGATTGCGCCGACGGCTTTGGCGGCGGCTACACGCCTGAAGACCGGTTGCGCATCATGCACGACTCGCGCATCGGCGCGTTTGGGGCGATTGCCGTGTGCATGGCGCTGCTGCTGAAGTGGCAATTGCTGAGCGCGATGGCGCCGCACGGCATTGGCATCCTCGCGGCAATGGTGGCGGCGCACGCTGCCAGCCGCGCCGCCGCCGTCAGCTACCTGCTCACGCATGACTACGTGCGGGCGGAAGGCAAGGCCAAGCCGGTGGCGCAACGGATGCGATGGAGCGACGCGTTATGGGCTGGCGCGTTCGGTGTCGTGCCTCTACTGTGGTTCGGGTCGATGTGCGCGGCGCTGATCGTCGTCGGCTTGATCGTCGCGCGCTGGCTGCTGGGCCGCTATTTTGTGCGCCGCATCGGCGGCATCACCGGCGATTGTCTGGGCATGGCGCAGCAGATGTTCGAGCTGCTGATTCTGTGGGGCGTGCTGGCATGGATGTCATCCTGATCCGCCACGCGCGGCCCGCCATGACGGCAGGTCTCTGCTATGGCCGCACCGATCTGGAGCTGGCCTCGCCGATGGACCCGGAGCCGGCGGCCATCGTCGAAAAGCTTGCCGCGCACACGCCGCATCGTCTGCTGGCAAGCCCATTGCAACGCAGCCGCCTGACCGCCGAAGCAATAGCGCGAGCGGCGCGGCTTCCCACGGTCGAACTGGATGCGCAATTGATGGAACTCGACTTTGGCGCCTGGGAAGGTTGCCAGTGGGATGACATCCCCCGTGCGGAAATCGACCAGTGGGCGCGCGATCTCGTGCACGGCAATCCGCATGGCGGAGAGTCGGCGGCAGAATTGTTGGCGCGCGTCACGAGGTGGGCGACAGCAATGACCACAGCGACCGCGACGCCCACCGCATGCGTGTGGGCCGTCACGCATGCCGGCTGTATGCGTGCGCTCGCGGCGCACTGGTTGCAACGGCCGCTGGCCGAGACGCTGCAATGGCCGTTGCAATGGGGGGCGGCCTGCGGCTTTCGCGTGCTGCCCGACACGTTGCCGGTGCTGCTGTTCTGGAACCGTTGACCCGCGCGTGGTTTAGCACCCCTGCCCGTTGGTGGCTTGCGAGCCGAGGCGCCGCGCTCGGGCTTGTTCCAGGTCTTCGCACAACAGCGTTGCTGCTTCCACCAGGCGCGGGCCAAAGCGGTTGATCAGGTCACCGTTGATGCTGAAGAGATTGCCACGTTGCACCGCCAGCAATTGCGGCCAGCGTTTCCACGCGTCAAGCGTATCGATCGGACGGCTGCCTTGCGTGGCGCCCATGCTCGCGGTGAGCAGCACTTCGGGGTTGGCTGCGATCACGGCCTCGGGCGAAACGGTCGGCACCAGCAAGGGCTCGCCGGCAAACACATTCCGGCCGCCGCACAGCGCCAGCACGTCAGAGAAGATGTGCTGGCCGTTGAGCGTCATCAGCGGCTGTTCCCATACCTGATAGAACACCGAAACCGGCGGCCGGCTCGCGTAGCGTTGGCGCAGCGTATCGGCGCGTTGGCGGAATTGCTGCGCGGCGTCGTGCGCGCTCGCGCGGGTGTCGAGCAGTGTGCCGAGCGCCTCGATCGAGCGCGGAATATCGCTCATGCGATGCGGCTCGGAAAAGAACAGCGGAATGCCGAGCGCACGCAGGCGGTCGATCTGCTTTTGCGCGTTGCTGTGGCGCCAGACCACAACCAGATCAGGCTTGAGGGCAGCGATGCGCTCCAGATCGAGCGAGCGGTTATCCCCCACGTGGGGAATGTCGCGTGCGGCTGGCGGGTAGTCGCTGTAAGCCACGGTGCCGACGATGCGGCCACCGCCGCCTGCCGCGAACAGCAGCTCGGTCGCATGTGGAGCGAGGCTGACGATGCGTTGGGCGGGGCGCAGCAGCGTCACGGTGGCGCCGCTATCGTCTGTGACGGAAATGGCAGCACATGCCGGTGCGGCAGCGATCGTGACCGCAATGGCAGACAGGCCGCACACATACAGGCGACGGGTGAGGCGAGAGAGACGATTGGGCATCGGGGGGGGCAGTTCAAGCGGAGTGCGACAGCGATGCTAGCGCATCGGCAAGGCGTTGCCAGCCAGTCTCGTCCGGGGGCAGGCCGAAGCGCAAGCCGTTGACGGGTGCATCGAACAGGCGCGTCCAGATGCCGAGGCGCGCCAGGCTTGCGTGCAGCGCCTGCGCATATGCGGCGGATGCCCAGGCAAACAGCGGTGTTGCGGCATTCGGCAACCCGTGGCGATCAAGCAACGTCGAAAGCCGCCTGCCCGCAAGCTGCAGTTGCGCCCGCGTGGCAGCTTGCCAGGCGGTATCGGCCAGCGCCGCACGCACGACGGCACGCGCCGGGCCGTTGACGGTCCAGTGTCCCAACGCGTCGCGCAGTGCCGCCAGCAGTTCACGTGCAGCAAGCGCGAAGCCGATGCGGGCGCCCGCCAGCCCGTAGAACTTTCCGATCGAGCGCAACACCACGAGCCCCGGCGTGCCGGCAAGGGGTGCCAAAGTGGGGCCATCGTCGAGCGCTTCGATAAACGCCTCGTCCACGATCAACGTGCCGCCGCGCGCCTGTAGGCGTGTGTGCCAATCGCGCAGCGTTGCTGCAGGCAGCAAGCGTGCCGTCGGGTTGTTCGGGTTGACGACAACCAGGTGGCGTACGTCGTTCGGCAGATCGCCGAGAAAGGCCCCTTCGGGCAGCGGCACAACGTCGTGGCCGGCGCGTGCAAAGGCGGGCGCGTATTCGCTGTAGCCGATCTGCGCGATGCCGGCACGCCCGTGCGGCAGCAGGGTCGGCAGCGTGCGGATCGCCGCCTGCGAACCTGCAACCGCCAGCACTGCGCGCGCGTCGGTCACGCCGTAGTGCGCGGCGGCTAGCGCTTCGAGGCCGTCGTCTTCGGGCAGGCGCAACCACGCATCGGGTGGAATCGGCGGGATGGGGTAGCCATGCGGATTGATGCCCGTGGAGAGGTCCAGCCAGCCGCCGGCAGGCTCCCCATACAGCGCGCGTGCGGCCGCGAGATTGCCGCCGTGGACGATGCCGCTCACGACAGGCCCCACGCCAGCGCTGCAAGCAAGCCAAGTGCGCCGAGCCACAACCACAAAGTGCGCGACACGAGCGTCAACGCGCGTGCGATATCTGCTGCCGTTGCTGTCTCGCCCGTGCCGAGCGACGGGCGCGCTTCTTCCACGCCTTCGTAGCGTGCTGCGCCCCCGAGCTGAACGCGCAGGCTGCCGGCGCCTGCGGCCATCACCGGGCCGGCGTTGGGGCTAGACCATTGCGGCGCTTGCGTGCGCCAGCAGTTCAGCGCATCGGCGGTGTGGCCAAGCAGCGCATAGCTGATTGCCGTGAGGCGGGCGGGAATCCAGTTGAGCACGTCGTCGATGCGCGCGGCCGCCCAGCCGAAGCCGGTAAAGCGCGCATTGCGGTAGCCCCACATTGCATCGAGCGTGTTGGCCAACCGATACAGCACCACGCCCGGCGCGCCCGCCACGACGAGCCAAAACAGCGGGGCGAAGATGGCATCGCTGCCATTCTCTAGTGCAGATTCCACGGCGGCGCGTGCGATGGGCTCATCCGTGGCTTGCGTGAGGTCACGCGAGACGATGCGCGATGCTAGGGCGCGTGCGCGCGGAACATCCGCATCGCGCAGGGCAAGCGCGATCGGGGCAATGTGTTCATGCAGGCTGCGCGCGCCAATGGCGAAATAGAGCGCAACGGCATCAAGCGCTGCCACCAGCCAGGGCGACACATCACGCGCCCCGCCGACGAGCCATCCTGCAAGCAGCACGAGCGGCAACACGGCGATCGCCCATGCAGCGACGCCGACGAGGCGCGACCACGATACCGCGGCCGGTGCGCGATTCATCCGGCGCTCAATGGGTTTGGCGAGGCGCCCGAAGCCGACCAACGGATGCCAGCGCGGCACCTCTCCGAACAGCCGGTCGAGCAGCACGCCCGCCAGCGCGGCGAGCGCCACGAGCGGCCACCCGAGATCGAATACGCCGCCCTGCAACACGCTCACGTTGCAGCGCCGAGTGCCGGCCCCTTGACCACCATCGGGATGCCTGCCACCAGCAGATGCACGTTGTCGGCCAGTGCGGCAAGGCGTTGGTTCAGCCGGCCCAGTTCGTCCACGTAGAACCGCGTGACGGCGCCCATCGGCACCACGCCCAGGCCGATTTCGTTGCTGACCAGGATGACCTCGCCGGGCAGCAGCGGCAGGGCGGTGAGCAGCGCGTCAATCTCGGCCGTCCAAGCTTCGGGTGGGGTGACGAGGCCTGTCTCGGGGTATTCGTGGTGCTCGGAGAAGAGCAGATTGTTGAGCCACAGCGTCATGCAATCGACCAGCACACAGCCACCGTGCTGCGCGTGCGTGTAGAGCGCTTCGGCCAGGTGCACGGGCTCTTCGACCAGCCCCCAATTCGCCGGGCGGCGTGCGCGATGCAGGGCCACGCGCAATTGCATTTCTTCATCGCCCTCGCCGGCGGTGGCAACGTACGTGACGACCCCCGCGCATTGCAGCGCGAGCTGTTCGGCGTGGTGGCTCTTGCCTGAGCGGGCACCCCCGAGAACGAGTGTGAGGCGGCGTGACATTCCGGCATTTTAGCGGGGGCGGAGCAGCCAGGCACGATAACGCCGGTGCGATAATCCGCGCATGTCGAAAGCTCCATTTCCTGTGTCGCCCACATCGCTTCGGGGCACGATGATGATCCAGGGCACCACGTCCGATGCCGGCAAGAGCACGCTGGTCGCCGGCCTGTGCCGTGTCGCGCATCGCGCCGGTGTGCGCGTGGCGCCGTTCAAGCCGCAGAACATGGCGCTCAACAGCGCCGTCACCGCAGATGGCGGCGAGATCGGCCGCGCCCAGGCCCTGCAGGCGCAGGCGGCGGGCGTCGCGCCCACGGTCGACATGAACCCCGTGCTGCTCAAGCCCAACAGCGACACCGGTGCCCAGATCATCATCCACGGCCAGGCGCGCTGCGACCTCGACGCTCGCGCGTATCACGACTACAAGCCCACCGCCATGGCTGCCGTGCTCGAATCGCACACACGGCTGCGTGCGCGTTACGACCTTGTGCTGGTTGAGGGCGCCGGCAGCCCGGCGGAGGTCAACCTGCGCGACCGCGACATCGCCAACATGGGCTTTGCCGAAGCCGTCGATTGCCCCGTCGTGCTCGTCGCCGACATCGATCGCGGCGGCGTGTTCGCGCACCTGCTCGGCACGCTCGCTTGCCTGTCAGAAAGCGAGCGCGCGCGCGTGGCGGGCTTCGTCATCAACCGGTTTCGCGGCGATATTTCGTTGCTGACGCCGGGGCTCGACTGGCTGACCGCACAGACGGGCAAGCCGGTATTTGGCGTGCTGCCGTATCTGCACGGCCTGCACCTCGACGCAGAAGACGCGGTGCAGACGGCACAGCGCGCAGCTTCGGCCGATGCGCTGCGCGTCGTCATTCCTGTGCTTCCGCGCGTGTCCAATCACACCGATTTCGACGCGCTGCGCGCGCACCCGCAGGTGGACGTCCGCCTGGTCGGTCCTGGCCAGCCGATTCCGCCCGCCGACCTCATCATCCTGCCTGGCAGCAAGAGCGTGCAGGCCGATCTCGCCTGGCTGCGCGCCAACGGCTGGGATGCGGCCATCGCGCGGCATCTGCGCTATGGAGGCAAGCTGATCGGCATCTGCGGCGGCATGCAGATGCTGGGGCGGCGCCTGCATGATCCGAACGGGCTGGAGGGCGCAGCTGGCAGCGTCCAGGGTCTGGGCTATCTGGATTTCGAGACCACGTTGGAGCCGGCCAAGCAGTTGCGTCAGGTGCGCGGCACCTTGGCCGAAAGCGGTGCGGCCATCGACGGCTATGAAATCCACATGGGCGTGACCGTGGGGGCGGCTCTTGCGCGCCCCGCCGTTCAACTGGACGATGGCCGCGCAGATGGCGCGATCTCCGCCGACGGGCAGATCCTGGCGACTTACCTGCACGGCTTGTTCGACGCGCCCGAGGCGTGCCGCGCGTTGCTCGCCTGGGCCGGTGTGAGCGATGCGCGGGCGCAGGACTATGCTGCCTTGCGTGAAGCATCGCTCGAACGTCTGGCCGACACGTGCGAAGCGCATCTGGACCTCGCTGCGCTCTTCCGAACGCTGCCACGTGCGGGCTGAGCCATAATTGGCGGATGGGCAGATCCGCCGAGTGATCGACTCGGCACATGATTCGACGAGCGCAAGGAGGCAGGCATGCCGGTGGCCGTTGTAGCGAATCCGAAGGGCGGGGTGGGCAAAAGCACGCTGGCGACCAATCTGGCCGGCTACTTTGCCGCGCGGGATCATGCCGTGATGCTGGGAGACACCGACCGCCAGCAGTCCTCACGCGAGTGGCTGGCGCTGCGCCCCGAGACCGCCAAGCCCATCCGCACCTGGGAAATCAACGCCGACCACATCGCCAAGCCGCCCAAGGGTACGACGCACGTGGTGCTCGATACGCCGGCGGGTCTCCACGGCTGGCGGCTGGCGGATCTCGTCAAGATGTCCGGCTACGTAATCGTGCCGTTGCAGCCCTCCATGTTCGACATCCTGGCCACGCAGACCTTCCTGCGGAAACTGGCCGATGAAAAGCCGGTGCGCCATGGCGAGGTCAAGCTCGGCGTGGTCGGCATGCGCGTGGACATGCGCACGCGTGCCGCAGAACAGCTTCAGCGTTTCGTGCAGGGGCTGGAGGTGCCGATCCTCGGTTATCTGCGCGATACCCAGAACTACGTACAACTGGCCGCACATGGCCTGACGTTGTGGGACGTGGCGCCCTCGCGCGTGGCCAAAGACGTGGAGCAGTGGAGCGGCATTCTCGAGTGGCTCGGAGAATCGCCTCCGCAGGCCAGTGTTGCCGATACATCGGCGGCGGCATGAAAAAAGCCCGGCATTGCCGGGCTTTGTCGTAGGACGCGGCTGCCGCATCCCTCAGATTTCGAGGTTATCGATCAGGCGCGTCTTGCCAAGTTTGGCGGCCGTCAACACGACCAGCGGTTCGCCCGCAGCGATGTTCTCGGGTGTCGGTTCTTGCAGGTCGGAGCGGCGGCGCACGGCGACGTAGTCGGGTTGCCAGCCGCGGCCACGCAGATATTCCATTGCCTTGGTGGTCACCTCTTCGTGCGACGCCTGGCCCTGCAGCACGGTTTCCAGCACGTCCTGACGCACCTGATGCAGCGTGCGATACAGCTCAGGAGCTTCTGCGCGCTCTTCGTTGGTCAGGTAGACATTGCGCGACGACAGCGCCAGACCATCATCCGCGCGGACTGTTTCGGCGGGGACGATGTCGACCGGCAACGCAAACTGATGCGCCATGCGGCGCACGATCATCAACTGCTGGTAGTCCTTCTTGCCGAACACGGCCACGCGCGGCTGCACGCAGCAGAACAGCTTCATCACCACCGTGCACACGCCCTTGAAGAAGCCAGGGCGGAATTCGCCTTCGAGCGTGTCGCCAAGGTCGTGCGGCGGCTCGACGCGATATTCCTGCGGCTCGGGGTACATGTCGCGCTCGGTGGGCGCAAACAACACGTACACGCCTTCCTTCTGCAGTTTTTCGATGTCGTCCTGCAGCGTGCGCGGGTATTTGTCGAAATCTTCGTTCGGGCCGAACTGCAGGCGGTTCACGAAAATGGACGCCACCACCGGGTCGCCGTGCTGGCGCGCCAGGCGCATCAGGCTCAGGTGGCCTTCATGCAGGTTGCCCATGGTCGGCACGAAGGCGACGCGGTTCTGGCCGCGCAGCTGATCGCGCAGTTCCTGGATCGACGAGATGACTTTCATAGTTGTTGTGTGATTCGGCCCGAGTCGGGTCGGACGAATTACGTCGGAGAATAGGCGAGGCGCACGTAAATGGGCGCGTACGGTTCGGCCTGCGTGATTTCGAGCAGCGATTCGCGTGAAAGCTCGAGCATGGCGACAAAGTTGACGACCACGATGGGCGCGCCCTTGCCGGACTGGATCGCGTCTTCGAACAGCTCGGTGAACTCCATGAACCGTGCATGCTGCAGCCGGCGCAGGATCTGGCTCATGTGCTCGCGCACCGACAGCTCTTCGCGCGAAATCTTGTGGTGCTGCGTGAGCTTGGCCCGCCGCAGCACGTCGGCCCACGCGGCACGCAGGTCGTCGGAATTGACGTCGGGATAGCGTGGCGCGAGGCTCTGCTCGATGTAGACCTGCGCGCGCAGAAAGTCGCGGCCCAGTTGCGGCACGGTGTCCAGCTTTTGCGCGGCGAGTTTCATCTGCTCGTATTCGAGCAGGCGGCGCACCAGCTCGGCGCGCGGGTCTTCGGGTTCCACGCCTTCGTCGGTCTTCTTGACCGGCAGCAGCATGCGCGACTTGATCTCGATGAGCATGGCGGCCATCAGCAGGTACTCAGCAGCCAACTCCAGGTTGGTCGCGCGAATCTGCTCGATGTACGCCAGATACTGCCGTGTGACCTGCGCCAGCGGAATGTCCAGCACATTGAAGTTCTGGCGGCGGATCAGGTACAGCAGCAAATCCAGCGGCCCTTCGAACGCTTCAAGGAAGACCTCGAGCGCATCGGGCGGGATGTAGAGATCCTGAGGAAGCTTGAACAGCGGCTCGCCGTAGAGCCGTGCAAAGGCGAGGCCATCAACCTGCGCGGGCATGGAATCCTGTTCGGGCGCCACGCTGGGCAGCTCGACGGGCAGTGGCAGCTTGTCCTGCGCGGAAGTGGTCATGCGGCGGGCGCCTGGGCGGGCTGAAGGCCGGTCGGCCGATCAGTCCAGCGAATAGACGTACGGCTTTTGCGCTACGCGTGCGGCCTTGGCGCGTGCACGCTCTTCCAGGTCGATCGGGTCCTTGTCCCACAGCAGGGAGCGCCCTTGGCGCTGTTGCGCTTCCAGGTCGGGCTTCTGGGTCTTGAGTTCTTCCAGGAACTGGGTGATCTCGGACTTGTACAGGGCCATGGCGGTATGTGATGTTGGATGATCTTGCCCGCGCGGAAAGATGCCGGGCGGAAAACCCGCGCATTTTACCGTATTGGCCGTCGCAACGGCCTTGGGCACGGCGCGTGCGAAACCCCTTCCGCCGATCCGGAAGGGCGCGTTCGTTGCATTTGCCTGGGCACGCGCCGGGGGCGGTATGGTCAAATACGCCTTTCCTTCGACTCAGCCGGCCCGTGGGGCGGCGCCACGCTTGCCACGATGACCGGCTCCAATCGACCATCGCGACCGTTCCGAGCACCACGCTTCCGTCTTCTGGGTTTGCCCGGCGCCGCGCTGGCGGCGGGCTTTGCGCTGTCCCTCATCTGCGCCCCGGCGCACGCTGAATACGACGTCAAGATCGAGGCGCCGAAGTCCATTCGCGATTTGCTCGAGCGCCATCTGGACCTGTCGCGCTACAAAGACCGCAAGGACATCACCGACGACCAGCTCCAGTACATGGTCGAAACCATTGGCGATCAGGTCACCAAGCTGACGGCCACCGAAGGCTATTTCGTGCCCAAGGCGACCGCCAAGCTTGAAGGCCCGCCGGACCATCGCATCGTCAACGTGAAGGTCGAGCCCGGCCCGCGTACCACCATCGACAATGTGGCGCTCGACTTCACCGGCGCCGTTACGCAAGACGCCAAGCGCATCGACGAGTTGAAAAAATCGTGGAGCCTGCAGCACGGGATGGCGTTCCGCCAAGCAGGCTGGGACAAAGCCAAGGACGACGGTCTGGCCGCCCTGCAGAGCAAACGTTATTACGCGGCCAAGCAGACGTCGTCGCAAGCGCGTGTCGATCCGGACGAAAGCAAGGCGGACCTGTCGGTAGGCTATGACAGCGGTCCGGCGTATACGCTGGGGCCGCTGGACGTGCAGGGCTTGTCGCGCTATCCCCTCAGCATCATCAACCACGTGAACCCGTTGCGGGTGGGTGAGGATTACTCGGCTGATCGACTGCAGTCACTTCAGGCCGCCATCCAGGGGCAACCGTATTTCTCCAACGCCATCGTTGACCTGGGCGACGATCCGAAGAACCCGGTCAACGCGCCGGTGCGCGTGCGCGTGCGTGAGTACCCGCCCAATCGCATCACCAGCGGTGTGGGGTACGGTACGGACACGGGCGCCTCGCTGGAAGGGCGCTATCAATATCTGAACCTGTTCAGCAAGGCATGGGTGCTCGACACGCAGGCCCGCCTCGAACAACGCCGCCAGTACCTGTTTGCCGGCGTGACGGTGCCGCCTGACGACAAGCAATACGTCAACAGCCTTTACACCAGCATGGACCGCACCGACACCTCGGGCACCGAGACGCGCAGCTATCGCTCCGGCTTCAAGCAGACGCGCGTACGCGGCATCTATGAGACGTCGTTCACCGTTGATTTCTACTATGACGACCTGCGGCCCGAAGGCGCCGAGCGCCAGTTGAGCAAGGCGCTCGTGCCGGGTTTCGCCTGGACGCGCCGCGATGTGGACGACCCGCTGTTTCCGCGCCGCGGCAACATCATCACCACGCAGATCGGCGCGGCAGTGAAAGGCGTGCTGACCGACCAATCGTTCGTGCGGTCGTACAGCCGCATCCGCCAGTTCGTGCCGGTGGGGCAGCGAGACATCTTCGTTGCACGCGGCGAGCTGGGCGCTGTCATCACCTCCGGTGCCGGCGATGGTGTACCGGCCACGCTGCGCTTCCGCACGGGCGGCACGCAGTCGGTGCGCGGCTACGATTTCCAAAGCATCGGTAACGACGTGAACGGCAGCACGCTGCCGACCAAGTTCCTCGTCACCGGCGGGCTGGAGTATCAACGCTGGTTCCTCCCGCAATGGGGCGCCGCCGTGTTCTGGGATACCGGCACGGCCACCGACAACTGGTCGGAGCGCCGCTGGTTCAATGGGGTGGGTGTCGGCGTGCGCTGGAAGAGCCCGGTGGGGCCAATCCAACTCGACATGGCCTACGGCATTCAGCAGAAGCAGTTCCGGCCGAGCGTGTCGCTGGGCATCGCGTTCTGAACATGACGATGACCGATCCGCAAACGCCCGAATCGAACCAACCCGCTACACCACGTCTGGCGCGTCCGAAGCGCGGCTGGGGCCGCCGCGCGCTGCGCTGGTTCGGTGCCTTTGCTGCCCTGGTCCTGACGATCGTGCTGGGGCTCGCAGGCTGGCTGGTCTGGGCCATCCATTCGCAATCGGGCACGGCGCAGTTGTGGGCCCTCGCCACGCGCTTCGGCAACGCTTATGTGTCGGGCAAGCTGGAGGGCGGCACGGTGCGCGAGGGGCTCTCGCTGCGGGATCTGCACGTGCGTGCGGGCAGCACGGAAGTGCGCATCGACCATGTGGAAGGCCGCTGGGCCATCACACGCGGGCCGTGGCATGCGCATTTCGCGTATCTCCGTGCGGGCAATGTCGAGGTGATCCTGCATCCGACGCCGCCCACCCCGCCGAGCGGTCCGCCCGATTCGCTGGCGCTGCCGCTGGCGCTGGATGTGGACCGCCTCGCCGTCGACCGCCTCGCCATCCGGCAGGGCACGTCGACCACCGAGTTGAAATCGATTGCCGGCAGCCTGCACAGCGACGGCACGCACCACAATGTGCTGCTCGACGGCATGGAATCGCCCGCCGGCAAGCTGGCCGCCACGCTGCGCATGACCGGCACGCGGCCATATCCGCTCACCGGTGCTGCAACACTCGCGACGCAGTTTGAGGTCAACGGCCAGAAGCAGGACGCCTCGGTGTCGGCGCAGCTGTCGGGCTCGCTGGAAGCGCTGCATATCGACGCTACCGGCACCGGTGCCAAGCTGACCGCGCAGGCACTGATCGATGCCACGCCGTTCGGGGCGCTGCCGCTGTCGCGTGCCGTGGTGTCGGCGGAACACGTGAATCCGCGTGCGTTTGCGCCAAGCGCGCCCGAAGCGTCGTTGTCGATCCACGCGGACCTGCGCCCCGACGAGCAGGCCAAGACGCTGACGGTGGCGGGCCCCATCCAGATCGACAACGCGCAGCCCGGCACGCTCGACAAGCAGAAGCTGCCGCTGCAATCGCTGCGTGCGCAGGTGCGGCTGAACGAAATCGATCAGCAGCTCACCGGGCTGGATGTGCGTCTGCTGGGCGGCGCGGCGCTCACGGGTGGCGCCGATGTGCAGAAGGGGCATGGCGCACTTCGCGTGGATGTGCGCCAGCTCGATCTGCAGGCGCTGCACGCATCGCTGGAGAAGACGAAACTTGCTGGCCCCATCACCGTGGAGTTTGCGGGTGGCACGCAACGCGTGGCGCTTGATCTGGCGGGCGGGGACATGCGTGCGCAAGCGAAAGCCGTGCTGGATGCGGCGCAGGTTGCAGTGGAGAGCGCCCAGGTGTCGCTGGGGCGCTCGCGGCTGACGTTGGCGGGCACGCTCAGGCATGACGACGCGCAGTCGTTCGCCTTCAAGGGCAACCTGGCGGAGTTCGATCCGTCGCGGCTGGCCAAGGTGGCAAAGGGCCGCGTCAATGCCGAGTTCGACGCGCGCGGCTCGCTGGGTGAGCCGATCGACGCCGCCGTCAAATTTTCCGTGCGCGATAGCGAATACACAGGCTTGCCGATGACCGGCGAGGGCAATGTCCACGTGCGCGGTGAACGTCTGCTGCCCAGCGACGCCAGGCTCGACGTGGCCGGCAACAAGGCCAGCCTGCGGGGCAGTTTCGGCGCCGCCGGCGATCGCATGCATGTCGACATCGATGCGCCGCAGCTCGCACGCTTGCAGCTTGGCGTGAGCGGGGCAGTCACCTTGTCCGGCGATGTCTCCGGCACGATCAAGCGCCCGCAAGTGGATGCCACGTTCCGCGCCAATCAGCTTGCCTATCAGGGAAACAAGATCGACACCGCCAACGGCCGGGCGCAGATCCGCGATGGGATCGATGGGCCATTGCTGGTCGAGCTGACCGCGCAGCGCGTGACGGGCCCGAGCCTGTCGTTGCGAGAAGTGCATGCCACGTTGGATGGCACGCGCCGCGCCCACCGCTTCCGCGCCGATGCCGACGGCAACGTGCGCAACCAGCCGTTCAAGTTTGCACTGGCAGGCGACGGGGCGTTGACGCCCGGCAAGGACGGCGATGGGTGGGACGGCACGATCTCCACGCTGTCGGCGCAGGGCGCCCCCAACCTGCAACTCACGGCTCCGGTGAGGCTCGCGATGGCACCCGGTCGCCTGATGATGGGCCGTGCGGACCTGACGCTGGACCAGACGCCCATCCACATCGAGCGTGTCGAATCCGCCCAGGGACACGTGCGCAGCGCAGGCCGTGTCGACGGCTTGCAGATCGCGCGGGTACTGGAGCTTGTGCGCACCTGGACGGGCCAGGCTCCGCCGGTACGCACGGATCTCGTCGTCGACGGGCAATGGGATCTGGATCTCGGCAGCACAGCCACCGGCACGGCCCGCATCGCCCGCCGCAGCGGCGATCTGTCCATCAACGCCGGCCGCGGTTTCACGGCATTGGGGTTGACCGAAGCGACCGTGGAAGCGCGTGGCGAGGGCATGCGCCTCGGGCTGCGCGGGAATGTGCAGTCGACGCGCGTCGGCAATCTTTATCTTGATGCGGGTGTCGGGCTCGTGCGTGATCCGGGACCGGGCTCCCTGGCGCTCATGGCACCCACGTCGCCGCTCTCCGGCGGCTTGACGATCAGCCTGCCGCACCTCAAGAGCATCGGCGACCTGCTGGGACCGGATGTAGCAACGGACGGGCAGCTTGCTGCCAGCCTGACGTTTGCGGGCACCGTGGGCGCGCCCAAAGTGAGCGGCTTCCTGACCGGCCAGGACATCGACGTGGCGCTTTACGATCAGGGCATCCGCCTGACCAAGGGGGTCGTGCGCGTGGCGCTCGACCAAAACGTGGTCGACCTGCAAGAGGTGGTGTTCCACGGCGGCGACGGCACCGTGCGTGCGCAGGGCCGCGTGCAGTTGGGCGAGGCGAACCCGAACCTCGCGGGCTCCATCGTCGCCGACAAGCTGCAGCTCTTTGCCGATCCGGACCGCACGCTGGTGCTGTCGGGCCAGGCGCGCATTGCAAACGACAATGACCGCGTGGCCATCACCGGCAAGTTCAAGGTCGACCGCGGCCTGTTCGATCTGCCGAAGGACGGCGCGCCTTCGTTGGGCGACGACGTGGTCATCGTCCGCCGCACCGATGCCGCCCGCAACCAGGCCGAACGCGGTGTCAAACGCGAAGAAAAGCCGGCTGGCCGCTTCAGCCCGGTGGTCGATGTCGATGTCGATTTTGGCGACAACTTCCGCTTCAAGGGTGCCGGAGCAGACCTGTCACTTGGTGGCCAGATGCACGTGCACAGCGAGCCGCTCGTGCCCCTGCGCGGCACCGGTACGATCTACGTGCGCGAGGGCAGCACGTACGAGGCGTTCGGTCGCAAGCTGGCCATCGAACGGGGCGTGCTGAACTTCGTGGGGCCAATCAACAACCCGTCGTTCAACATCACCGCCATGCGCCGTAACCAGGAAGTGGAAGCCGGCGTGCAGGTGACCGGCACGGTGCGGCAGCCGCGCGTCACGCTTGTCTCCGAGCCCAACGTGCCCGATGAAGACAAGCTCTCGTGGCTGATGTTCGGCTATAGCGCATCGAACGCCGGCCTGGGTCAGCAGCAGGCGATGTCAGGCGCGGCGCTCGGCCTGCTGGGCAACGTGGCGGGCAAGAACGTGGCACGGCGCTTCGGTCTCGACGAGTTCTCGATCGGGCCGTCCGCCGCAGGCCTGACCGACCCGCAGGTGGTAAGCCTCGGCAAGGCAATCTCGGAGCGCATCACCGTTGGCTACGAGCAGAGCCTGTCGACGGCCGATTCCATCGTCAAGCTGACGTGGCAGTTCTCCCGGCGGTGGTCGGTGGTGGCCCGCGGCGGCACGATCAACGGCGCGTCGGTCCTGTTCAACAAGCGTTGGTAATCGGATAGCCCGGCTGCCAGAATGGTGGCCGGACCATGTTTCGAACGGGGGTTCCATGCCGCATCGTCGTCAACTCGCACAAGTGGGAGTCACCATGGGCATTCTGGCTTCATTGCTGGGGTTGTTCGGCTGCGATCAGCAAAAGGTCGACCAGGCCGTGGATCGTGTGGGCGACGCTGCCAAGCGTGCATGGCAGTCGGCCAAGCCGGACAACCTGCTGTTCAAGGGCATCGTGGTGGGGCAATCCACCGAAGATGATGTCAGGGCCACCGCCGGCCAGCCCGAGATGATCTGGGAGAGCGAGGGCGGCACGCGGCAGCTTGAGTATCCGCGCGGACCCGAAGGGACTTCAACGTGGATGGTGACGATCGGGCCCGACGGGCACGTGCAGAAGATCGAGCAGGTGTTGACCGCCGACAATTTTGGGCGCGTGCGGGCGGGGCAGACCAAGGACGACATCCGCCGGATGCTCGGCAAGCCGGGGAAGGTCGAGGTGTTCAAGCTGAAGCAGGAAGAGGTTTGGGGGTATCGGTGGATGGAAAGCGCTACCGAGCGGGCTTTCTTCAATGTGCACTTTGGGGCGGATGGGCGTGTTACGACGACTTCGCGGAGTGATGACCGGTTGAATGGGGGGTAGGAGGTTTTTGGGTTGTTGGCTCTGGTCTTTTTTGTGGTGCATCCCCTGTTTCGTACCCTGCCGGGGCTGACTCACTTTTCTTTGTCTTGCTGTATGGACCGGGGACATAGGTGACAGGTGTGCGAGGACATGGTTGACACATGTCAGCAGTCATCGGGCAGGTTCAGATCGATACGGCCAAGGTGTTGGTGAACGAAGTACAGATCGAATTGATCCCTGTGTTTAGGGTCGGGGCGCAATGCCACCGGCAAGCCGTGCAGGGCATTGGAGAGCTTGAAGCGCCAACTCCTGAAGCGTAGCTCCCCATTCCATCCGACGTTGAGGACGATGTCCTGCGGGCTGTACTCGATCGGTGCCAACGTAGACGGATACGGTCGCGGGCTGGGCCGGTAGCGTGTGATGGGCGTGGCCAGGTCGATGGCCTGGTGCGGGCGCTCGCAGTTATAGACGGTGCGCCAAGCATCCAGCGCGTGCTGGACCGCGTCGCAAGAGGCGAAGTAGCGCCCGGCCAGGGCCTCGGCCTTGAGCGTGCGGTGGAAGCGCTCGTCCTTGCCGTTGGTCTGCGGGTGGGCGGGGCGGCTGTAGCTCAGGCGCACACCGAGGCGGATGAGCCAGACGCCCAGGCCCGTGAGTTGCCCCGGCCGGGTGGGACTGCCCCAAGGTGCGCCGTTATCGGCGTTGATGCGCAGCGGCAGCCCATAGCGCTCGAAGGCCTGGCGCAAGTGACGCTGCACGACCGCGCTCTGCGTCTGCGTGCAGGCCGCCAGCACCAGGTTGAAGCGGGAGTGATCGTCGATCACGGTCAGCGGCGAGCAGCGCTGGCCGTCGGCCAACGCGAACCCGCCCTTGAAATCCATCTGCCAGAGTTGGTTCGGTTCAGCGTGCTCAAAGCGCTGCCAGGGCGTGGAGGCGTCTGAGGCTTCGGGTGCAATCAACCCATACCGATGCAGGATGGAGGTCACGGTGCTGGGCGCCGGTACATCACTCCAGCCCAAGTCGGCCAAGCGGCGGCTGATCTTGCGCCCGCCCCACGCAGGATGCTGCTGGCGTAACGCGATGACGGCCTGTTCAAGCTCGGCCTCGGTACGCATCGGGCTGTGCGAGGGACGGCGCGTCCGGTCAGCCAGTCCGGCGTCCCCCGACTCAACGTAACGAGCCAGCCACTTGTAGCCGGTTTGCGGGCTGATGCCGAACCGCCGACACAGCTCGCGCCGGTTACAGCCTTCCTGCCGGGCCAATAGAACGAATTCCTGACGAAGGCTCATGGTGTCTCGTGTGCTCCAGGGCATGGCCTGACCTCCGAGCGAATGTGCCGCTCAAAGTGTCAACCATGTCCTCGCACACCTGTCACCTATGTCCCCGGTCCATACATCTTGCCAAAGAAAAGTAAGCAAAAGGAAGGCGTGCCCGAGATGGCGACCCATCCCTTGAATTTCCGTAACCGGGCGGAGACGGGAAAAACTCGCTGCGTTCAGACAGTTTCCCGTCTTGTTTCCGCCCGCTTACGAAAATTCAAGGCGCCATCAAGGGTCTAACGTCAAAAGAAAAGGCCAACCCGTCGCGAGGTTGGCCTTTGTCGTTTGCGCTTGTGCCCAGATGGTGCGGCTTTTGTCCTTTGACTTTCCTGCCCGAGATGGCGCCTTGAATTTCTGTTGCAGGGAGGAAAAAGGAAGGGAAACTGTCTGAGCGAAGCGAGTTTTTCCCTTCCCCTTCCTGCGACATAAATTCAAGGAGTCTTTCGCCATCTCGGGCGCGCATTTCTTTGCTTACTTTCTTTGGGCAAGACCAAAGAAAGTGAGTCAGCCCCGGCAGGGGATGAAACAAGGGATGCACCACCAAGGCCTATCCCAAACACACCCATTACCGCACCCGCATCCCCGGCACCGCCCCCGAATGCGGCTCAAGAATATAAAGCCCCGGCAGAGCCTTCTCATCAGCCGCCGAAGCCGCCAACACCATCCCTTCCGACATCCCGAACTTCATCTTGCGCGGTGCCAGGTTGGCAACCATCACGGTCAGCTTGCCGACGAGATCCTCCGGTGCATATGCCGACTGGATGCCCGAAAACACATTCCGCGTCTGTCCTTCACCCACATCCAGCGTCAGCTGCAGCAGCTTGTTCGATCCTTCCACGCGCTGGCAGGCGACGATCTTGGCGACACGCAGGTCGATCTTGGCGAAGTCGTCGATGGTGATGGTTTCGGCCATCGGTTCGATGGCGGCCGCACCGTTGGCGGCAGCAGCGGGTGCATCGGCGGTGGCCTGCAGCGACTGGCGGTTGGCTTCGACCAGCGCATCCACCTGCTTCTTGTCCACGCGCGTCATCAGGTGCGAGTACGGTTGGATCGGCTTGGCGGACGACAGTTGCGAGTCGATCGAGCGCCACGTCAGCGGCTCAACGTTGAGGAACGCCTCGATGCGCTCCACCGTGGTCGGCAGAATCGGCTTGAGGTACACGGCCAGCAGGCGGAACGCTTCCAGCGCGACCGAGCACGCGGCGTGCAGCTTTTCGCGGTGGGCCTCGTCCTTGGCCAGATCCCACGGCTTTTCGGTGTCGACGAATGCATTGACGGCGTCGGCCAGCTCCATCACGGCACGCAGCGCCTTGCTGTACTCGCGCTTTTCGTACAGATCGGCGATCTGCGGGGCGGCTTCGCGCAGTTGCACCATCAGCGGATGGCCCAGCGCGGCGTCGCTCACGCGGCCTTCGAAGCGCTTGACCAGGAACCCCGCCGAACGGCTGGCGATGTTGACGAACTTGCCCACCAGGTCGCTGTTCACACGGGCGACAAAATCGTCCAGGTTCAGATCCAGGTCTTCCATCGTCGCGTTCAGCTTGGCGGCGAAGTAGTAGCGCAGCCATTCCGGATTCAGGCCGGTGTCGATGTAGCTCTGTGCGGTGATGAACGTGCCGCGCGACTTGCTCATCTTGGCGCCGTCCACGGTCAGGAAGCCGTGGGCGAACACGTTGGTCGGTGTGCGGTGGCCGGAGAACTTGAGCATCGCCGGCCAGAACAGCGTGTGGAAATAGAGGATGTCCTTGCCGATGAAGTGGTACTGCTCGGTGGTCGAGTGTTCGTTGATCCACGCGTCGAAATCGAGACCGCGCTTGGCGCACAGGTTCTTGAAGCTGGCGTAGTAGCCGACCGGCGCATCCAACCACACATAGAAGTACTTGCCCGGCGCGCCCGGAATCTCGAAGCCAAAGTAGGGTGCATCACGCGAGATGTCCCAGTCCGACAGCTTGGCTTCGCCTTCCTCGCCGAGCCACTCACGCATCTTGTTGGTGGCTTCGGGCTGCGCCAGGTCGGCCACCCAGTCGCGGAGGAAATTCTCGCAGCGCGGGTCGGACAGCTTGAAGAAGTAGTGCTCCGACGACTTGCGCACCGGTGTCGCGCCCGACACCACGGAGTACGGGTTCTTCAGGTCGGTCGGCTGGTAGGTGGCGCCGCAGACTTCGCACGAATCGCCGTACTGGTCTTTTGCGCCGCACTTCGGGCATTCACCCTTGATAAAGCGGTCCGGCAGGAACATCTCCTTGACCGGGTCGTAGAATTGCTCGACCTCGCGTACGTCGATCAGGCCGGCTTCCTTGAGCTTGAGGTAGACGCTCTGGCACAACTCCTTGTTTTCGTCGGAGTCCGTGCTGTAGTAGTTGTCGAACGAGACAAGGAAGTTGTCGAAGTCGCGCTTATGCTCGGTCCAGACGCGTTCGATCAGCTGGCGCGGGGACAGGCCTTCTTTCTCGGCGCGCAGCATGACGGGCGTGCCGTGCGTGTCGTCGGCACCCACGTAATAGGTCTCGTGGCCGCGCATGCGTTGGAAGCGCACCCAGATATCGGTCTGGATGTACTCGACTAGGTGGCCGATATGGATCGGCCCGTTGGCATAGGGCAGTGCGGAAGTGACGAGGATGCGACGTTCGGACATGGGCAGGCCAGAAAGGTGCTGGCGGGCCGCGAACAGGGCGCGGCGCGCGGAAAAACGCATATTTTAGCGCGCCCGGCGGTATCAGGCCGTTCCCGGACGAATCTGCGGAAGGTGGGTGTGATCGTGGAGTTCGGCCCATGCGTCACGATGCCGCGCATCGTGTGACCCAAAAAAAAGCGCCGGTCAGAGCCGGCGCAGCTTTCCACAACGGAAAAGGAGGAGAAATCAGGTACCGCCCGGGAGGTCAGCAACGCATCGCGAGCCAGCAATGCGTAGCAAGCGGTACCTGTTTTCTATGACAGGGTTACCCCTGAATTGGTTTCAAATAAATTTCGACGCGGCGATTTTGGGCGCGGCCGGCCTCGGTGGCGTTGTCGGCAACGGGCTGATTCTGGCCGCGGCCTTCGGCGGACAGGCGGTTGCGGGCCACGCCGCGGTCCGTCAGGTAGCTCGCCACGCTCTGCGCGCGCTTTTGCGACAGCGTCATGTTGTAGTTCGGGTTGCCGGTGCTGTCCGTGTGGCCGACCACATTGGCGGCCAGTTCCGGATGTTGCGTGAGCGTTTGTGCCACGCTATCCAACGGGCCGCGGAACGACGGCTTGATCACCGCGCTGTCGGTATCGAACGAGACCTGGCTCGGAATGTTCAGCTTGAGCGAGCCGTCGGGCTGCTCCGAAATCTGCGTGCCCGTGCCGGCCGTATCGCCAGCCAGCTTGGACTTGATTGCCCCCCAGTTGTAGCCGACGGCAGCACCGGTTGCCGCGCCCAGCGCACCGCCAATGGCGGCACCCTTGCCGTTGCCGACCAGCGCGCCGATGCCAGCGCCCACGGCCGCGCCAACGCCGGTGCCCATGGCGGTCTGGTTCTGCTGCTCGGTGGCGCAGCCGGCGGCCAGCAGGGCGATCAGCGAGACGGAAATAAGCTTGGCTTTCATGGTTTCTCCTACGGGTAACGGGATCGGTTCTTGTGGGTTTGCCGATATCCGGCGCATCGGAGGGATATTGAGGGGGAATCGGACGAACGATGCGCCGGCAAAATACAATAGCAAAACAGTACATAGAGTGGCCAGGGCGCCGCAAAGTTCATGCCGCGTCACCGTTGGCCCGTCCCCCATTCGCATTAGATTTGTGGAGCAAATGTTGAGCGTAACCATCGAACAGATCACCGAAGCCCTGCGCGGCGTGGTGGATCCCAATACCGGGCGCGACCTCGTGTCGTCCAAATCGGCGCGCAACATCCGGGTCGATGGCGGCGAGGTGGCGCTCGACGTGGAGCTTGGCTACCCCGCCAAGAGCCAATTCGAGCCGATCCGCAAGCTGGTGATCGGGGCGCTGCGCCAGGTGCAAGGTGTTGAAAATGTGAGCGTGCAGGTGTCGATGAAGATCGTGGCGCACGCGGTGCAGCGCGGCGTGCACCTGATGCCGAACGTGAAGAACATCATTGCCGTGGCGTCGGGCAAGGGCGGCGTGGGCAAGTCGACCACCGCCGTGAATCTGGCGCTGGCGCTGGCTGCGGAAGGCGCCAACGTCGGCATTCTGGACGCTGACATCTACGGCCCGAGCCAGCCGATGATGCTGGGCATCCAGGGCCAGCCGGAGTCGGCCGACGGCAAGACGATGGAGCCGATGGAGGGGCACGGCCTGCAAGCCAACTCCATCGGCTTCCTGATCGAACAGGACAACCCGATGGTCTGGCGTGGCCCGATGGTGACCTCAGCGCTGGAGCAGCTGCTCAAGCAGACGAACTGGCGCGATCTGGATTACCTCATCGTCGACATGCCGCCGGGCACGGGCGACATCCAGCTCACGCTGTCGCAGAAGGTGCCTGTGACGGGCGCGGTGATCGTCACCACGCCGCAGGACATCGCGCTGCTCGACGCCAAGAAGGGCCTGAAGATGTTCGAGAAGGTGGGAATTCCCATCATCGGCGTGGTCGAGAACATGGCGGTGTACTGCTGCCCGAACTGCGGCCATACCGAACACATCTTCGGCGCCGGCGGCGGCGAGAAGATGTGCGAACAGTACGGCGTGCCATTCCTGGGCAGCCTGCCGCTGAACCTGTCCATTCGCGAGCAGGCCGATTCGGGCCGCCCGACGGTGGTGGCCGACCCCGACGGCGCCATTGCCGGCGTCTACAAGCAGATCGCACGCCGCGTCGCCATCGCCGTGGCCGAAAAGGCGAGGGACATGACGAGCAAGTTCCCGTCGATCGTCGTGCAGAACACCTGACGCCATGGAATCCACGTCGCCGCCGCCTGCGCCTGCTGATCGCCCGTCTGTGCGTGTGGCGGTGGTGTTGTGCCGCCGCCCCACGGCCAACCGTTGGCAGCCGTTCCAATGGCGGCTGGAGGCGGTCGTTCCCGACCTTGGCGAATACGGCACGGCACCGCGCTGCCTGGACCGTGCCGAAGATGGGTCCGGCGAAGAGCGCTGGCTCACGCCCGGCTTCTCCGTCACGCTGTTTCGCGACGAGGCCGAGGGCTACTACCTGAACGTGACCTCCGCCGCGCCCTGCTGGTTCGTGTTGTGGCGCCTGGGCGAGCCGGGCACGACCGACGAGGGCCGGGCGATTCCGCATACGGTTTCGCTGAGCTACAACGAGGCCGGCCGCTGGCTCGATGGTGGCGAGATGGTCGAAAACGTGCCGCTGGATGCCGCAGCGCTGGAATGGCTGCAGGCGTTCGTGGCGGAGAACTACCGGCCTGAGCCGAAGAAGCGGCGTCGGCCGGAGTCGTTCCTGCCGCCGGAAGACCGCGCGAAGTTCTGAGCGAGACTGCTGTGAGCGACGAAACCTTCCTCTCGCGCTGGTCGCGCCGCAAGGCCGCCGAACGGCGGGGCGAGCCCGAACCGGAAGCGGCACCGCCCGCCGAGCCGGCCCCCGTCGTCGTGCCTGAAGCGTCGACGGCCGAGCCTACGCCCGAAGCGGCACCCCCGCTCACTCTGGAAGACGCCTCCAAGTTGACGCCATCCGATGATTTCTCGCCCTTCGTCGCGCACGGGGTGGACGAAGCCGTCAAGCGTGCCGCGCTCAAGACGCTCTTCGCCGATCCGCACTTCAATGTGATGGACGGGCTCGATACCTACATCGACGACTATTCGCAGCCCGACCCGATCCCGCCCGAGATGTTGCGCGAGCTGCGGCACACGGCGGAATTGCGGTTGTTCGAGCCGCTGGACGAGGATGTGGCTGCGCCGCCAGGAATCGAACCGGTATCGGCCGCTGTACCTCTGGTCACGGGCGAGATGCCGCCTGAACCTGCCGATGCCGAGTCGCCCCGCGTTGATGACCCGGCGCAGGCAACCCCGCATGGCGGCGTTAAGCCGCCGTCCGTAGAATAAAAAGAAGGCCGCGCGGCAAAGACCGTGCTGCCATGTCTCCACAGCCTGCGCCATGCACGTGGGCGCTCACGCACAAATCCATGCCGACACTGCTCTGCAGTTGCAATCACACCATGCCGATCGATGCCGATGCGGTGGGCGACGCCCTGCGCGCGTCTGACGCCGCTATCGACGCCCCCAGCAAGACGCACCACCTGCTGTGCCGCCGCGAGATCGGCGCGTTCACACAGGCGCTGAATGGCACGGAAGGCGTCGTCGTCGCCTGCACGCAGGAAAAGGCGCTGTTTGCAGAAGTGGCCGCGCAGCATGAGGGTGTGACCGCACCGATCCATTTCGTCAACGTGCGCGAAACGGGCGGGTGGTCGGCAGGCGCCAAACGCGATGCGCGCGGTTTCCGTGCCAAGACAGCGGCACTGCTGGCCGTCGCTGGCTTGCCGGCGCCGGAGCCAGTGCCGGTGGTCGACTACCGCTCCGACGGCAACGTGCTGATCATCGGTCCTGCCGAGCGTGCCATGCCGTGGGCGGAACGGCTGGCCGACCAACTGAGCGTGGCGGTGCTCGTCACCGGGCGCGATCGCGCAAGTGGTCCGTTTGTCCCGCCGATGGAGCGCCGCTGGCCGGTCCACGCGGGCGAGCTGGCGCAGGTGAACGGCTGGCTCGGCGCGTTCGAGGTGAATTGGCGCAACCGCAATCCGATTGACCTGGACCGCTGCACGCGCTGCAACGCCTGCATCGATGTCTGCCCCGAAGGCGCCATCGACGCGCTCTACCAGATCGATCTGGATGCATGCCGCGACCATCGCGCGTGCGTCAAGGCGTGCGGCGATGCGTTGGCCATCGATTTCAACCGTGTGGATGCACCGCAGGCGCTATCGGGCCAATTCGACCTGATCTTCGATCTGAACGACGCGCCGGCGTTTGCCCAGCACCAGCCGCCGCAGGGCTACTTCCATGCGGGCGCAGACGCGGGCCGCCAACTGACGGCATCGCTGGCGTTGCTGCAGATGGTGGGGGAGTTCGAGAAGCCCAAGTTCTTCCAGTACAAGGAATCGATCTGCGCGCACGGGCGTAACGGCCAAGTGGGCTGCAACGCTTGCGTGGACGTGTGTTCGGCGTCGGCGATTGCGTCGCAGTGGAAGGACGGCCGCGGCAGCGTGCGCGTCACGCCCAATCTCTGTGTGGGCTGCGGTGCGTGTACGACCGCGTGTCCGACCGGCGCCATCACCTATGCCTATCCGAGCGCGCCGTACCAGGGGCGCAAGCTGAAGACGCTGCTCGGCACGTATGCATCGGCGGGTGGGCGTGATGCCGTGGTTCTGCTGCATAACGGTGGGCGGGGCCGCACGCTGATCGAGCAAGTGGGCCGTGCCGCGCGTATCGGCAAGGCCCAGGGCGTGCCGGTGAATGTGCTGCCCGTCGAGGTCTTCCATTCGGCATCGACGGGTTTGGACCTGTGGCTCTCCGCATTGGCTTACGGCGCCGCGCGCATCGCCATTCTCCTGACGGAAGACGACGCACCGCAGTACCGTGCGATGCTCGCCGAGCAGGTCGCCGTGGCGCAGGCCGTGCTGGAGGGGCTTGGCGAACCGGCGGGTGCGGCGGGTGTGGTGTTGATCGACGTGGCGGATGCCGCTGCGCTCGACGCGCGCCTCAGTGGTGCTGATGTTTCGGGCCCCCTGCGTGGCTTTCGCCGTGACATGCCGGCCGCCACCTTCGCGGTGGCCGCTGCCAAGCGCGAGGCACTCGATTTCGCGCTCGACCATCTTGCACGCCACGCCAAGGCCATCGAGGCCATCATCCCGCTGCCAGCCGGTGCGCCGTTTGGCGCCATCACCGTGAACCGCGAACGCTGCACGCTGTGCATGGCGTGCGTGGGCGCGTGCCCGTCGCAGGCGCTGCGCGATGAGGCCGAGCGGCCCGTGCTGGCCATGATCGAGCGCAACTGCGTCCAATGCGGCCTGTGCGAGACCACGTGCCCTGAAAGCGCCATCGCCCTCGTGCCGCGTTTGAACCTGTCGGCAGAAGCCCGCCAATCGGCCACGCTCAACGAGGCGCAGCCGTTCCACTGCATCCGCTGCAACAAGCCGTTCGGCACCGCGCAGATGGTCGCGACGATGCTGGCCAAGCTGGGCGCGCATCCGGCGTTCTCCGGCGCCGCCGCCGAGCGCCTCAAGATGTGCAGCGATTGCCGCGTGATCGACATGATGCAGCACGGCGAACGCCCGGGCGCCCCGCACTGAAGACTGCGCATTGAAGACCGCACACTGAAGCCGATTCCCGATCCCATGACCGACGCCCAGCCCCTGCAATTCCAGCCCGCCGCCACGCCCGCCGACAGCGCTGAGGATCTCGCCCGTGCCGACCTGTACGGCCTGCTGGCCACGCTGTTCTTCCACGCGGCAGACGCCGATTTGCTGCAGCGCATCGCGGCCGCGCCGCTGGACCCGATAGGCGACGGCGATATCGCCGCGGCCGATGCGCAAGCCGCCGCCAGTAGTGCTCTCACCCAGGCCTGGCGAAAGCTTGTCGCCCGCGCAGGCCAGACCACCGCCGAACAGGCCGACGACGAATACACCGAACTGTTTATCGGCGTCGGCAAGCCCGAAGTGTTCTTGTACGGCTCGTACTACCAGGCCGGTTTCATGAACGAGAAGCCGCTCGTGGTATTGCGCGACGACCTGCGCCGCCACGGCCTGGAGCGCGCCGAGGGCATCACGGAAACCGAAGACCATCTCGCGACCCTGTGCGAGGTCATGCGTTACCTCATCGCCGGGGACGACGTTGCCGTGGCCCGCATCGAAGAGCAGCGCGCATTTTTCCAGCGTCATCTGGCCCCGTGGGTCGATACGGCTTGCGATGCTGTATTGCAGCATCCGCGCGCCGCGCTCTATGCCGATGTGGCGGGATTGGCGAAAGCGTTTTTTGACGTGGAGCGGCTCGCCCTTGAATTGGCATGACAGCCGTCGTCTCGGCTGCCTAAAAAATAAGCGGACGCCGAAGAGCCACGCCGGGTCAGCGTCACGGCGCTCCGGTTCAAATCCGACTCATTGAAAAAATTCATCGGTAAATCGTCAGGAAAATCCCTCGGTGAGGGGTTTTGGGCATGGTTTTCCCATGCCGTTACTCCTAAAATGTGTTGGAAAATTCCTATTACATTCGGTCATCGGTTTCAAAGAGCCGGGGAGCATCGAAATGCCAGGTCTGAACACCGTCCCTCACGCGCGCCCAGAAGCGGATTCCGCTGATGCTGCACCTACTCGCCGCCGCTTCCTGATGGGGGCGGCGGTTGCAGCCGCAGCTGCAGGCACTGCCGCGACAACCGGCCATCTGGTGCAAGCGCCCACTGCTCCGGCCACACTCGCAACCGACGCCGCGGATGACGGCGCCACCGGTTACCGGCTGAGCGAACACATCCGCAAGTACTACAAGACGACGTGGATCTGATGCGGCTGCACGCGCGCCGCTGTTGCTCCATCGTCATTGCTCGCACCCCACATCTTCAGGTGACCTCATGCTTCTGACCCGCAAACCGGCGGTACAGGACACCAAAGCCGCACCGGCTCGACGTTCAAACGGACAGGGCGCCGCATCGCTTGCTGGCAGTCTGGCGCGCAGCCTGGCCGGCGCATTGCCGACCATGGATCGCCGCACGTTCCTCAAGCGCTCCGGCATCGGCGTGGGCGCCGGCCTGGCCGCAACGCAGCTTTCGCTGGTGAAGAAATCGGTGGTGGGCGAGGCCCAGGCCGCCGAAGGTAAGGGCGATATCGTCGTGCGCCGCACGGTGTGCTCGCACTGCTCGGTCGGCTGCTCGGTGGATGCCGTCGTGCAGAACGGCGTGTGGGTGCGCCAGGAACCGGTATTCGACTCGCCGATCAACCTGGGCGCGCACTGCGCCAAAGGCGCTGCCCTGCGCGAGCACGGTCACGGCGAATACCGCCTCAAGACGCCAATGAAGCTCGTCGACGGCCGCTACCAGCGCATCAGCTGGGACCAGGCGCTCAATGAGATCGTCGCCAAGATGAACACTATCCGCCAGGAGACCGGACCGGATTCGTTCTTCTTCGTGGGTTCGTCCAAGCACAGCAACGAGCAGTCGTACCTGATGCGCAAGTGGGTGTCGTTCTTCGGCACCAACAACTGCGATCACCAGGCGCGCATCTGCCATAGCACTACCGTGGCCGGCGTGGCCAACACCTGGGGCTACGGCGCGATGACCAACTCGTACAACGACATGCAGAACGCCAAGTGCGCGTTGTACATCGGCTCGAACGCGGCCGAGGCGCACCCCGTGTCGATGCTGCATCTGTTGCATGCCAAGGAAACGGGCTGCAAGGTCATCGTGGTCGACCCGCGCTACACGCGTACGGCGGCCAAGTCCGATGAGTACGTGCGCATACGGTCGGGCACCGACATCGCGTTCCTGTTTGGCGTGCTGTATCACATCTTCAAGAACGGCTGGGAAGACAAGCAGTACATCCATGACCGCGTCTACGGCATGGACAAGGTGCGCGAGGAAGTGCTCGCCAAGTGGACGCCGGACAAGGTCGAGGAAGTGTGCGGCGTGCCTGAGGCACAGGTGCACAAGGTCGCCGAGATGATGGCGATGAATCGCCCCAGCACGCTGGTGTGGTGCATGGGCCAGACGCAGCACACTATCGGCAATGCCATCGTGCGTGCGTCGTGCATTGTGCAGCTGGCGCTGGGTAACATCGGCAAGTCGGGCGGCGGCGCCAATATCTTCCGCGGCCACGACAACGTGCAGGGTGCGACCGACGTCGGCCCCAACCCCGATTCGTTGCCTGGGTACTACGGCCTGGCTGCCGGCGCGTGGAAGCACTTTGCCGGGGTGTGGGGCGTGGATTACGACTGGATCAAGGGCCGTTTCGCCTCGCAGGCCATGATGGAGAAGTCGGGCACCACCGTTTCGCGCTGGGCCGATGCGGTGCTGGAAAAGAACGAGCTGATCGACCAGGACCACAATGTTCGTGCCGTTTTCTACTGGGGGCACGCACCGAACTCGCAAACGCGCGGGATGGACATGAAGCGCGCCCTCGACAAGCTTGACCTGCTGGTGGTCGTGGACCCATACCCGTCGGCCACGGCGGCCATGGCCAACATGCCCGCCGCCGATGGCACGCCGCCCAATCCGAACCGCGCCGTCTATTTGCTGCCCGCCGCCACGCAGTTCGAAACGTCGGGCTCGTGCACCGCATCGAATCGATCGCTGCAATGGCGCGAGAAGGTCATCGAGCCGCTGTTCGAATCGCAGCCCGACCACGTGATCATGCAGGCGTTTGCCGATCGCCTGGGCTTCGGCAAGGAGCTGTCGAAGAACTACAAGATCACGGAATACAAGCGTGCCGGCATGACATGGCGCGAGCCGGAGATCGAATCGATCCTGCGCGAGATCAACCGCGGTAACTGGACGATCGGCTACACTGGCCAATCGCCGGAACGCCTGAAGGCTCACATGCGCAACATGCATCTGTTTGATGTGCGCACGCTGCGCTGCAAGGGCGGCAAGGATGCCGAAACCGGCTACGACCTGACCGGCGATTACTTTGGCCTGCCTTGGCCGTGCTACGGCACGCCCGAACTCAAGCACCCCGGTTCGCCCAACCTGTACGACACCAGCAAGCACGTGATGGAAGGCGGCGGCAACTTCCGCGCCAACTTCGGCGTGGAGCGCGACGGCGTCAACCTGCTGGCCGAAGATGGCTCGTTCTCGCTCGGCTCGGAGTTGACCACCGGCTATCCCGAGTTCGATCACGTTTTCCTCAAGAAACTCGGCTGGTGGGACGACCTGACCGACGCCGAAAAGAAGGCCGCCGAAGGCAAGAACTGGAAGACCGATGTGTCCGGCGGCATCCAGCGCGTGGCGATGAAGCACGGCTGCCACCCGTTCGGCAACGCCAAGGCGCGCGCGATCGTGTGGAACTTCCCCGATGGCATTCCGCAGCACCGCGAGCCGCTGTATTCCACGCGGCCCGACATGGTCGCCAAGTACCCCACGCACGACGACAAGAAGGCCTTCTGGCGCCTGCCGACGCTGTACAAGACGGTGCAACAGCGCAATATCGAGAACAAGGTCTACGAGAAATTCCCGATCATTCTCACGTCCGGCCGCCTTGTCGAATACGAGGGTGGCGGCGAGGAGACGCGCTCCAACCCGTGGCTTGCCGAGCTGCAGCAGGAGAACTTTGTCGAGATCAACCCGAAGGCTGCAGCCGACCGGGGCATTCGCCACAACGATTTCGTCTGGGTCAAGACGCCCACCGGCGCCCAGATCAAGGTGCGTGCGCTGGTGACGGAGCGTGTGGGTGTAGACCACGCCTTCATCCCGTTCCACTTCTCGGGCTGGTGGCAGGGCAAGGACCTGCTCGATTACTACCCGGAGGGCGCCCACCCGATCGTGCGGGGCGAGGCCGTCAACACGGCAACGACCTACGGCTACGACTCGGTGACGATGATGCAGGAAACGAAAACGACGGTCTGCCAGATCGAGCGGTTCGCATAAGGACGGGGAGATCAACATGGCACGCATGAAATTCATCTGTGACAGCGAGCGCTGCATCGAATGCAACGCCTGCGCCACGGCCTGCAAGAACGAACACGAAGTGCCCTGGGGCGTGAATCGGCGCCGCGTGGTCACCATCAACGACGGCATGATCGGCGCGGAGAAATCCATCTCGGTGGCGTGCATGCATTGCTCCGATGCGCCGTGCATGGCGGTCTGCCCGGTCGACTGCTTCTACCGCACTGAAGACGGCGTGGTGCTGCACGACAAGGACGTCTGCATCGGCTGTGGCTACTGCTCGTATGCGTGCCCGTTCGGCGCGCCGCAGTTCCCGAGCCAGGGCACGTTCGGCGTGCGCGGCAAGATGGACAAGTGCACGTTCTGCGCGGGCGGCCCCGAGAAGAACGGCAGCGAGGAAGAATTCGAGAAGTACGGCCGCAACCGCCTGGCCGAAGGGAAGCTTCCGCTGTGCGCGGAAATGTGCTCGACGAAGGCGCTGCTCGGCGGCGATGGCGATGTGATTTCCGACATCCTGCGCAACCGCGTCATGAAACGCGGGAAGGGCGCTGAGTTGTTCGGGTGGGGCACGGCTTACGGCGGCGCGCAAGGCAAGGGCGGTCAGGCGGCGCCGGCAACTCCGGCCGCACCGGCCACGCCGGCTTCGGCGCCGGGAGCGCAATCATGATCGCCTCCGCACGATCGACCAGCCTGCTGGTCGCCCTGGGTGCTGCGCTGTTGCTCGGTGCCTGCGGAGAACGCCCGCAAACGGCATTCGCCTCGCACCGCAAGGACGACGCGCCTGCCTACAAGGGCGCGGAGGGCGATCCGTTCATGGCCAAGAACTGGACACCCGGCGACCGCACGAGCTGGGAGAACCAGATCCGCGCGCGCGGCCAATACCAGAACGAGTACAACAAGACGCCATGACGCGCGCAAGCGGAGGTTCGTCCATGGGCACTTCCTGGAAACACCTTGTGATGGCCGTGCTGCTCGGCGGCGTGGCGGCGTTGGCGAGCGCGCAGCAGCCGGCCACTGCGCCGGCGGCCAACACCGCCCCGGTCAATCCGGCCGTACAACCGGCGCAGCCGTTCTCCAACATCGTCTCGGAGAACGTGTTTGATCTGCAGAAGCGCGATCTCGCCAAAGAGGCGCAGGACCAGGCCGCACGCCGCGCGACGCAACCGGGCAACAACGCGCCCGTCTGGCGCGAGGTGAACTCCGACCAAGCACATTACGCCAGCATTCCCGGGCTGGAAGCCGGCGTGCCGATCCAGCGCACCGGGCAGAAATGGCGGCTGTTCCGCAATGGCGTGATCACCGTGTGGGGCGGTTGGCTCATGGTGCTGGTGCCGTCGGCCATCCTGGCCTTCTTCCTTTGGCGCGGCATGATCCCGCTAAAAGAAGCGCCTACGGGCCGCAAGATCGAGCGCTTTACCCCCACCGAGCGCTACGTGCACTGGACAATGGCCATCTCGTTCGTCACGCTGGGTGTGTCGGGCATCGTCATGCTGTGGGGCAAGCATTTTCTGCTGCCGATCCTCGGTCACCAGTTGTTCGGCTGGTTGACCTACTTGCTCAAGAACCTGCACAACCTGGTGGGGCCGCTTTTCACGGTCAGCATCATCGTGGCCTTCGTGATGTGGTTGCGAGACAACCTGCCGCGCCAGGGCGACTTGAAATGGCTGTTGAGCCTGGGCGGCATGTTTGCCGGCGAACACGGCGGCGAAGTGCCGTCGCACCGCTTCAACGCCGGCGAGAAACTCTGGTTCTGGGGCGGCCTCGTCGTCTTCGGGCTGATCCTGTCTGCCTCGGGCTGGACGCTCGATCGCATCGTCCCGGGCGTGGATTACTACCGCAGCACGATGCAACTGGCCGAGGTCATTCACGCGATCGCGGCGGTGGGCATGATGAGCATGTCGCTGGGCCACATCTACATGGGCACGATCGGCATGGAAGGCGCTTACCGCGCCATGCGTGACGGTTATGTCGACGAGGCCTGGGCGAAGGAGCACCACGAACTTTGGTACGACGACGTCAAGGCCGGCAAGATCCCCGCGCAGCGGTCCCAGCCGCCCGCGGCGTCGGCGCCGGGCGAGCAGCCCGCCAAGTCATGACGCCATCGCCTGCCACCCATTCGAGGATCCTCACCATGCATGCTTCCACGCTGACTCGCGCCGCAGGTATGGCACTTGCTGCCGCCATGCTGGGCCTGACAAGCGGACTGGCCGGCGCCAAGCTGCCGGCACCGACGGAAGAACAGAAGGCACAGGCGGATCTGGCGAAGGCCAAGGCAGCCTGGGGCGACAAGGTGGCCGCGTTCCAGACGTGCAAGGCCCAAGACAAGGCGGCGGCGTCCTACCAGGCCGGCGGTAAGGCTGCGCATACGCAACCGGGCGCGCCGTGCGTGGATCCGGGGCCGTTTGTCGCCCCTGTGCCCGCAGCACCGGCAGCGGCACCGGCGGCCAAAGGGTGAACCGTTGTTGCCAATGTTGCGTGTTCATCATCCGGCAGTACAATCGTCCGCTCCCCGAGTGAACCCTGACTGGAGGTGACACATGAAGCAACTCGTGATTGCAGTCGCCGCGATCGGCCTGATGGCCGGCTGCGCATCGAACTCAGCGTCGACGGCCAAGGCGGCGAATGCCGGTGACGGCGCCATGACGGCCTCGGCCGTGCTGGCGCCCAAGAGCGGCAGCACCGTGCAAGGCAGCGTGAAGCTTGCACAGCAAGGCGACAATCGGGTTGCCATGGCGGTGGATATTTCCGGCCTGCCGGCCAACGGCATGTTCGGTTTCCACGTGCATGAGAAGGGCGATTGCTCGTCGCCGGATGGCAATAGTGCCGGCGGCCACTTCAACCCGACCGGCCAGCAGCACGGTGATCCGCGTCAAGGCGCGCATCACGCTGGCGACATTCCGATGCTGCAATCCGATGCCAACGGCAAGGCCGTCGGTTCGATCGTTCTTTCCGGTGTGACGCTGTCGCCCGGGCCCACCAGCCTGGTCGGCCACGCGTTGATCGTCCACGCAGGCAAGGACGACTACATGACCCAACCCACCGGCAATTCCGGCGGGCGCGTCGCCTGCGGCGTGATCGTGGCGAACTGATCGCCTGCACGAGGTACCTGCCCTGGAGCAGGTACCAGCCGCACCATGCGCACGCTTGCCGTGCGCATTTTTATTTGAACGAAGACATCGATGCCGCTGCGCCCAGAACTGACCAATGCTTCCGTTCCACTGCTCGACGAGGTTGAAGTGTTCGACGAGCTGGGCCGCGCTCGCCATGTCTATATCCCCGGTGAGCGCCCCCTCACCGTCTACCTCGACAAGCGCGAACTGGTGACGCTGATGACGCTGGGCGGCGCCCCCGAAGCGCTCGTGCTGGGCTATCTGCGTAACCAGCGCCTGGTCGGCAGCATCGAAGACATCGCCTCCATCCAGGTCGACTGGGAAACCGAATCGGCCGCTGTCACCACGCGCGCCGGCATTGCCGACCTGGACGAGAAGACGGCCCGCCGCACCGTGACCACCGGCTGCGGGCAGGGCACCGTGTTCGGCTCGCTGATGGACGAGATCGACGCCATCCATCTACCGCCTGACGCCCGCATGACGCAGACCACGCTGTACCGCGTGGTCGACACCATCCGCCTGCAGCAGTCGATCTACAAGCAAGCAGGCTCTGTGCATGGCTGCGCGTTGTTCGACGCGCACGGCCAACTGCTGCACTTCATCGAAGACGTGGGCCGCCACAATGCCGTGGATGCCATCGCCGGCCGCATGTGGCTGGAGGGCATGGACGGCGGCGACAAGATCTTCTACACCACCGGCCGCCTGACCTCCGAGATGGTCATCAAGGGCGCGCAGATGGGCATTCCGTTCCTGCTATCGCGCTCGGGTGTTACGCAGATGGGCCACCAGATGGCGCAGCGGGTCAATCTGACGCTGTTTGCGCGGTGCACCGGGCGCCACTTTCTGCTCTACACGGGACGCGACCGGTTTGTGGCCGAGCCGGAGATGGCCGGCTCTGTCGGGCCGCGCGGAGAACTGCCCCAGGCGGCGGAATCCGGGGGCTGATCTGCCCTGGGTGGTTCGACAAGGCCAGCGCAAGCCGTCAGCCGATACGGGGTTTTCCGTCACAGGTTTGGGAGTACAATCCGCGTTCCAAACCGGCCCCAGCCGCGGGCCCGGCCGCTGGCGTGACCAAATGGGGACAGTTTTCGCATCGCGAAGGCTGCCCCCATTTGTTCATCCAAGGTATCTGGACGCTCCATGAGCATCAAATCCGACAAGTGGATCCGCCGCATGGCCGAGCAGCACGGCATGATCGAGCCGTTCGAGCCCGGTCAGGTGCGCGAATCCGATGGGCGCCGCATCGTGTCCTACGGCACGTCGAGCTACGGCTACGACATCCGCTGCGCCGACGAATTCAAGATCTTCACCAACATCAACAGCACCATCGTCGATCCGAAGAACTTCGACGAGAAGTCGTTTGTCGACTTCAAGGGCGATGTGTGCATCATCCCGCCGAACTCGTTCGCGCTGGCCCGCACGATGGAGTACTTCCGCATCCCGCGCACCGTGCTGACCGTGTGTCTGGGCAAGAGCACGTATGCGCGTTGCGGGATCATCGTCAACGTCACGCCGTTCGAGCCCGAGTGGGAAGGCTACGTGACGCTGGAGTTCTCCAACACCACGCCGCTGCCCGCCAAGATCTACGCCGGCGAAGGCTGCGCGCAGGTGCTGTTCTTCGAGAGCGACGAGGAATGCGAAACCTCGTACAAGGACCGTGGTGGCAAGTATCAGGGCCAGCACGGTGTGACGTTGCCCAAGACCTAGTGTTTGCAGTCCGTTTCCGCGCGTTCAGGCGTATCCGGAGCGGTGCCTTTAGCTTCATCCATAAGGAACCACGATGAAATTCCGTTTTCCCGTCATCATCATTGACGAGGACTTCCGCTCCGAGAACATCTCCGGGTCGGGCATTCGCGCGCTGGCCGAGGCCATCGAAACCGAAGGGATGGAGGTCATCGGCCTCACCAGCTATGGTGACCTGACCTCGTTTGCGCAGCAGTCGAGCCGCGCGTCCACCTTCATCGTCTCGATCGACGACGACGAGTTCATCAATCCCGACAACGAGAAGCCGGAACCGGAAGCGGTCGAAAACCTGCGCGCCTTCGTGGCCGAAGTGCGCCGCCGCAACGCCGACATCCCAATCTTCCTGTACGGCGAAACGCGCACCTCGCGCCATCTGCCGAACGACGTGCTGCGCGAGCTGCACGGCTTCATCCACATGTTCGAGGACACGCCCGAGTTCGTGGCCCGACACATCATCCGTGAAGCGCGCAATTATCTGGATTCGCTGCCGCCGCCGTTCTTCAAGGCGCTGATCGACTACGCGCAGGACAGCTCGTATTCGTGGCATTGCCCGGGGCACTCGGGCGGCGTGGCGTTCCTGAAGAGCCCGGTGGGGCAGGTGTTTCACCAGTTCTTCGGCGAGAACATGCTGCGCGCCGACGTCTGCAACGCGGTGGAAGAACTCGGCCAGTTGCTGGACCATACGGGCCCGGTTGCCGCGTCTGAGCGCAACGCTGCGCGTATCTTCGGTTCGGACCACATGTTCTTCGTGACCAACGGCACGTCGACGTCGAACAAGATGGTGTGGCACGCCAACGTGGCGCCCGGCGACATCGTGGTCGTCGACCGCAACTGCCACAAGTCGAATCTGCACGCGATCATGATGACGGGCGCGATTCCCGTGTTCCTGATGCCGACGCGCAACCACTTCGGCATCATCGGCCCGATCCCGAAGAGCGAGTTCGAGCCGGAAACGATTGCCAAGAAGATCGCCGACCATCCGTTTGCCAGCAAGGCCAAGAACAAGAAGCCGCGCATCCTGACCATCACGCAGGGTACGTACGACGGCGTGCTGTACAACGCCGAGATGATCAAGAACATGCTGTCGACCGAAATCGACACGCTGCACTTTGACGAAGCGTGGCTGCCGCACGCGTCGTTCCACCCGTTCTACGAGAACATGCACGCGATCGGCCACGGCCGTCCGCGCAGCAAGGATGCGCTGGTCTACGCCACGCAGAGCACGCACAAGCTGCTGGCGGGTCTGTCACAGGCCTCGCAGATCCTCGTGCAGGATTCCGAGACGCGCAAGCTCGATACGTATCGCTTCAACGAGGCGTATCTGATGCATACCTCGACGAGCCCGCAGTACTCGATCATTGCGTCGTGCGACGTCGCGGCCGCGATGATGGAAGCGCCGGGCGGCACCGCGCTGGTGGAAGAGAGCATTGCCGAAGCGCTGGATTTCCGCCGCGCCATGCGCAAGGTCGAGCACGAGTACCTGGGCACGAATGGCGGCAACGGCCGCGGCGACGACTGGTGGTTCAAGGTCTGGGGTCCGAACGACCTGTCGGACGAAGGCATCGAAGAACGCGAAGCGTGGATGCTGAAGGCCAACGAGCGCTGGCATGGCTTCGGCAACCTGGCCGAAGACTTCAACCTGCTCGATCCGATCAAGGCCACCATCATCACCCCGGGCCTGGATGTGGACGGCAAGTTCAGCGATTCCGGCATCCCGGCCGCCATCGTCACGCGCTACCTGGCCGAGCACGGCATCATCGTCGAGAAAACCGGTCTGTACTCGTTCTTCATCATGTTCACCATCGGCATCACCAAGGGCCGCTGGAATTCGCTCGTGACGGAGTTGCAGCAGTTCAAGGACGATTACGACAACAATCAGCCGCTGTGGCGCGTGTTGCCGGAATTCGTGCGCCAATATCCGCAATACGAGCGCATCGGCCTGCGTGAACTGTGCGACAGCATCCACAGTGTCTATCAGGCCAACGACGTGGCCCGTGTGACGACCGAGATGTACCTGTCGGATATGGAGCCTGCGATGATCCCGTCGGATGCCTGGGCCAAGATGGCGCACCGCGAGACCGAGCGTGTCGCGATCAACGATCTGGAAGGCCGCATCACCGGCATCCTCCTGACGCCGTATCCGCCCGGCATTCCGCTGCTGATTCCGGGCGAGCGCTTCAACAAGACGATCGTGCAGTACCTGCAGTTTGCACGTGAGTTCAACAAGCTGTTCCCGGGCTTCGAGACCGACATCCACGGGCTGGTCGAGGAAGAGGTCGACGGCAGGATGGAGTACTTTGTCGACTGCGTGCGCTGAGTTTCAGTCGCACAAACAAAAACGCCGCGCTGATCAACTCAGCGCGGCGTTTTTGTTTGAAGCGGCTGCGAATTACTCAGCCAGCGCCGCCCGAGCAAACGCAATGGCTTGCTTCACCTGCTCCGGCGCCGTTCCGCCGATGTGGTTGCGCGAAGCGACCGAGCCTTCCAGCGTCAGCACGGCGTGCACATCGTCGCCGATCAGGTCGGACTTGTCGCCCAGGCCGCAGATGTCACGCAGCTGCGCGACGGACAGATCCGCCAGGTCGCAGCGTAGGTCGTCGCACGCGCGCACGGCGTGGGCCACGGCTTCATGTGCATCGCGGAAGGGCAGGCCGCGCTTGACCAGGTAGTCGGCCAGATCGGTGGCGGTCGCATAGCCCTGCAGCGCGGCGGCACGCATCGCGTCGGCCTTGACGGTGATGCCCGGCACCATGTCGGCAAAGATGCGCAGCGTGTCGACTACCGTATCCACGGTGTCGAACAGCGGTTCCTTGTCTTCCTGGTTGTCCTTGTTGTAGGCCAGCGGCTGGCCCTTCATCAGCGTGAGCAGGCCGATCAGGTGGCCGTTGACGCGGCCGGTCTTGCCGCGCGCCAGTTCCGGCACGTCCGGGTTCTTCTTCTGCGGCATGATCGAGCTGCCGGTGCAGAAGCGGTCAGCAATGTCGATAAAGCCGACGCGCGGGCTCATCCACAGCACCAGCTCTTCAGAGAAGCGCGAGATGTGCGTCATGACGAGCGCCGCAGCGGCGCAGAATTCGATGGCGAAGTCGCGGTCGGACACGGCGTCCAGCGAGTTGCGGCACACGCCGTCAAAGCCGAGTTGCTGTGCAACGAACTCGCGGTCGATCGGGTAGCTCGTGCCAGCCAGCGCGGCGGCGCCCAGCGGCAGGCGGTTGACGCGCTTGCGAGCGTCGAGCATGCGCTCGGTGTCGCGCGTGAACATCTCGACGTAGGCCAGCAGGTGGTGGCCGAACACCACCGGCTGCGCGACCTGCAGGTGTGTGAAGCCCGGGACGATGGTGTTGGTGTGCTGCTCGGCCAAGTCCAGCAGCGCGCCGCGCAGGGCCTTGAGCAGACCGACGATGTTGTCGATCTCGCTGCGCAGCCACAGGCGGATGTCGGTGGCGACCTGGTCGTTGCGCGAGCGGCCCGTGTGCAGGCGCTTGCCGGCGTCGCCCGCCATGGCGGTCAGGCGCGCTTCGATGTTCAGGTGCACGTCTTCCAGGTCCAGCTTCCACTCGAACGTGCCGGCTTCGATCTCCTGGCGGATCTGCGCCATGCCTTGTTCGATGGCGGCGCGATCGGCTTCGGCGATGATGCCCTGCTTGGCGAGCATGGCAGCGTGCGCCAGCGAGCCCTGGATGTCGAACAGAGCGAGGCGCTTGTCAAAGAACACCGACGCGGTATAGCGCTTGACAAGATCGGACACCGGCTCGTTAAAGCGGGCGGACCACGCTTCGGCCTTCTTGGCGAGTTGGGAGGTCATGGGCGGACAGCAGGAGGAGCGCGGCCGGCGAGGCGCCAGCCGCAAATTCAGGAAACCGCGATTATATCGCCCGCCGGGCCTTCCGGCCCCCGCGCCGGGGTGCCTACAGCGTGCTGTCGATCAGCGCGCCCTTGAAGACCACCGGCCCCGTCGGCCCCTCCGGATTGGGCGAGCCGCCACGCGGTTCCACGCTGATGGCGAGCGCCGGCACTTGCCGCAACGGCTGCGCCACCGTCAACCGCACGGCGCGCTGATGCCCGATCACCCCAAGTGACTGCGGATGCCCGCCGGGCGGCAGCGCCCAGAGCTGCAAGGCTTGTTCGGTATTGAGCGGCGTTGCGTCCAGCCGCTTGAGCGACAGCGTGCCGGTGCGCGCATCCCAGGTGACGAGGACGGCCGCCTGGGCCTGCGCGTCCTGCAGCACGGCCACGGCGTTGGCGACAGGTGCATCACGCAATTGCTGCGCCAGCCGCAGGCTCAGCCCGATCGCGACCGCCGCGACAACCGCCGCGACTGCGGTGGCGCCGCGCCAGAAGCCGGTGCCTTGCCAAAGCCGTTGCCAGAGCGCCTTCCGCGCCGGCGTCGGCTCGCGCCAGCCGAGTTGCACTTCCACGCGGCAGAGGATTTCCGGCAGCGGCGCCGTGGCAGGCTGGAGCGCGGGCAAGTCGGCCAGATAGCGTTGCCAGCGTTCAACCGTGGCGCGCACGGCGTCGTCGTGGCGAAGGATCTGCTCGAACCGGCGGCGTGCGCCGGCGCGCAAGGTGCCGACCGCATATTCGGCGGCCAGCTTGTCGACGAGATCGGGGTGGCGGCGCGGGTCCATCACGGTGCTCCGAGGCATTCGCGCAGGCGGTCCAGCCCGCGTCGCATCCAGGATTTGACGGTACCCAGCGGCAGCGAGAGCGTTTGCGCCAGCTCGCTGTGCGACAGGTCACGCAGATAGGCGAGCGACACGACCTGGCGCTGCTTCGGGTCGAGGCGCTTGAGGCATTCGGCCAGCGCGCGGGCCTGCTGACCGGCGAGCGCGATGTCCGCAGGGCCAGGGGCGTGGTCGGCCAGGACATCGGCGTAGGCGTCGTCCAGGGGCACGGATTCCTGCACGCGCTCGGCATGCTGCCGGCGCAGGCAGTCGAGTGCACGGTTGCGCACGATGGTGGTCATCCACGTCATGGGGGCGGCCAGATGCGGGCGGTAATCGCCGGCATGGCGCCAGATGTTGACGAAACTTTCTTGCAAAACGTCCTCGGCCCAGTCCTTCCTGACCAAGATACGCAGCGCGAGCCCAAACAGTTTCGGTGCGCAGCGTGTGTATAGCGTGCGCAGGGCGTCGCGGTCGCCCAGGCTGATGCGTTGCAGCAATGCGGCCAACTCTTCAGCGTCGGCGCTCGGGGGGCGCGCTGCTGCGGACGTCGCTGGCGGGTCGGCAGGTTGCGCGGCGGGGTCTTCGGCGGTGCGCTGATAGGTGAGCACGTGGGCAGTTTTCTGTGGACGGTTTTGCCTAAAGTGTAGGTAGAAACCGTGGTCGTGGGTGAATTCACGTGAAAGGCGCTGAGGTTTTATTGCATCCAGTTGGGTACGCCCTTCGTACAAACGATCAGGCGCTGGATAAACGCCTGCGATCCGCACCTCGGCAGTATATGGGTCGCGCTTCTTCCCAACACATGCAAGGAGACGGACGATGGATACGACCAAGGAGATGGATCTGTTCGAAGGGGAGAACCCGCGCATCGATTCGCGCCGCCGCGTGCTGCTGCGCGCTCCGGGGCTGATGGCGCTGGGCTCGCTGGCGGCGGTGTCGCTGGGGCAGTCGATGCCGGCGTGGGCGCAGACGCAATCGGGCAGCGTGAAAGACGACGTCAACATCCTGAACGTGGCGCTCGGGCTCGAGTATCAGGCCATCGCCGCCTATCAGGTGGGCGCGGAAAGCGGCCTGTTGGAAAAGCCCGTGCTGGCAACGGCCGTGAAGTTCCAGGGCCACCACAAGGCACATGCATCGGTGCTGGCGGGCACGGTCTCCAAGCTGGGCGGCACGCCCGTCATGGAAAAGAAGGTGGCGGAATACAACTTCCCGGTCAGCCAGTTGAAGACGCAGGCCGACGTGCTGCGTTTTGCCGCCGGGCTGGAGAAGGGGGCTGCCTCGGCCTACTTGGGGGTGATGCCGAGTTTCTACACGCGCGACCTCGCCAAGGCTGCCGCCAGCATCCTGGGCGACGAGACGATGCATTGGGCGGTGCTGCTCTCGGTGCTGGGTGAAGACCCGGTGCCGGTGGCGTTCATCAGCTGAGCGGTTTGTTGGGCCGCCACACCGGCTGCTCGTTACGGTGTGGCGGTTTTTTTTTGGCGCGTCGAACGCTTCGACGATGCAATCGAGCAGGGCACGCACGCGCGCGGTCTTGTGCAGACCGGCGTGCGTCACGAGCCAGACGTCCTGCATGCTGCGGCGATTGCGCAACACACGCACAAGTTGCGGATAGATCTGCGCACGCCAGCACACCAGTTCGGTCATCCCAATGCCGGCGGCTACCGCCTCGAACAGCGCCAGCGCCGAGTTGCTCTGCAAGACGACGCGCCCGGTGATGCTTGCGGCGCTGTGCTTTGCCGCGATCGAGTGGCCGGCGCGCTGTTCGTCCTGGCCGAACGTCAGGCGCGTGCGCCGCTGGTGCCGCTGGCCTGGCTGGGGCATCGCACGCTGGGCGCGGTCAATGGCGTGGGGTTTCTGCTGAACTTCGGCTATTACGGTGCCCTGTTCGTGCTGAGCCTGCATTTGCAGAACGTCGAACACCTGAGTGCGCGCCAGACCGGCCTCGTCATGTTGCCGATGGCGATCAGCCTGTCGGCGGGCAATATCTTCGCGGGCAAGTTGATGGCGCATTTTTCTACGCCGACGTTGATGCCCAGCGGCCTCGGGATCTGCGTAGCGGGTTTGCTGGCCACGTCGGCTGCACTGACAGGGCAGGTGCACCTTTGGGTGGTGAGCGCAACGATGATGGCGTACGGCGGCGGTACCGCGCTGGCGATTGCGCCCATGACGTCGACCATCCTGTCTGCGGCGCCGGGCGAGCTGGCCGGCACGGCGTCGGGCTTGCTCAACGCCGCGCGGCAGACCGGCAGTTTGCTTGGCGTGGCAGCGGCGGGCGCCGTCGTGACGGTGGTGCCCGAGCTGGCGCACGCCTCGCCGATGGTGTTTGGCCTGATGACGCTGTCGTACGCCGGCGCGATGGCGATGGCGTGGATCAGCCGACGACCGGCCGCCACCGCGCTGGCTGCCTGATCAGCCGCTGTTCCGAAGGCCCGCGGCAATCCCGTTGATCGACAGATGGATGCCGCGCCGCACGCGTGCATCGTCGCTGCCGGCCTTGCCCGAGCGGAAGCGCTTGAGCAGCTCGACCTGCAGGTGATTCAGCGGGTCAAGGTACGGGAAGCGGTTCTTGATGGAACGCGCCAGCAGCGGGTTGTCGGCCAGGCGCTCCGACTGCCCCGTGATGGCGGCCAGCATCTGCTCGGTCAACGTGAACTCCGCCGAGATGCGCGAGAACACCGCGTTACGCAGCTTGCGGTCGTCGCACAACTGGGCGTAGCGCGAGGCGACGTTCAGATCGGCCTTGGACAGCACCATGTCCATGTTCGACAGCAGGTTCGCAAAGAACGGCCACTGCTTGTGCATGCGCTTGAGCGTGGTCAGGCGGGCGGCGCGGGCCTTGGCGTTGCCCGCATCGTCGAGCCAGCGCTGCACCGCGCTGCCAAAGCCGAACCAGCCCGGCAGCAGCAGACGGCATTGGCCCCATGAGAAGCCCCACGGAATCGCACGCAGGTCTTCGATGCGGCGGTGCTTCTTGTCCATCAGCTTGCGCGAGGCCGGGCGCGAACCGAGGTTCAGGTCGGCAATCTCGGTGATCGGCGTGGTTGCGAAAAAGTAGTCCTTGAAGCCCGGGGTTTCGTAGACGAGGTTGCGGTACGCGGCAAAGGCGTTGTCCGACAGCGCCTGCATGGCGGCTTCGAACTCTTCAAGACCCTTCGGGCGGTTGCGCGTCGGCAGCAGCGTGGCTTCCAGCGTGGCGGCGACGATGGTCTCCAGGTTGCGCCGGCCAATCTCTGGATTGGCGAACTTGCTGGAGATGATTTCGCCCTGCTCAGTCAGGCGGATCTGCCCGTTCACCGTGCCCGGCGGCTGCGACAGGATGGCCTGGTAGGTCGGACCGCCGCCACGCCCGACCGTGCCGCCGCGGCCGTGGAACAGGCGCAGGCGCACGCCCTTGCGCTGGAACAGCTCCACCAGCGCCAGTTCGGCCTTGTACAGCTCCCAGTTAGAAGTGAGGAAGCCGCCGTCCTTGTTGGAATCCGAATAGCCGAGCATGACTTCCTGCTCGTTGCCTTGCGCGGCCAGTACGGCATCGAAGCCGGGCAGAGCGAGCAGGTCGCCCATGATTTCCGGGGCGTTGCGCAAGTCTTCGATGGTTTCGAACAGCGGGATCACCATGACGTCCAGCGCGGCGCTGCCGCTGCCATTGGCGCCCGTGCGGAACATGCCGGCTTCCTTCTGCAGCAACATCACTTCGAGCAAGTCGGACAGCGTCTCGGTGTGCGAAATGATGTAGTTGCGCACGATGCGATTGCCGTAGCGGGCGCGCACCTCACGGGCGGCGCGGAAGATGTCGATCTCCGACGTGGTCTGCTCGCTGTAGGCATGGAACGGCAGCGTCAGCACGCGCGGCTGTTGCAGCTCGCGCAGCAGCAGCGTGCGCTTGTCGGCCTCGGACAGCGCCGCATAGGCGCCTTCCACACCGGCCACTTTCAGCAGCTCGGCAACGGTCGCTTCGTGCACGTCTGACACTTGCCGCAGGTCGATCGATGACAGGTGGAAGCCGAACACATCGATCGCGCGCGCCAGCGATGCCAGTCGCGCATCGGCCAGCACTTCGCCGTGGTGCGCCGCCAATGAATCGATCACGATCTGGATGTCGGCGCGCAGTTCTTCTGCGTTGCTGTAAGCCGGAGCGGGCCCGACGGCGTGGCGGCCGGCGTCTTCACCGGTCAGCTCACGGCAGGTGGCGGCCAGTCGCGCATAGACGCCGATCAGCGCACGGCGGTATGGTTCGTCCGCGCGGTGTTCGGAATGGTCGGGCGAGCGCTCGGCCAGCGCCTGCAGTTCCGCGCTCACATCCACCAGCGAGGTCGACATCGACAACTCCGCGCCCAGCGCGTGGATCTCTTCCAGATACCACGCCAGGATCACGCTCGCCTGCTTTTGTGCGGCGTCGCGCAAGGTCGTTGCGGTCACGAAGGGGTTGCCGTCGCGGTCGCCGCCGATCCACGAGCCCATCTGGAAGAAGGGCGGCAGCGGAGCCGGCTCGCCGCGTGCGCCGCGACGCGGGAACACGGTCGCAATGTCTTCTTCCAGCTCGCGGTACAGCGCCGGGATTTCGCGCAGGAAGGTGGTCTGGTAGTACGACAGCGCGTTCTCGATCTCGTCTGCCACCATCAGGCGCGTGGTGCGCAGCATGCGCGTTTGCCACAGCTTGGTGACGTGGGCGCGCAGCAACGCGGTGTTGCGCTCGCGTTCACGCGTGGTCAGCGGTGCGTCGCGTTCGGCCAGCAAGCGCGCGATTTCGCGTTGCGCATCGAGCGTGCTCTTGCGCTGCACTTCGGTCGGGTGCGCGGTCAGCACCGGCACGATCAGCGCGGATTCGAAGAATCGACGCAGCACATCGCCCGACAGGCCCTCATCTGCGGCAGACTGCAGCGCGCGCATCAGGCTGCCCGGCTGCGGCGGCGATCCGGCCAGCGCATGCACGCGGCGGCGGCGATTGTGATGCTGGTCTTCAGCGATGTTCGCCAGATGCGAGAAGTAACTGAAGGCGCGCACCACCGATGTGGTTTGGTCACGCGAGAGCTTTTTCAGCAGCCGGTCGAGATCCTGCTCGGCCTGGCGGTCGCCGTCGCGGCGGAAGCGCACAGCGGTCTGGCGGATGGTCTCGACCGTTTCGAAGACGGTGCCGCCTTCTTGGTCACGCAGCACGTCGCCCAGCAGGCGCCCGAGGAATCGGATGTCTTCCTTCAGCGGCTGATCCTTGGCCGCGGCGCTGCCCGACGAGCGCCGGGAAGTGGGGCCGAGTGATGCGCCATTGGCTCCGTCCGCGCCATTGGCCTTGGCCACGGGTTTCGCGGCGGGCTTGGCAGATTTGATGGCCTTGGGGGTCTCGCTGGTCTTGGCGGGAGCGGCGGAAGCCTTGCGGGCGGTGGTCGCGCGCGAGGAAGCGCGGCGCGCGGCGGGCTGCGTCATGGTGTCTCCTAGGTTGGGTGCTCGAAGGTGCCTGAAGGGCCCTCGTTTCTGTATCACTTCAACGTGATAGCCGGACTGTCGCGAAAAAGCTGCGTGCTAACATTGCCGCATGTCTTCCAACGCCCGCCCGACTTCCCGTCAATCCCAGCTTGCTACGACTCCTGCAGCCCAGGCGCCGACCAAGCTGGTCATCGCCTCGCGCGAAAGCCGGCTCGCCCTCTGGCAAGCCGAACACGTGCGTGCTGCATTGCAAAAATACTATCCGGCGTGCGACGTGTCCATCCTTGGAATGACCACGCGCGGCGACCAGATTCTCGACCGCTCCCTCGCCAAGGTGGGGGGGAAAGGTTTGTTCGTGAAGGAATTGGAGGTCGCGCTGGCCGAAGGGCGTGCCGATCTGGCCGTGCATTCGCTCAAGGATGTGCCGATGCAATTGCCGGAAGGCTTTGCGCTATCCACCATTCTCGAACGCGAAGACCCGCGCGATGCCTTTGTTTCCAACGATTACGCCGATCTGGCCTCGCTGCCGGCCGGCGCGGTCGTCGGTACGTCCAGCCTGCGCCGCGAGGCATCGCTGCGGGCGCGGTTTCCGCATCTGGTCATCCAACCGCTGCGGGGCAACCTCGATACGCGTCTCGGCAAGCTTGACCGCGGCGACTACGCCGCCATCATCCTGGCCGCCGCCGGGCTCAGGCGCCTTGGGCTGGCTGATCGCATCCGCTCGACCATCGCGCCAGAAGAATCGCTACCGGCAGCAGGGCAAGGCGCGCTCGGCATTGAAATTCGCGCGGATCGTGAAGAGGTGCGCGCGTGCCTCGCGCCGCTGCACGATGCGCCGACAGCGCTGGCTGTAACCGCCGAGCGCGCCGTTTCCCGCATTCTGGGCGGTTCATGCCAGGTGCCGCTGGCCGCGTTCGCGCAGTGGTCGGGCGCAGGCACCTTGCGCCTGCGTGCCTTTGTGGCGTCGCAGGACGGCACCCGCAAACTTGCCGCAGATGGCGAAGCCACGCCATCCACGCTGGCCGATGCCGACGCGCTGGGTGTGCGCGTCGCGCAGCAGATGCTGGCAGGCGGCGCACGCGACATCCTCTCCATGCTGGGCGCCGACGCGCCACCCGCTACCTAACCGCACGGCCCGCCATGGACGACCACTTGCCACCGCGCTTGTCACCATCGTCGCCCGCATCCAGCTCGCCGCCTGTTCAACCGGCACCCCCGCCCGTGGTCGTGGTCACGCGGCCGCGTGCTCAGGCGCCCATGCTGGTGGCGGCGCTTGAGCGCCACGGCCTGCGGACGCACCAGTTTCCGCTGCTCGACATTGCGCCGACGCCCAATCTCGACGACTTGCGTGCCGCGTTGGGTGATCCTTCGCGCTATGCGCTCGTCGTGTTCGTGAGTCCCAACGCCGTGCAGCAGGCATTTGCCGCCATGCCGGAAGGCTTCCGCTGGCCGCAGGAAGTGCCGGTGGCAGTAGTGGGGCCCGCGAGCGCACAAGCGCTTGCCACGCACGGCGTTGCGCCGCCCGCGTACAGCGTGATCAAGCCCGACACGCATGCCGACGACGCCCGCCAGGATTCCGAGGCGTTGTACGCGCGGCTGGATGTGCCTTCGCTCAGTGGCCGTGAAGTGTTGATCGTGCGCGGCAACGGTGGCCGTGAATGGCTGGCTGACCAACTGCGCGAAGCCGGTGCATCGGTCCGCACGGTGGAAGCCTATCGGCGCAGCGTGCCGGTACCCGATGCCGCTGCGTGGCTTGCGTTGCGTGCCGTGCTTTCGTCCCGCCACGCCTGGACGCTCACCAGCTCCGAGGCCGTCCGCAATCTTGATGAGCTGGCCCGCGCCAATCTGTCGCCCGCTGATCTCGATACGCTGCACGGCGCGCCATGCTTTGCTTCGCACGCCCGCATCGTCGAACAGGCCGAATCGCTGGGTTTCCGCGATGTGACGCTGACCGGCGCCGGCGACGACCGGCTCCTCGCCAGCGTGCTCGCCTGGGCCGGGCCGATATGGGCTCCCGAGCATGCCCCAGCAACGGTGCCGGATGATTCAGACCCGTCTACTTCTTCTTCCACTGTGACGCAGACTCCCGTTCCCTCGTCCGCTCCCGCTCCCGCTTCAACGCCAGCGCCCGCAGCCGTCAAGCCGAGTCCTGCGCCTGCTGCTCCGCCGGCTGCGTTTGCGCCCACCATGACGGTCAACCATGCGCCGCGCCGTGGCGGTTGGATCATCTGGGTGGCGCTGGTCGCGGTCGTGGCGGCAGTGGCCGCGCTACAGGTGCGCAACGAACGCCTTGCACGCGAGATCCGTCAGCGCGCCCAAACGAACGAGGCGCTGGCGCAGGAGATGCGCGTGCTCTCGCGGGCCGATCAGGATTCGGTTTCCCAGCTGCAGCAGAAGTTTGGCGCGCTGGATGCCCGCACTGCGGAAACGCGCGATCGCCAGGCCGCCCTCGAGCAGGCCAACCAAGACCTTCTGCGCAACCGCGATGACTGGCAGCGCGCCGAGATCCAGCGTTCGCTGGAAGTGACCGCTGAACAACTGCAACTGACCGGCAACGTCGCGGGTGCATTGGCTGCGCTGCAAACGATCGACGCGCGCCTGGCCACGCTCGACAAGCCGCAGTTCAACGCCGTGCGTCGGGCGGTATCGCGCGACATGGCCAAGCTCAAGGCGATGCCGTCGTTTGATCTGGCCGGTGCTGCGCTGCGGTTGGATGACGCCATCAACGCGGTCGATACGCTGCCGCTCGTCTCGTCGGCCCAGCCGCTGGAGGCGGAACAGGCTGCGCAGGCGCCGCATACTGTGGCGAAACCCTCGAAGAATGCCAAGGCACACGCTGCGTCGGCGCCCGTTGCCTCGACGCCGCCAAACGCCGGATGGTCGGCAGGCGTGCGCGCTTGGTGGGGCCGCCTGTGGAACGACGTGCGCGGCGAACTCGGCCAGATCGTACAGGTGCGCCGCGTCGATCAGACCGAGGCACTGCTGCTGTCTTCCGACCAAGCGTGGTTCCTGCGCGAAAACCTCAAGCTGCGCCTGATGAATGCGCGCCTGGCGTTGCTCTCGCGCAATGAAGCCGTGTTCCGCGCCGATCTCGGTCGCGCCGATACGCTGCTCGCACGCTACTTCGATACGCAATCTTCGCGCGTGACCACGGTGCAGAATCAGCTCTCGCAAGTGCGCGCGATGGTTGGCACGCTGCAAGTGCCGACGCTGGCCGACAGCCTTGCCGCCGTGCGCGGTTCGGGCAAGGAGTGAGCATGCGCTGGGTATTCTGGGTCGCGCTCCTGTTTGCCGCCGCCGTGGGGCTGGCGCTGTTTACCGAACTCAATCTGAGCAACGTCGTGCTGTTCTACCCGCCGTACCGGGTGGAGATGTCGCTCAACTTCGTGCTGGCTGCGCTGCTGGCGACCTTCGTGGTGCTGCATCTTGTGATGCGCCTTTTCCACTATGTGGCCGGTATGCCAGCGCGTGCCGCGGCGTATCGCGAGCGCAACCGCATTCTGAAGGCTTCGGCGGCGCTGCGCGAAGCGATGGAAAGCCTGTTTGCCGGCCGCTTCGGCCATGCGGAACGCCAGGCGCGCGAAGCCCAGGCCTGGGAGCCGCAGCGCGAAACGGCCGCGCTGATCGGCGCCCGTGCCGCACACCGCATGCAGGAGACCGAGCGCCGCGACGCGTGGATGGCCGAAGTGTCCTCGCCCGATCGTGAGCAGGCGAAGCTTGTGTCGATGGCCGAACTGCTGGTCGATGCGCGCGATGCGGAAGGCGCGCTCGAGAAGATCGCGCAACTGCAATCGCAGGGTTCGCGGCAGATTCAGGCGCAGCGCATTGCGTTGCGGGCGCATCAGCATTTGAAGAACTGGGGCGAGGTGCTGCGCCTCACGCGCGCACTGGAAAAGCGCAACGCCATCCATTCGGTGCTGGCCGCGCGCCTCAAGCAGATGGCCTGTGAAACGCTGCTGGCCGAGCGCCGGCACGATGCCGATGCCCTCAACAGCTTCTGGCGCGAACTCACTCCGGAGGAGCGCCGCTCACCGCGCATCGCTTCGCAGGCGGCGCTGTACTTTGTGCAGCTGGGTCGCACCGATGATGCGAAACGCATCGTCGAAGACGGCCTGAAGGCGCATTGGGATGGTCGCCTGATCCGCCGCTATGCGGATTGCGCAGTGCCCGGCAAGGCGTTGCCGCTGATCCAGCAAGCCGAGAAATGGCTTGGCCAGCATCCGGTGGATGCCGACCTGTTCTACACGCTCGGCATGCTGTGCTTCAAGGAGCAGCTCTGGGGCAAGGCGCAGTCGAGCCTGGAATCGGCGTTGAAGTATGCCGATGCAGACCATCCAGGCAACCTGCGCGCCCATGCGCACCTGGCACTGGCGCAGATGTTCGAGCAGACGGAGCGGATGGAAGAGGCCCAGCGACACTATCGGCAAAGCGCCTTGCTTGCCGTGAAATGACAAAGGCCGGGATGACCCCGGCCTTTTTTCTTGCGGGTGATGGCGCCTATTTGTTCACCATCCGCGCCGGCACGGAAAGCGTGAGCATCGCGCCCAGCACCATCGATGCGGCCAGCATGTACATGCCCGAATCGGTACTCTGCGTGGAGTCTTTTAGCCAGCCGACGGCGTAGGGGCTCAGGAAGCCCGCGAGATTGCCCAGCGAATTGATCAGCGCAATGCCGGCGGCCGCGCCGGTCCCCGCCAGGAATGCGGTCGGCAGGCTCCAGAACAGCGGCAACGTGGTCAGGATGCCCATGGTGCCGAGCGTGAGTGCGGCCATGGCCAGCATGGTGTCGGTGTGCCAGACGGCTGACAGTACGAGCCCGACCGCGCCCACCACTGCGGGAATCGCGATGTGCCAGCGGCGCTCGCGCAGGCGATCGGCGCTGCGTGCCACCAGGACCATCGCGACGACTGCTGCGCCGTACGGAATCGCCGTCAGCAGGCCGACCGAGAACGGATCGGCCACGCCGGTCTGCTTGATCAGCGTCGGCAGCCAGAAGCTCACGCCATATAGGCCCATCACGAAGGTGAAGTAGATCAGGCTCATCAGCCATACGCGCGGGCTGGCCATGACGGTGCGGATGGGCGGGTCTTCCTTCTCGGCGTCTTCCGCGGCGATGTTGCGCGCGAGCAGCGCCTTCTCTTCGTCAGTCAGCCACTTCGCGTGGCTGATGCGGTCGTCCAGATACGCCAGCACGACGATGCCGACGATGATTGACGGAATGCCTTCGATCAGGAACATCCACTGCCAGCCGGCCAGGCCGTAGACGCCGGCAAACGCCTTCATCGCCCAGCCCGAGATGGGGCCGCCGATCACGCCCGACAGCGCAATTGCCGTCATGAAGAAGGTGGTGGTGCGCCCGCGCCGCTGCGCCGGATACCAATACGTGAGGTACAGGATGATCCCCGGGAAGAAGCCGGCTTCTGCCAGCCCCAGCAGGAAGCGCATCACGTAGAACATGGCCGGCGTGGTCACGAACATCATGGCCGCCGAGATGATGCCCCACGAGATCATGATCCGCGCGATCCAGATGCGTGCGCCCACGCGGTGCAGGATCACGTTGCTCGGCACTTCAAAGAGGAAGTAACCGATGAAGAAGATGCCGGCGCCGAGCCCGTAGATGGTCTCGCTGAACTTGAGGTCGTTGAGCATCTGCAGCTTGGCAAAGCCCACGTTGACGCGATCGAGATACGCGACCACATAGCACAGCAGCAGGAACGGAACCAGGCGCCACGTCACTTTGCGGTAGGTGGCTTCTTCAAATGCACTTGCGGACTGGGGCGGCAGCGTGCCTGCGCCGCCGACCGGTGAGGTGGGTGGGGTGGTGGTGGCCATCGGGTCTCCAGAGTTATTGTGAGTTCAGGCCGAGTGCTCCTCGTTACCTACCTCGGCCTGGAAAACCGCCACAGCATTCTGCGCTTCTCGGACGGGCGCGCCAAGACGCCCGCCGGCAGGGTTTATACGCAGCGCCCGCCGTCCACCTCCAGGCACGCGCCGGTAATGAACTCGGCTTCGTCCGACGCCAAGTACAGGCATGCGTTGGCCACATCCTGCGGCGTGGAGAGCCGCCCCATCGGGATCGTCGCCAGGAAGCGCGCGCGGTTCTCGGGGGTGTCGGGTACGCCCATGAACTGCTCAATGAGGCCCGTGGCACCCATTACCGGGTTCACGCAGTTCACGCGGATCTTGTCGGGGCCCAGCTCGGCCGCCATCGCCTTGCTGGCTGTGATGACGGCGCCCTTGCTGGCGTTGTACCAGACGAGCCCGGGCCGCGGCCGGATGCCAGCGGTGGACGCCACATTGACGAACACGCCGCCGCCGCGCTCCCGGAAGTGCGGGACGATGTGATGTGCCGTCCAGTAAATGCTCTTCACGTTGACAGCCATCACGCGGTCGAACTCGTCTTCGGTGATCTGCAGCAACGGCTTGTTCTTGTGCGTGGTGCCGGCATTGTTCACGACGATGTGCAGATCGCCATAGCGCGCCAGCGTGGCGCCCAGCAGCTTGGCGACGGAATCGCCATTGGAGACGTCAGCCTGCACGAAATGCGCATCGCCGCCGGCCACGCGAATGGCGCTGGCTACACGCTCACCGGCCTCCGCATTCAAGTCGTTGACGACGACGCGTGCGCCTTCGCGGGCAAAGGTGTTGGCGATACCCTCGCCAAAGCCTGAACCCGCGCCCGTGACGATGGCAATCTTGCCGGCAAGCCGCATGGTGTCTCCTCGTGTTGTGGGTGGAATGTTGCGTTGTGCCTTAGCCGTGGCGGATGGCGATGGTCTTGAGCGTGGTAAAGCCGTAGAGCGCTTCGAAGCCCTTTTCGCGCCCGTGCCCCGACTGGCCCGTTCCGCCGAAGGGCAGTTCAACGCCGCCGCCCGCGCCGTAATTGTTGATGAAGACCTGGCCGGCCCTGAGCTTGCGCGCAAGGCGCATCTGGCGGCCACCGTCGTTTGTCCACACGCCGGCCACCAGGCCGTACGGTGTGTCGTTGGCCAGGGCCAGCGCTTCGGCTTCGGTGTCGAACGGCATGGCGGCCAGCAGCGGGCCGAACACTTCCTGCTGGGCGAGGCGGTGCGTGTGGGGCACATCCCGCAGCAGCATTGGCGCCTGGTAATAGCCGGTCTCGGGCGCCTCAGGCACCACCTGGCCCTGCGCCATCACCGGAATGTTGGCGTGCTGCGCATCCGAGACGAAATCCCACACGCGCTGCTGCTGCTTGGGGTTGATGAGCGGGCCGCAATCCAGATCCAGCGACGACGGGCCGACCCTGATCGATTCGAACACCATGGCGAGCCGGTCCAGCATTGCCTCGTAGATGCTGCGCTCGATCAGTACGCGGCTGCCTGCAGAGCAGGTCTGGCCGGCGTTCTGGATGATGCCGTTCACCACGGCCGGAATGGCCGCTTCCAGATCGGCATCGGCAAACACGATTTGCGGAGATTTGCCGCCCAGTTCCAGCGTGACGGGCACGTGGTTGTCGGCGGCCGCTCGCACAATGGCCTTGCCCGTTTCCGGCGACCCCGTGAACGACACATGGTTGATCCCGGGGTGCGCCGCCAGAGCCGCGCCGGCTTCGTGGCCATAGCCCGTCACGATGTTGAGTGCGCCATCGGGCAGGCCGGCCTCGGCGGCCAGCTCCGCCACGCGCAGGACCGACAGGCACGCGTCTTCCGCCGGCTTGACCACGCACGCGTTGCCGGCTGCCAATGCGGCGCCCACGCTGCGCCCGAAGATCTGCATCGGGTAATTCCACGGGATGATGTGCGCGGTCACGCCATGCGGCTCGCGCACGGTCAGCACGGTGGTATCGGCCGGGTAGGGGATGGTCTGCCCGTGGAGCTTGTCGGCGGCGCCGGCGTAGAACTCGAAGTAGCGGGCGACGGCGCGGGCATCGGCGCGCGCCTGGCGCATGGGCTTGCCGGTGTCGCGGGCTTCCAGGCGGGCGAGTTCTTCTTCGTGATCGGCCAGGCGCACGGCTACGCGCATCAGCACACGGCCGCGCTCGGCCGGCGCCAGTTGACCCCACACGCCTTCGAACGCCCGCCGCGCGGCATGCACTGCCACGTTGATGTCGGTGGCGTTGCCGCGCGCAATCTCGGCAAAGGATTGGCCGTCGGACGGATCGAACACCTTGATGCGCAGCCCCGAATCGGGCGACATCAGACGGTTGGCGATGAAGTGCTGGGCATGCATGGGGGGTTCCTGCAAAGATCGGCAACGCGCGATTTTCGCACGCGCGCGCGCCGGGTAGGGCAAGCGGCCGGGTGTGAGGGGCTATAATGCCCGCCGACAGTTTTTTAGGCTTCTTTCCAACCATTTGCGTCGCGTTTTTACGCACTTCGCGCATTCCGGAGCATTTCCATGAGCTTCAACAACGTCTCGCCGGGCAAGGACATCCCCAACGACTTCAACGTCATCATCGAGATCCCGGCGCAAAGCGATCCGGTCAAGTACGAAGCCGACAAGGAAACCGGCCTGCTGTTCGTAGACCGCTTCGTTGGCACCGGCATGCGCTACCCGGCCAACTACGGCTTCATCCCGCAGACGCTCTCGGGCGACGGTGACCCGGTCGACGTGCTGGTCGTCACGCCGTTCCCGCTCATCCACGGTTGCGTGGTGCGCTGCCGTGCCCTGGGCATGCTGAAGATGACGGATGAATCCGGTGTGGATGCCAAGCTGGTTGCCGTGCCGGTCAACAAGCTCAGCCCCGCAACGGCCCACATGACCGACCTGTCGGACGTCGGCCAGAACCTGCTGGATCAGATCAAGCACTTCTTCGAGCACTACAAGGCGCTGGAAGCCGGCAAGTGGGTCAAGGTCGAAGGCTGGGGCGGTATTGAGGAAGCCCACAAGGAAATCGCCGACGGCGTTGCCAACTATAAGAAGTAAGCAATTTCACGATTTCGCTGTACGGCGTGTCTTACAAATCCCGGCCTCCGGATGGAGCGCCGGGATTTTTTCTTTGCAAAGCCGTCATCGGTGTAACGCGCGGAGATTCGTCGACTCGCATCGGGGCGCCATCTGTGGCCGGGTGGGCCCGTTGTATGCGTTCCATGGTATTTTTCACGCATAGCGCATACTTACCGCCCGGTAGTTCTGCTACACAGAGATTTAAGAAACGCTCATTTGCCCATCGGAAACGACCCCTCTAGACTCCCGGGCAAGTTTGACTCCAACCCCCGGTACTGCGATGTTGAACAAGACTGTTGTCGTTCCCGTGCTCTCCGCCGTGGCTATGGCGGCATTTACCGCGTGGGCGCTGCTGGTTGGGCCGCCGGACGCAGCCCACGCTGGCGAGCGTGCCGTCGCATCGCCCTCCATGGCTGTCCCCTCCATGGCGGTTGATTCGAACGCCGCACACTGCGTGATCGCCCAGCAGAAACCTGCCGAGCACTAAGCTGCGCCACCGCGTCCGCCGTTCGTGCGGGCGCTGTCTTTCCCCCCTCCGCTGTTTTCCCCCTGCTAGTCCGATCCCGGCCGCTGCCTGAACGGCGAGCGGTCCGTCAGTTCGTCCAGATACGCTTCCATGCCGGCCGTTTCGCGGTCGAGGAACCTGCCCACGGCATCGGCAAATGCGGGGTGCGCCAGCCAGTGTGCCGACAGCGTCGCCACGGGCTCGAAGCCGCGTGCCATCTTGTGTTCGCCTTGCGCACCACCTTCGAACGTGCGGATGCCGTGCGCGATGCAGTACGTCAACGGCTGGTAATACGCCGTCTCAAAGTGCAGGCAGGGGTGATGCTCGATCGCGCCCCAGTAGCGGCCGTACATGACGGACGCCTCGGGGCGCATGTCGATCACCAGCAGCGCGCTGGCGATGTCATTGCCATCACGCGAGGCGATCACCAGGAGCAGGTTTTCCGGCATCGTCCGAGCGATCTGGCGGAAGAACTCCAGGTTCAGATACGGCGACGAGTGATGCTCGCGGTAAGTGGTGCGATAGCACCGGTGGAAGAAGCGCCAGTCGGCGTCCGTGGCGGCTGCGCCGGGGACGTGACGGAAGGTGATGCCGGCCTCATGCACGCGGCGACGCTCCGCGCGGATATTCTTGCGCTTCTTCTGTTCCAGCGCGGCCAGGAAGTCGTCGAAGCTGGCGAAGCCCGGATTGCACCAGTGGAACTGCACGCCGTGCCGCAGCAGCATGCCGGCGCTGCGCAGTTGCTCGGCTTCACCGGCAGTGGGAAACAGCACATGCAGCGATGACAACGCGCTCTGGCGCGCCACTGCCAGCAACGTTTCGACCAGCGCTGCGCGCGCAGCCGCTTCCCGCGCCAGCAACCGAGCACCCTGCACCGGCGTAAACGGCACGGCCGACAGCCATTTTGGGTAGTACTCCAGCCCGTGCTGCGCATACGCATTGGCCCACGCCCAGTCGAAGACGTACTCGCCATAGGAGTGGCCTTTCACGTACAGCGGTACGGCTGCAGCGAGCACTTCGCCGTCGGGGCCGTCTTGCCACAGCGTCAGGTATTGCGGCGACCAGCCGGTGTCGGGCGATGCGCTGCCGCTCGCATGCAGGGCGTGCAGGAAATCGAAGCGCAGAAAAGGCGTTGCCTCGGGCTGCAGGGCGAGCAGGGCATCCCAGGCATCGCGGCCGATGTCACGCAGATCGGTCACAAGTCGCGTGCGATAATCGGCCAATTCGTGTCGCGAACCAGCGCGCGCTTGAGGCTCGGGAGCAAGGGGGCGAGAGGTCATGCCGCCGATTCTAATTCGAGCTTCGGATGCCGCGCTTGCAATCCACATTGCCCCCATGACCGTCTCTGTCGCTCTCGCCCAGATCAACTGCACCGTCGGCGATTTCGCCGGCAATGCTTCCCGCATCGTCGCCGCCGCGCGCGAAGCGCACCAGGCTGGTGCGCGCATCCTGCTCACGCCGGAACTGTCGCTCACCGGTTATCCGCCCGAAGACCTGCTGCTGCGCCCGGCCTTTGTCGATGCCAGCGCCCGTGCGCTCGACGCGCTCATCGCCGAGCTGGCGGCCTTCCCGGGTTTGCACGTGCTGATCGGGCACCCGCAACTCTCGCTGGAAGCCCCGGCGCCCGGCGTGCTGCCCAAGCCCACGAACAGCGCCACGGTGGCCGTGGATGGCCGTGTGGTCGGCCGGTACAACAAGCTGGAACTGCCCAACAACGAGGTCTTCGACGAGAAGCGCTACTTCCAGCCCGGCACCGAGCCCTTTGTGTTCGAAGTGGACGGCACGCGCTTCGGCGTCATCATCTGCGAAGACGCCTGGTACGCCACGGCCACGGCCTATGCCAAGGCCGCCGGCGCGCAGGTTGTGTTGATCCCCAACGCCTCGCCGTACCACCTCGACAAGGAAGACCTGCGCGAGCGGATCATCGGTGCGCGTGTGAAGGAATCGGGCTTGCCGCATGTGTATGCAAACCTCGTCGGCGGGCAGGATGAACTCGTGTTCGACGGGGGCTCGTTCGTGCTTGATGCCGAAGGCAACGTTGTCGTTCGGATGGGGCAGTTTGTGGAGGGCGTCGGCTACGTTCAGTTCGATGGCGGACGCGCCCTGCCGGGTACGATCGTGCCGGAGGCCTCGCTCGAAGCCCAGGTGTACGAGGCGCTCAAGCTGGGCGTGCGCGACTACCTCGGCAAGAACGGCTTCCCGGGCGCGATCATCGGCTTGTCGGGCGGCGTCGATTCGGCGTTGGTGCTTGCGATTGCCGTCGATGCGCTGGGCGCCGACCGTGTACGCGCGGTGATGATGCCCTCGCGCTACACGGCAGATATCTCGTGGGTGGACGCGCGCGACATGGCGGCCCGCCTTGGCGTGCAGTACGACGAAATCGCCATCAGCCCGATGTTCGACGCATTCAAGGGCGCACTGGCGGAGGAGTTCCGCGGGTTGCCCGAAGATGCGACGGAAGAGAACATCCAGGCGCGCATTCGCGGCACGCTGCTGATGGCGTTGTCCAACAAAAGCGGCCGCATCGTCCTCACCACTGGCAACAAGAGCGAAATGGCCGTCGGTTACTGCACGCTGTACGGCGATATGGCCGGCGGTTTTGCCGTCATCAAGGACATCTTCAAGACGCTGGTCTACCGGCTGTGCCGCTATCGCAATACGTTGTCGGAAGTGATTCCCGAGCGCATCCTGACCCGCGCGCCATCGGCCGAGCTGCGCGAGAACCAGACCGACCAGGACAGCCTGCCCGAATACGATGCGCTCGACGCCATCGTGCAGCGCTACATGGAGCAGAACCAGCCGGTGGCCGACATCATCGCGAATGGGTTTGCCGAGGCCGACGTACACAAGATCGTGCGCCTCATCAAGATCAACGAATACAAGCGGCGTCAGGCGCCGGTGGGCATTCGCGTGACGCAGCGCGCGTTCGGCCGCGACTGGCGGTATCCGATCACGTCGCGCTTCAAAGAGTAAGCCGCGGTCATGCTCGACTACTACGCCAAGCGCGCGCCCGAATACGAGCGCATCTACACGAAGCCCGAGCGGCAGGGCGACTTGGCGTGGTTGAAGGCGCGCGTGCGCGACGTGACCCGTGGTGCGCGGGTCCTGGATCTGGCGTGCGGCACCGGTTTCTGGACCGAGGCGATGACGGAGGCGCGCAGCATCGTTGGCGCGGACTACAACGACGCCGTGCTGCGCATTGCCCGCGACAAGGGCATCGCCGGGGCGTCGTTCGTGCGTTCCGACAACGATGCGCTGCCCTTCGCGCCCGGCACGTTCGACGTGATGACGACGGGTTGCTGGTGGTCACATGTGCCGCTGCAGCACTTGCGCCGGCACGTCGAAGGGCTGCACCGCGCCTTGGGCCCCGGCGTACGCGTGCTGTGGTTCGATAACCAGTATGTGGTTGGCTCGAGCACGCCCATTGCCTACAACGACGAACATGGCAACACGTGGCAGCGGCGCCCCCTGCGCGACGGCAGCGAGCACGACGTGCTGAAGAATTTTCCCGACGATCCGACGCTGCTGCAAACGGTGGCCGGCATCGCCCGGGATGTGCGCATTAGCCGGCTCCAGTATTATTGGACGCTTGAATACTTCACCAACCAGTGAGCGAGACACCCATGAAACAAATCACCGCCATCATCAAGCCCTTCAAACTGGACGAAGTGCGCGAGTCGCTCGCCGACGTGGGGGTGACCGGCCTGACCGTCACCGAGGTCAAGGGCTTCGGCCGCCAGAAGGGCCACACCGAGCTGTATCGCGGTGCGGAATACGTGGTCGACTTCCTGCCGAAGATCAAGATCGAGGTGGTGGTGGCCGAGAGCCAGGTCGAAAACGTGATCGACACGATCGTCAAGGCGGCCAAGACCGGCAAGATCGGCGACGGCAAGATCTTCGTGATGCCGGTGGAGCAGGTGATCCGCATCCGCACCGGCGAGAAGGACGAAGCAGCGGTCTGAAGCTGCAATGTTTGGCCGGCGCTCGCGCCTGGCAGCGTGGGTCAACGCGGCAGGGTGATGTTCCAGCGCAGCGTCACCAGCCGCCCGATCACGATCGCCAGCGTGGCGATCACCACGGACACGCTCGGCAGCAAGTCCGTGTGCGTCAGCCCGACGTAGAGGAAGCACCCCAGAAACGCGCACGTTGCGTACGGGTGATTGTCCCGCAGCAGCATGGGCACTTCATTGCAGACCACGTCGCGCAGCAGGCCGCCAAAGGCCGCCGTGATCACGCCCATCATCACCGACACGAAGACCGGCACGCCCGCATCGAGCGCCAGTTGCGTGCCCAGCACGCCAAAGAGCCCCAAGCCGATGGCGTCGGCCACGATCAGCACGCGGTCGGAAACCAGCTGGCTCACCAGCCGGATCACCCAGTTGGCAAACAGGCTCATCACGAACAGCGCAAGCAGGTATTGCTCGTGCTCGATCCAGTAGAACGGCCGCCGATCCAGCAGAAGATCGCGCAGCGTACCGCCCCCAAACGCGGTCAGGAACGCAACGATGAACGCGCCCACAGCATCGAGCCGACGCCGTTTGGCCTCTGCCAGCCCCGAGATGGCAAACGAGAAGACCGCGAGGATCTCCACCCAGTGCATCACCAACTGCAGGCGCGTTACGTGCATGTGTGTCCCGTCTGACTGCGATCAGGAGCCGTACGGCTGGCGCAGCAGCACGAGCACGGCGCCCGCGCCGCCCGCCGTGTTGCGCGGCTCGACGAAGGCGATCACCTCTTCCTTCTGCACCAGCCACGAGCGCACCTTGCCTTTGAGCACGGGCGTTTTGTCGGGCGAGCCGAGACCCTTGCCGTGGATCACGCGCACGCAGCGGATGCCGCGCTGCACGGCACGGCGCAGGAAGGCGGCCAACGCCTCGCGGGCTTCTTCGCGGCGCATGCCGTGCAGGTCGATTTGGTCTTGCGTGGCCCACTCGCCTCGGCGTAGCTTTTTGAGCACGTCGTCGCCAATGCCCGGGCGACGGTAGGACAGCGTGTCGTCGGTTTCGAGCAAGTTGTCCACATCGAACTCATCCGACAGGGAATCGCGCAGGACGGTCTGCTCTTCGGCGCGCGAATGCACGGGGTCCGGCGCGGGCGGATTGCGCGGATGTTCAACGCGCTTGTTCTGGCGCAGGGCGCTCACCTCGCCGATGCTGGCTCGGAACACGTTGGCCTCTTCGGCGGCCTTGCGGGCGGCGGCTTCAGCGCGCTGCCGCTCGGCTTCGCGTGCCTCCGTCTCGTGTTTGAGCTGGTCACGCAGACTGACCAGGTCGGTCAGGCTGAGCTTGTTGGCGGAGGAAGAAGCGCGTTTCATGGTGAAGGGCGGGCGAGCACGTCGGGTGGAGCGTCTATCGATTATACGAAGGCGCCGCACACGGCAAAACGGCCGATGGTCACCCATCGGCCGCGTTGTCTGCGCCCGGGAGACCCGGGGCGATGAAGCTTATTCCAGGCTTTCCAGGTAGCGCTGGACGTCCAGCGCAGCCATGCAGCCGGTGCCGGCGCTGGTGATGGCCTGGCGGTAGATGTGGTCCTGCACGTCGCCGGCGGCGAACACGCCCGGGATGTTGGTGGCCGTGGCCATGCCGTCCAGGCCGCTCTTCGTGCGGATGTAGCCCGTGTCGTTCATGTCGAGCTGACCGCGGAAGATGTCGGTGTTCGGCTTGTGGCCGATGGCGATGAACACGCCAGCCACCTTGACCTCTTCGACCTTGCCTTCGTTCTCGTTCGTGCCCTTCAGGCGGGCGCCCGTCACGCCGGAGTCGTCGCCCAGGATCTCGTCGAGCACCATGTTGGTCTTGATTTCGATCTTGCCTTTCTTCTCCTGCTCATGCAGGCGGTCGATCAGGATCGGCTCGGCGCGGAACTTGTCGCGGCGGTGGATGAGCGTGACCTTGCTGGCGATGTTGGCCAGGTACAGCGCTTCTTCCACGGCGGTGTTGCCGCCACCCACCACGGCCACTTCCTGGCCCTTGTAGAAGAAGCCGTCGCACGTTGCGCAGGCAGACACGCCGCGGCCCGCGAAGGCCTCTTCCGACGGCAGGCCCAGGTATTGGGCCGAAGCGCCGGTGGAGACGATCAGCGCATCGCAGGTGTATTCGCCCGAATCGCCTACCAGGCGGATCGGCTTTTCCTTCAGATGCGCGGTGTGGATGTGGTCGAACAGCACTTCGGTCTTGAAACGCTCGGCGTGCTCCAGGAAGCGCTGCATCAACTCGGGGCCTTGCAGGTGTTCCTTGTCAGCGGGCCAGTTTTCCACGTCGGTGGTGGTCATCAGCTGGCCGCCCTGCGCCAGGCCGGTGACCAGCACCGGGTTCAGATTGGCCCGGGCAGCGTAAATCGCGGCCGTGTAACCGGCGGGGCCGGAGCCAAGGATCAGCACTTTTGCGTGTTTTGCCATGATGCGTTCTTTGTGTGCGCGGCACGAGGGGTGGAGCGCCGCCGTGCAGGCTAGGTGAGGGTGATGGGCGCCATTATAAAGTGGCACCCCCTCGCCCGCCCGGTTGTAAATTCCAATGGCGGTGATAGGGCCGCGTTACAATCCTTGGCATCGTACTTGTGCTGTCCCAAGCCGCGCGGTCTCGCCCGAGCGGCACATCCGTCTCTCCGCGTCTCCCGCATGGCTCGAGCTTCCACCACTCCGACAACCCGCACCGATCCGTCCGCACTGCCGTCCCGCATTGGCCGGCTGCTGGGGGAGGTCCGCTGGTTCCTGATGCTGGCGGTGACCATCGCCTTCCTGATCATTCTCCTGTCATACAACCGGGCCGATCCCGGTTTCACCCACGCCAGCCAGGTCGACGAGATCCGCAACCTGGGCGGCCGCGTGGGCGCGTGGCTGGCCGATCTGCTGCTGTTTGTCTTTGGCGCGTCCGCCTACTGGTGGGCTGTTCTGCTCGTGCGCAAGGTCTGGCGCGGCTGGCGCGAGCTGATGTCGGACGAGCGTCTTCCGCGCACCTCCACGGCGCGTGTTGATGCCAGTGTCACGTGGATCGGCTTTGCGCTCATCCTGGCTTCCAGCATGGGCTTGGAAGCCATTCGCATGTACTCGCTGCACATGAAGCTGCCGCGTGCACCGGGAGGCGTGCTGGGCGATGTGATCGGCGGTGCGATGCAGCATTCGCTGGGCTTCACGGGCGGCACGCTGGCGCTGCTGTTTGCATTCCTGGTCGGGCTGTCGCTGTTCTTCCATTTTTCGTGGCTGAACCTCGCCGAGCAGATCGGTGCGGGCGTCGAGATGCTGTTCGTCGGCTTCAAGACGCGCCGGGAGAGCAAACAGGACCGGGCCATCGGCGAGGCGGCCAAGGTCGAGCGCGAAGAAGTGGTCGAAACGCGCCGCGTGCGCATTGAAGAATCGCCGCCGGTGCAGATCGTGCGCCCGACCGCCGTGGTCAAGAGCGAGCGCGTGGAGCGCGAAAAGCAGCAGCCGCTGTTTGTCGATATTCACGATTCCGACCTGCCGCCGCTGGCGCTGCTCGATCCGATCCCGCCGGTTGTGGAGACCGTCAGCGCCGAAACGCTGGAATTCACCTCGCGCCTGATCGAGAAGAAGCTCAAGGATTTCGGCGTGGAAGTGCAGGTGGTGGCGGCCTATCCGGGCCCGGTCATCACGCGCTACGAAATCGAACCTGCCACGGGCGTCAAGGGCAGCCAGATCGTCAACTTGGCGAAGGACCTGGCGCGTTCGCTGTCACTGGTGTCGATCCGCGTAGTCGAGACGATTCCGGGCAAGAACTACATGGGCCTGGAGCTGCCGAACCCGAAGCGCCAGGCGGTGCGCCTGTCGGAGATCCTTGGTTCGCAGGTCTATAACGAGAGCGCATCGCAGCTTACGCTGGCGCTGGGCAAGGACATTGCCGGCAAGCCGGTCGTAGCCGATCTGGCGAAGATGCCGCACTGCATGGTGGCCGGCACCACGGGTTCCGGTAAGTCGGTCGGCATCAACGCGATGATCCTGTCGCTGCTGTACAAGGCGAAGGCGGACGCGGTGCGCCTGATCCTGATCGACCCGAAGATGCTGGAGTTGAGCATCTACGAAGGCATTCCGCACCTGCTGTGCCCGGTCGTGACCGACATGCGCCAGGCCGGCCACGCGCTCAATTGGGCCGTGGGCGAGATGGAGCGGCGCTACAAGCTCATGAGCAAGATGGGCGTGCGAAACCTGGCCGGCTTCAACAAGAAGATCGAAGAAGCCGCCGCGCGCGAAGAAAAGATTGCCAACCCGTTCAGCCTGACGCCCGACGCGCCGGAGCCGCTCGACAAGCTGCCCATGATTGTCATCGTGATCGATGAGCTGGCCGACCTGATGATGGTGGTCGGCAAGAAGGTCGAAGAACTAATCGCACGGATTGCGCAGAAGGCGCGTGCCGCCGGCATCCACCTGGTGCTGGCGACGCAGCGTCCGTCGGTGGACGTGATTACGGGCCTGATCAAGGCCAACGTGCCGACGCGGATCGCGTTCCAGGTCAGCAGCAAGATCGACTCGCGCACCATTCTCGACCAGCAGGGCGCCGAGGCACTGCTCGGCATGGGCGACATGCTGTATCTCGCGCCGGGCACCGGCCTGCCGGTGCGGGTGCACGGTGCGTTCGTGTCGGACGAGGAAGTCCACCGCATCGTCGATAACCTCAAGGCGCAGGGTGAGCCGAACTACATCGAAGGGATTCTCGAAGGCGGCTTGGCTGATGGCGAGGGCGGCGTCGATGGCTTTGGTGGCGGTGCTGGCCTTGTCGGTGCGGGCGGCGGTGAGGCTGATCCGCTGTACGACCAGGCGGTCGACGTGGTGCTCAAGAACCGTCGCGCGTCGATCTCGCTGGTGCAGCGCCACCTGCGCATCGGCTATAACCGCGCCGCACGCCTGCTTGAGGACATGGAAAAGGCGGGCCTTGTGTCTGCCATGTCCGGCAACGGCAACCGCGAAATCCTGGCGCCCAACCGCAACGGCAACGTCGTCGAAGAGGAATGACGCTGCCCGCATTTGCAGTTACATCGCGTTACCGCGCGGGCGGAATGTTCCGGCGCGGCCGGCCACTAATAACAAGATCAACTGAAACCGGAATTCCTATGTTTGTGTTGAAAGCACGTCACCTGATGGCCGCCGGGCTGGTCTCGCTGGCGGCATGGTCTGCCGGCGCCTACGCGGGGGCAGTCGAACAGCTCAACGCCTTCGTGAGCAACGTCAGCACCGCGCGCGGTGAGTTCGTGCAGCGGCAGGTGAAGGGCGGCACCAACGGTAACCCGCTGCGCGTGGCCGGCACGTCCAGCGGCGATTTCGTTTTCTCGCGCCCGGGCCGCTTTGTCTGGCGCTATGTAAAGCCGTACGAGCAGCAACTCTCGGCCGACGGCCAGACGCTCTACATCTTCGACAAGGACCTGAACCAGATCACGGAGCGCAAGCTTGATGCCTCGCTGGGCTCCAGCCCGGCCGCCATCCTGTTCGGCAGCAACGATCTGGCCAAGAACTTCACGCTCAAGGAAGGCGGTACCAAAGACGGCATCGACTGGGCTGAACTTACCCCCAAGGCCAAGGACACCCAGTTCGAACGCATCGCCATTGGTTTCCGCAGCGGCGAGCTGCAGGGGATGGAGCTGCGCGATGCCTTCGGAAACACGACCTTGCTGACGTTCTCGAACATCCAGAAGAATCCGCAACTGCCGGCCAACGTGTTCCGCTTTACGCCGCCCAAAGGGGCCGACGTCATCAAGCAATGACGCGTGCAGGCCGGCGCCGTTGCTGTCCTAGACCAGGAGACCGACCATGCCTTTGCCGTTCACCACGTCGCTGCACCGAGCCGCCGCCGTAGCCGCTGCAGCGTCAGCGGCAGCCGTGTTTGCGGGATGCGCCTCCACGGGTGCGTCCCGTTTTGACGTCGATTCCTTCCTTACCGCGCCTGACACGGTGCTTGCCGAGGCCTTGGTCAACAAGGATTTCCTGCACGCGACCGAGCTGCCAGGCGCCGAGTGCAGCGCCTTGGTGAAGGGGCACGCTGGGCAGGTCGTGCCGATCCAGGCGCCGGTCGATCCGCGTCTGCCTGAGGCTGCGGCGCACCAACCGTTCGTGATTCAGCCACCGGCCAGCGAGAGCGTCTGGCTGCTGCTGCGCGGGCCCAACGGCACCCAGTCGTGTCATGGGCCGCTGCCGGCCAAGGCGTTCATGGAGTTGGTGCAACGGGCATCGAACTGACGGCTTGCCGTTTTCCTAGGCGTGGGCCGCTTTCATGTCGGCGATGAAGGCGGCCAGCAGATCATTGCGCCGGGCGTCGCGGCGCACCACCATGTCGAACGGCACCTCGTAGCGCATGGCAGCGGGTGCCAACGGCGTCAACAGGCCCTGTGCCACATACGGCGCCGCAAAGTGCTCCGGCAGGTAACCCAGGTGCCGGCCTGAAAGCACCAGCATGGCCACCGCTTCCATGTTGTCGGCCACTGCAGTCACCGGCCGCTCGGCTGGCGACCCCGCCGCATCGGGCAGGGGATAGCTGCGCCACGCCCACGCGTGCGCCAATGCCTGCGCGGGCGTCACGTCCCCGGCCTTGCTGAACAGCGGATGGCCGCGCCCCGCATACGCAAGCTGTGTCTCGTGGAAGATCGTGGTGTAGTCCAGCGCCGGCACACGGTGCCAGAAATAGCCGATCGCCATGTGGATCTTGCTGTCGAGCAGCAGTCCTTCCAGCTCCCCGGGCGGGCGCACCGAGACCGTGAAATGCACGGATTCATCGCGCTCCCGAAAGCGCTCGATGGCCTGGCTGATACGCGCATTCGCGTTGACGGGCGCATGGCCGATCAAGCCGAGATTCAACGTGCCGACGAGCGTGCGACCCACCTTGCGGGCCTCCGCGCTGAAGACGTCGAGTGCGCCCAGCAGCTTGCGTGCGGAATCGACGAAGCGTTCGCCGCGCGCGGTGAGCCGGAAGCCGCTGCGGCCGCGCTCGCATAGCCGATAGCCGAGTCGCGTCTCCAGCGTGGACAGCTGCGTGCTGATGGTGGATTGCCCCACGTTCAGCGTTGCCTGGGCAGGGGTGATGCCGCCCGCGTCGACCACGGCGAGGAATACGCGGATCAGTCGCAGATCAAGATCGGAAGCTTGTCCCAGCACGGTGGTCGATACATCGATATATATCGATGTTTGATTCGGAGATTTCGCATTCTACGTGCGAAATCCATCGGCAAGAATGCAGTGTATTGACACTACTTACATCGTTTCGGGACGATGTGACCATGCGACTGCCATGAACGACCGCGCCAACCTCTTCCAGCCCGCTTCGGGTAACGCCATGCCGCGTTTTGGCGGCATTACCACCATGATGCGGCTGCCTGCCGCCACGTCTGCCGCCGGGTTGGACGCGTGCTTTGTCGGCGTGCCGTTCGACCTTGGCACGTCCAACCGCAACGGGGCGCGGCTCGGGCCCCGGCAGATCCGCGCAGAATCCGTCCTCCTGCGGCCGTACAACATGGCCACGCGCGCTGCGCCGTTCGACTCACTGCGCGTGGCCGACATCGGCGACGTGCCGACCAACCCATACAACCTGCATGACTCGATCGCGCGCATTGAGGCGGCTTACCGGGAGATCATTGCCGACGGCTGCCGGCCGATCGGCCTGGGCGGTGATCACACCGTCACGCTGCCCATCTTGCGTGCGATGCATGCCAAGTACGGCCGCATCGGCCTGATCCACGTGGATGCGCATGCCGACGTCAACGACACGATGTTCGGCGAGAAGATCGCGCACGGCACGCCATTTCGCCGCGCTGTGGAAGAAGGGCTGCTCGATTGCAGCCGCGTCGTGCAGATCGGCCTGCGCGGTACCGGCTACGCGGCCGAGGATTTCGACTGGTGCCGTGAACAGGGCTTTCGCGTGGTGACCGCCGAGGAATGCTGGCACCGCTCGCTCACGCCGCTCATGGAAGAGGTGCGCGCTCGCGTACAGGGTGGCCCCGTCTACATCAGCTTTGACATCGACGGTATCGACCCCGCCTATGCGCCCGGCACCGGTACGCCGGAAATTGGCGGCCTGACCGTGCCGCAGGCGCTGGAGATCGTGCGCGGCGCACGCGGCCTCGACATCGTCGGGGCGGATCTGGTCGAGGTGTCTCCGCCGTATGACCCGTTCGGGACGACGGCTCTGCTGGGCGCCAACTTGGCGTTCGAGATGCTATGTGTGCTGCCCGGCGTCGAATACCGAGCCTGATGCGACACCTATAAGAACGGAGAGGAGACCCATGCAAACAGCGCAATCGACGGCCCAGCCGCGCCGTGCGGCGATGGCATCGTTCATCGGCACCACGATCGAGTGGTACGACTTCTACAGCTACGCCACGGCGGCTGCACTTGTCTTCGGGCCGCTGTTCTTCCCGGGAGAGAACCGCTTGCTGGGCCTGCTGGCTTCGTTCGGCTCATTTGCCATCGGGTTTCTCGCCAGGCCCATCGGCGGCGTGCTGTTCGGTCGCATCGGCGACAAGCTCGGCCGCAAACGGGCGCTGATGGGAACACTCAGCCTCATGGCCATTGCCACGGTGCTGATCGGCTGTCTGCCCACCTATGCGCAGGCCGGCTGGATTGCGCCGGTCGCGCTGGTGGCGTTGCGCGTGCTGCAAGGCATCGCCGTGGGCGGCGAGTGGGGCGGTGCGGTGTTGCTGGCCGGCGAACACGCGCCGAAGGGCCGGCGCACGTTCTTCGCGTCGTTCGCGCAGCTGGGCAGCGCCGGTGGCCTGATCCTGTCGATGCTGGCGTTTTCCGCCGTCAGCCGGCTCGAGCCGGAGGCCTTCCTGGCGTGGGGCTGGCGCTTGCCCTTCCTGGCGAGTGCCGTGCTGCTGGCCGTGGGCTTTGTCATCCGCATGTCGGTCAACGAATCGCCGGCGTTCGAGGCGATGCAGGCGTCCGGCGACGTGGCGAAGCAGCCGCTGGCGGAGGCGCTCAAGGCATGGCCGCTGATCGCGCTGGCCATCGGCGCCAACGTGTACGGCATCGCGGGCGTGTACTTCAGCAACATCTTCATGATTTCGTATGCCACGCAGTACCTGCAGCTCGATCGCGCGATGATTCTCGACTGCATGTTCTGGGTGGCCGTGCTGCAGTTCTTCGTGCAGCTTGGTGCGGCCACGCTGGCCGACCGTTTCGGAACGCGCCGCATGCTGGTCATCCTCGCGGCCTTCGCGATGGTCGTGCCGTTCATCATGCTGCCGCTGGTCCGCATGGGCGAGGCGCATACCGTGTTTGCAGGCGTGGCCATCGCAACGCTGGCCGAGTCCGGCTATTACGCGATCATCGCGGGCTTTGTCAGCGGCATGTTCGCGGCACGCATCCGCTACACGGCGATCTCGTTGTCGTATCAGGTGTGCGGCGCCTTTGCGGGTGGCCTGACTCCGCTGCTTGCCACGGTGCTGGCAGATCGCTTCTTCCCGCTGTGGTGGCCGATGGCGATCTTCTATGCCGGTTTTGCGGCGCTGTCGCTGATCTGCGTGCTTTCGATCGGCCGGAGCAGGACGGCCGCAGAGGCGTCGGCGTTGGACGTACGCGCCGCCTGACGTTGCCGGGGAAGCGGCCGGCGGGCGGATTCTGCGACAATCCCTGCATGAACGCTTCCGCATCTCTCTTCCCGGACGCGCCCGCCCACATGCCGCTGGCCGAGCGCCTCCGCCCCCATTCCGCCGACGATGTGATCGGCCAGCAGCATCTGCTGGGGCCCGGCAAGCCGCTGCGCGTGGCTTTCGCCTCCGGCGAGCCGCATTCGATGATCCTCTGGGGGCCGCCCGGCGTTGGGAAGACCACGCTCGCGCGGCTGATGGCCAATGCGTTTGACGCAGAATTCATCGCACTTTCCGCCGTGCTGTCTGGCGTCAAGGACATCCGCGAGGCCGTGGAGCGTGCGGAGCAGTTTCGCGCCAATGGCCGACGCACGCTCGTCTTCGTCGACGAGGTCCATCGCTTCAACAAGAGTCAGCAGGACGCTTTCCTGCCGCACGTGGAAAGCGGGCTGTTCACCTTCATCGGCGCGACGACGGAAAATCCCTCGTTCGAAGTGAACGGCGCATTGCTCTCGCGTGCTGCGGTGTACGTGCTCAAGAGCCTGTCGGACGACGAGCTGAAGCAGCTTGCCGAACGTGCTCGCCAAGAGCTGGGCGGGCTGGAGTGGACGCCCGCCGCACTCGGTGCCATCGTCGCGTCGGCCGACGGCGATGGCCGCAAGCTGCTCAACAACATTGAGATCGTCACCCGCGCCGCGCGTTCGCAGGCCGAGGGCGATACCGTTCCGGTGATCGACGAGGCGCTTCTGGCCTCTGCGCTGTCAGAAAATCTGCGCCGCTTCGATAAGGGCGGCGACGCCTTCTACGACCAGATCAGCGCGCTGCACAAGTCCGTACGCGGCTCCGATCCGGACGGTGCGCTGTACTGGTTCTGCCGCATGCTCGATGGCGGCGCCGACCCGCGCTACCTCGCGCGCCGCATCGTGCGCATGGCGTGGGAAGACATCGGCCTGGCCGACCCGCGCGCCGGCCGCATCACGCTCGACGCAGCGGAAACGTACGAACGCCTGGGCTCGCCGGAAGGGGAGCTGGCGCTAGCACAGGCGGTGATCTACCTGGCCATCGCGCCAAAATCGAACGCCGGGTACAACGCCTACAACGCGGCGCGGGCTTTCGTCAGCCAGGACAAGTCGCGCAACGTGCCCGTGCACCTGCGCAATGCGCCGACCAAGCTGATGAAAGAACTCGGCTACGGCCATGCCTACCGCTACGCGCATGACGAGCCCGAGGCCTACGCCGCTGGCGAAACCTACTTCCCCGACGATTTGCCGCCGCAGAACTGGTACGTGCCGACGCCGCGCGGCCTGGAAGGCAAGATCGGCGAGAAACTGCGGCACTTGCGCGAGCTGGATGCGCAGTGGCATGCCCAGCACGACAAATCCTCCCGCAACAAATAAGCCCCACGGGCCGGTACGATAAAATCGGTCTTTTCGATCGTTCAGATCGCTCGCAATCTCCGGTTCTTCTTTTCCCACCATGCTTGATATCCAACTGCTGCGCAAAGACATCGACGCCGTCGCCGCGCGCCTCAAAGATCGCGGGTACGTGCTCGACGTTGCCGGCTTTGCCGCACTCGAGGCGGAACGCAAGGCCATCCAGACCCGCACCGAAGAGCTGCAGGCGCGCCGCAACAGCCTGTCCAAGCAAATCGGTGTGCTCAAGGGCAAGGGCGAGGACGCATCGGGCGTGATGGCCGAGGTGTCGGGCATCGGCGACGAGCTGAAGGCGTCTGCCGCGCAACTCGACGTGGTGCAGGCGAAGTTGCAGGACCTGATGCTGTCGATCCCGAACCTGCCGCACGAAAGCGTGCCGGCCGGACGCGACGAGACGCAGAACGTGGAAGTACGCCGCGAAGGCACGCCGCGTACGTTCGACTTCCCTGTCAAGGACCACGTCGATCTGGGCGCCGCGCTGGGGCTGGATTTTGATGCGGGCGCCAAATTGTCGGGCGCACGATTCACCGTCCTGAAAGGGCAGGTGGCGCGCCTGCATCGCGCACTCGCGCAGTTCATGCTCGACACGCACACGCTTGAGCACGGCTACACCGAGGCGTACGTGCCGTACATCGTCAACGCTGCTTCGATGCGTGGCACGGGCCAGTTGCCGAAGTTCGAGGAAGACCTGTTCCGCGTGCCGCGCAAGATGGGGCACAGCGCCGAAGGCGAAGACGGCGAACGTGTCGAGAACTTCTACCTGATCCCGACCGCCGAAGTGCCGCTCACGAACCTCGTGCGCGATGAGATCGTCGCCGCCGATGCGCTGCCGATGATGTTCGCGGCGCATTCGCCGTGTTTCCGTTCCGAAGCCGGCTCGTACGGCAAGGACACGCGCGGCATGATCCGCCAGCACCAGTTCGACAAGGTGGAGATGGTGCAGATCGTGCAGCCCCAAACGTCGTTCGACGCGCTGGAAGCCATGACGAACGCCGCGGAGAACATCCTGCGCAAGCTGGAATTGCCGTTCCGCACCGTCGTGCTGTGCACCGGCGACATGGGCTTCGGCAGCACCAAGACGTACGACATCGAGGTGTGGATTCCGGCGCAGAACACCTACCGCGAAATCAGCTCGTGCTCGAACATGGGCGACTTCCAGGCGCGCCGCATGCAAGCGCGTTTCCGCAACGCGCAGGGCAAGCCGGAACTGGTTCACACGCTCAACGGCTCGGGCCTCGCGGTGGGCCGTACGCTGGTTGCCGTGCTGGAGAACTACCAGAATGCGGATGGCTCGGTCACGGTGCCGACGGTGCTGCGCCCGTATCTGGGCGGCCAGGAAGTGCTGAAACCGGCTGCTTGATGGGTTGTGTGGGCCCTCTTGATTCGGGCCGTAAAATTCTGTTATAGTCGCGGTTTCGCGATTCAGCGACCCAGTTACCGGAGAGGTGGCAGAGTGGTCGAATGTACCTGACTCGAAATCAGGCGTACCGGCGACGGTACCGTGGGTTCGAATCCCACCCTCTCCGCCAGCAAGTCCAGCGCCCCCGTCAAACGGGGCCTGGTTCGAACAAAGCCCCGCCCTTGGCGGGGCTTTGTCGTTTACGCGTTCTCGGCGGTACAGATGGCCCAAGTTTTTAGGGGTTTGAGGGCGCCATTCTCAGCGCGACAGTACGGCGGTACCGTTAGGTGGTTTGGACACCCCAATATCGGGGTTGTTAAGCCGAAGCGAATCCCAGCAGCGCGCGCCGGGCAGCCCAATCGATGGGCAACGGGACGCTCTGTTTGAGCGTATCCGAGGTCAGGCTTGGCGGTTGGGCACCGTCTAACATGGCCCGCACAATGTCAGGTGCCAGGAATGCCCGCCGGGGCTTACGGCGTCTTGATCGCCCCGGACGAGCCGTCGTGGATAAAGCCAACGGGCGCCAATCCCTGGGCCGATGAGGTGGTCTTGGTCAGGACCCGACCACGTCGGCGCCATTGCCGCGGACGTACGGCACCGGGCCGATCCCGCGTGCCGCCGCGAGGGCCTCGATCGCGTATCGGATCGAGACCGCGTCATTGAGCCAGTGGATCGTGCCGTCCTCGTTGAAACTGACTTGCGCGCCTTCGATCCAGGCGATAGTGAAGGTGTCTTCGGTGTTGTCTTCGGGGGTGTAGAAGGTATGCACCGAGCCGCGGGCTCGTACAGGTAGGAGCCCGCCGTCTGCGGCTGGTCGGGGTACTCGTGATACTTCCAGCAGCCCTGGATCGTCCACACCTGCGCTGTACCAGTGTGGTAGTGAATCCCCTCAGCAGTACCAGTATGGTGGCGTCGGTTCGCTGCCGTTCCGGCCTCTGCGGCACAAGCAAGGGCGAATCAGACTCGCCGGCGACGCCGGGCGTGGCGAACCAGATCGACAGCCAAGACCAAAGAGCGCCGTACTGCAGTCTGGGTAGCGGGGAGCAACCCTAGAGCGCGCGCCATGGGCGTTTGCTGCTGACACGGAGGCAGGCCCCATGCCGAGAAGGATGTGTGGGATGTTCGGCAGCGCATCGGCAACGGCCTCGCGCAAACAGAGCGCTTCGTTGCTGCCCTGCAGAATCTGATTTCCGCCAGCAATCAGCTATGACTGTGGGCCCGACGAATCCTTCTCTTCGATCATGGATTCCAGCAGCAAATCGAATGGCGCGCTAGACACCTTGAATATGCCTTGGTACGGATGGGTCAATTCCAGTATCAGAAAATTGGCGCTCGCGATGGCGATGGCACCCAATAGCAGAAAAAACAACGCGAGCACACTGCCGCTGCTGAGGCTTCCATAAAGAAAGAACAGCAAACAGGCCCATCCAAAAACAATGACAAGAAGCAACGTCGGAACTTGGCTAGAAAGGCTCCTGACAATATTGGATTGAATGGAAATGAAGTTGCTGGAGAATTGCCGGATTGAGTTTAGATCGTCACGAGTAATATTTCTGAACGCCTCGGAGAGCCTGTTGATCTCCAGTACCGTCTCGACATCTTCGGACAGATGGCTGTAGCTGACCTCTCCGCCATGCTTCTTGCTCTCACGGGGCCAGTATCGTCGCAGCAAGCGAACAACCATCTGCCGCAGCATAAGCCTTGGCTTATCAGACACATCAGGAAATTGCTTCAGTAAGAGGTCGATATTGGCGACTGAATTGATCAGTGAATTAAAGTCGGCCTGATGGCTGTTGAAGGTGGTGTAGGAGGAGGATACAAGGAGGCCTAAAACAATGGCAAAAAGAGTGCCAATCAAACCGGAAACCGATCTGATTACATCCACTGAAAGACTGATTTCGGCGGGGAGCAGCTTGTGTACATAGCCCCCGGCAATTGCACAGGCAAAAGTAGCTATGGCAATTGCAATGCAGCGACCAAGGATGTTCATTCGGATCGTTCGTTCGGGTTAGTTTCGTTCATTTTGCGTCCGCCATCGCTGGCGGGGCATTGCTATTCCATCTGATCAGCCGTTCTATGAGCGCACGCAAATCCTGGGTCTGGATTCCGTGCAAATTAACACCGCTGCGTCACTGAGTCTCTTCGACACTATTGCTCGTCAGTATCCCGATCCTGCGCAAGGAAGGAAAATCCGAATCCAGGCAATCGTCGCAGGTGCAGGACGATTCCAATGGCAACCGCGATGGCGTACGCCACTAAGCCGATTCCGGTGAGGCGTTGATCGTCCATCAGATAACTGGCGCACAGACGGGTCGGTGTGTCATGAAACAGCAAGCCCACCGTGGCGAGCATCCAGATCAGGTTTCCAGCAAAGAAAACCAGCCCCCCGCCGGGCGCGCGCCGCAGCCCATGCTGCAGAGCGCCGCCCGCAATAAACAGCGATGCCAGCTTGGCAGCATCGATGCCGGCATCAAGCCGGGCCAGATCGAGTCCCAGTGGCACCATCCAGAACATGAGGCACAAAGTTGCACCGAGCAGAGGCACCAGCCCCATGTGCATGATTGCTTCAAAGGCGCGGCCATCGCCAATGCGTCGCGAAACCATGCGTGACGCTGCAAATCCCGATGCCATTACGAAAGGAAACTCAGCAAGCATCTGCAATGCCATGGACGATTCGACGGCGTTGCGGATCGGCGCCAGCAATAACACGGCAGGCAGGAAGACGGCGCACCACTCGACCCATGTGCGGTGGAGAGAGAACTGCGTTGCGGAATACCGGGCGGCGAGCTTCATCGCAGCACCTGCTGAGCCGCCGTCAACGCGGCATCGAACGCGCTGTAATCGTAAAGACCGAGGACGACACCACGCGCGTCGATGAGATGAATCTCGCCGTTGTGCACGTATCCGCCGAGCCCGTCGGGAATGGCAACCACATCGAGCGAACGCAATAGCGCTTCCTTTGATTCCGTGGTCAGCGGAGCGCCGATGCGCCAGATTGCTGGGTCGGCATGTTGCTGGTTGCCATATGCGCCTAGGCTTCGCGCATCGTCATGAGCGGGATCAATGGAAACCGACAGGAGCTCGACGCGGCCCGCCAGCGCTCCCGTTTTCACACGTTGCTGGAGTTGAAAGAACTCCGAACCCAGCGCCGCGCATACTGTGGTGCACCGCGTGTAGATGAAATCCACCAGATAGACATGCTCGTCTCGGGACGTTGGGGTCCACGGCACAAAACTGCGGCCGCGTTCATCGCGAAGCTCCACGGGTGGTGCAATCAGACTTCGGTCCGCAGACATCATGCTGCGGCGGTCATCCAAGGTCCAGACCTTGAAACCTGCCGTCAAGCAATACAGTGCGATGACGAAGGCGATGCTCAGTACCAGGCAGCCAGCCCCGGCCGCCCAGAGGCCGGGCGCCTTCGACACCGGGCCTTGCTGGCGCCTTCCGGCATGTGCCTCTCGCGAATCACGCATTCCCTATCTTCATTTGCCTGCCGAACTGCAAGAATCCCGACCAATCAACGGCCGCCGTGTACTGCCCGGGCTTTCGTGGATCGCTTGCATGCGCCATCCCTCATCTGCGCCCAGGTACGAAAAAGTCATGCGTGTAGATTCCCTCGGGCTTTCTTGGCTGGCGAGCTACCCAATTCATCAGCGGGCACTCGCCATGCCTGCCTGACTAAGCGGCACTCAGTGATCGGCAGAGCCGGGCACGCGCAGCCTGATCATTCGTCTTTTCCATTTACCACTTGAGCTTGCCCAGTTCGTCGTCTCCGTTATAAGGAGCGGTTTTTTCTTTGGTCGCATCGCGCACCTGGGTGACCGCTTGCGCGAGGATGGGTGGCGCAGCGTTGCCCCACTGGCTCCTCACATAACCCAACACGGCCGCAATCTCGGCGTCGCTGAGCTGGTCGCTGAACGAGGGCATCGCGCCATTGAACTTGGCGCCCTTGACGGTCAGCGGGCCAGTGATGCCGTGCAACACAATGGCCGCCACGGTCTCGGGGCGCCCTTGCACCCATTCCGAGCCGGCCAACGGGGGGAACACCCCGGGCAAGCCTTGCCCCGTCGCCTGATGGCAGGCCGCGCAGCGTGAAGCGAACAGCGCCGCGCCGTCAGTAGCGCCGCCGCCACCCGCTTTCCCTTTTTCAAGATCGGCCACGGTCCGGCTGTCCCCAAGACTGGCAGGGACGTTGATCGGGGAATTCGCGATGTAATAGATTCCCCACACAACAAGCGCCGCAACCAGCAGCTTGATGCCCAGGGGAATGGGAGTCTGGGATTCACCGGGCTCGGCATGCTCCCGCTCCTCTTGCGGGGTTGGCCGGGGGGCGGACTTGTCGTTCAGCATTGTCGTGGCTCCGCCGGGCTAGTTGGCAGCGACAGGCTTGGCAGCCTTGCTGGCTTGACCACCCGGCGCGGCAATTGCTGCATACGTATGGTCGAGCGACTTCAGGTACGCGACAAGATCAAGCGCATCGGGTGTCGCGACGACAACCTTGCCGGCCGGGGCTGCGCCCGGAGGCAGCGTCACTACGCGGTCTCCTTGGTCAGCTGCGTCTTTCACGTCGAACAGATATGGGTAGCTCGGCATGATGCTCTGCGCGACGTAGGCCCGCGGCTGGTACAGGTGTCCGAGGTGCCAGTCCGCGCTGGGCTGGCGTGCGCCGATGTTGAAAAGATCGGGGCCCGTGCGCATCGTGCCGAGCAGATGCGGGTGATCGTAGTAGTAGTCTGCCGCCACCGACGCCCGACCCCAGCCACGCTTGGCGTCGGGTGCAAAAGCGGCATCCCGAGGTTGCTGCGAATGGCAGTAGATGCAGCCGTTGCTGATATAGACCTGACGCCCACGCAGTTCTGCTGCGGTGTACGGCTTGAGTCCCGGGAGAGGCTTCAGTTCATGCAGCTGCAAAAAAGGTAGCACCACCAATGCACTGGTCGCCAGCGCCAGCATGAACATCCCCGAAGCGATCAGGAAGGTGACGCTTCTCATGAGCTGGCTCCCGATTTGGTCGCACCAGCGAGAGCGAACATCGCCGGCTTATCCCGATTCGGGCCCAGCCCAAGGATGACGCACGCAAAGTGAATGATGAACAGCAGGTGCCCGAGCACCATCAAGCCGCCCCCCACAGAGCGAGCCTCCAGGTACGGCACCGTCAGCACAACAGAATCGATGAACGGCCGTGACGCATCCAGCATGGCCAATCCTTGAAGCAGGCCCGCGATGGTCAAGGAGACGAAGTAGATGCCGATGCCGATGGCTGCCAGCCAGAAATGTGCTGTGATCAGGCTCGGGTAAGGCCACTCACGCTGCGTAACACGCGGAACGATGAAGTAGATCGAGCCGAAGAAGACAAAGCTCACGAATGCGTAAAGCCCCAGGTGCGCGTGACCGACGGTGTAATGCGTAAAGTGCGTGATGACATTGACGCTGCGCAGCGCCTCGAACGAGCCCTGGATCGAGCTCAGCGTGTACATCATCCCGCCAAAGGTCACGAAGCGCAGCGTCGGCGAGTACAGCAGCGCCTTGAAATTCCCCCGCATCGTCTGATGCAGGTTGACCGAGAACGCGATCACCGGAATCAGCATCATCATGCTCTGCACGATGGACAGCGTGATCAGCCAACCGGGGACGGGGCCGCCCACAAGATGGTGGCCGCCAACTTGCCCATACAGGAACGCCAGCGTCCAAAACCCGAGCAAGGACAGGCCGTACGATTGAATTGGTTTTCCGATGATCTTGGGCAGGAAGTAGTAGATGGACGCCAAGGCAAGCGGCGTATAGAACAACCCCAGCACGCTATGCCCAAACCACCAGTTCATGGTCGCCTGCTCGACCCCGAAATGAACGTAGGGCACCTTGGCCACCAGGTACAGCACAGGGAACCAGAAGAGCGCGCACCCCATGTACCAGACGGAGACATAGAGATGACTGACCCGGGTTGCCAGCAGTGTCAGCACCAGGGGGATGCCGACCAAGGCGCCCCCCACGGCAAACAGAATGCCGATCTGCCATGGAATCTCCAACCATTCGAGCCCATCGGACAAGCCGGCAGCGATGCTACCCAGTCCGGCAACGACGCCCGCATTCCACAACAGTGCACCCAAGACCGCGAACGTTCCACCCACCAACGGAGTCTTGAGCACGCGGGGCAAGACAAACTGTGTAATACCGAGGCCAGCCATTGGCGCCCAGCCATACGCCACGGCATTCAAGTGGATGGTGCGGATGCGCCCGAATGATAGCCACGCCTGAGAGGCTAGCGCATCAGGAAGATGCAGCTTGAGCGATGCGGTGAGCCCTGCCAGGGAAGCCACCAGCAGCCACAGCATCGCACTGCACAAGAACACGAAAACGACCAGCGACGATGAACGGTCGGCTGCTGCGCGCGCAGCTAGGTCCTCGTCGAGCGTTGCGAAAGCCGCAGCCTTCTCGGCGACCGCGCCGACGGTTTCAAGTGCGGTCCGCTGTTCGCCAGTTGCGGCGGGCTCTTCGGGCCGACCGATCTCGCCGCGGCCGAAGATGATGCTGGCGGCCCGTTGAGAACCATCCAGCAGTCCGTAACGCGTGCTCACGATGAACATGAGCAGGCCGATTACAGAAATGATGAAGGCAGGCAAGAGTATCGAGACTGTACTCATACCATCGGCTCCGTTAGTCATTTTTTACGCCAAGACGGCGGAGCACCGCAACAGGTAACACTCCTACAGTTTCCTGCAGCCGGAATCATCCCTCCCCAGAGGATTCGAATTTCAATCTAGGCGATCAACGAAAGTTTGCAAAGGGAGGTGTTAATAACGCCCGCAAGCTTGGCCGGTCAAAGAGAAGTCGGCCAAACGGGGTGAACGCATGAAACGGGCGGACCTGAACCGGGGTTCCTGTCCTGGAGCGTGTTCATCGGCTATTCGCTTGATTACCTTTCCCCGCGTTCTCCTGCCGGCTTCCCCAACGGCAAGAGAGCTTTGCCACCGTCTACGTCATGCCGCCTGACATGTAGGGGACGGCTACACGTGCCGCACCTGAACACCATCGCCCACGCCTGTCTGAAAGACATACCCACGCGACCGCTGGTCCGCAAAGCGTCCTAAATCGCCGAGCGGCTTCCGCATCGCTGGAAACCCGCCCCCCCCCCGGACCGACCAGATAGTTTCAAGTGCCTGTTCGCAGGCAATTATAGATTGAAGTATCTATAGTGACAATAGTATCAGTCGTGACGTTAGTGTCATTAAGTTCGACTGAACTAAACCGGAAGAAACGGACGGAGTCATGCGTGAAGACGCAAACAGAACCCGAGCAACTGGCGTTGGGTAGGCCCAATCGATGGGCAATGGCACGTGCTGCCTGAGGGCATCCGAGGTCTGGGCCGGCGTGCGCTTTCTCAGTGATCCTGGGCCGCAGCCTGGCGATCACGCCCCGTTTGTCGAAACACGAGCAACGGGGCGGCGTGGGGCGTTACTGCGCAACAAACAGAATGCCATGCGGATCTTGCAGGGCGGATGCGTTGCCGACGCTGGTCACAACCGGCGTCAGATGGCCGGTCTTGGTGTCCAACTGCATGACTTGGCCCTGCCCAGCGCTGTACGCGTCGCCTTGCTTGAACGAGGCGTCTACCCGGTAGGTCGTGTTGCTAGCATCGGTAAAAAGCATGAACGTCTTGCCCGTCGGCCCGGCAGCTGGTACCCAGCGGGTGTCATCGACCGGAGTGACCGGGCCGTCCTTGTCGTTGAAGAGCGTCAGTGTTAGCACGCTCACCGTTTGGCTCGGGCCGGGGTTGCTGATGAACACGAGCTTTCCGTCCGCCTGGCTGTCGAGTACCAGATTGCCGGAAGCGTCGATCGTTTCTGAGTCGGGGTCGGTCAGGGCAAGCGTGACGGGCTTGTTGAAGTTTGGATTGGTTGCGCCGCCAACGGAAGGCGTGATGTCGGTGGCTTGGGCATTGCCGGCAAGGACCGGCGTGACGTCGAACGTCGTGCCGTTTGCATTCAGTGACAGCGAGACGACAGTGGGCGCGGCCGTGCCGGGCGTTGTTGGGTTGGAGGCGCTGGCGTACACAACACCGTTCAACAATTGCATGTCATCGAACCCACCGCCGTGCGCGGTCGGATTAACCGTTGCCTGATACGTCTTTTGCGCTCCGGTTGCGAGGTTGATGATGGTCAGCTTGGGGTTGGCGTCTTCGTTCGACATGGCCCACAACGTATTTGTGTCCGTACGTGCCAGCAGGCCGTCGATATGTCCAGGAACCGTATAGCTCTTCAGGACATTGCCACTCAAATCGTACTGGACCACTGTGTTGGTCAGGCTCGGCACGGAGCCGTCTTTGACATCGCCCGCCATTTGATAGCCGATGAAGACGGTGTTGTTGTATTGAACAATCGAGTCGGGTTTCGCGGTTGAAGACGGCGCCTTTGCAAACACCGACAAGGAATATCCGGCAGCCGTCGCAGTGTTGGGAATTTGCGCGGGCGTTGCGGCCGTTGCAGACGTTGCCGGTGTGTCATCACCACCGCCGCATGCAGTAAGTAGTGCCGCAGCAGACATTGCAACCAGCAAACTCTTCATCTTCATGTTCTACCCCCAGTTCAAGTTGATCCACGATTTCGGTTAGATGCGCAAAGCTTTGGAATTGAGAATGCAATCGCTTTGGCGTGACGACCCACAGTTGCGCGAAAAGTCTATGTGCCAATTGTGACTACTCAGTGAATTGAAAGAATTGGTGCAGCGTGAGGTGTCGTTGCACTGGAAGCCGCGCTTCTTGTCGAGGGCAGGAGCGTTAGCCTTCCAATCACGATGGACTAAGACTGATCAACGATCAGCGGATCAGCGGGGCTTGCGTCGGACGCCTGTTTGAGCGGGCTGATCCGTTGGGCTTGCTTGGTGGTGGACCCCACCGCATCGCTTACAGCCGGACTGGGCGGAGGCTTAACGATGCTGCGGCGAGCGGAGGAGGGTGCCTTGGCCTGCGTCGACTTGAGGCCCTTGTGGCTCTTGGTGGGTCCGGCTGCGGAGTTGGTCGCGGGGGCTCGACCGGGTGCATTCGAGGTGGAGGATTCCCTGTTATTCCCTGTTCCGAGTCGGTCGTTGTGCCCAGCAAATCCGGCCAGCCCGCGCAGAGCCTGGGGTACAAGTGGATCAGAGGGAGGGAAAGTGCCGAATTCCCTGCCAATTTCCCTGTTCGCAGCGAGCAGGGTGAGACAAGCCAGCCGCTGACACAGCGCTCCGCCAGGATGCACTCCGAGGCGGTGCAAGTCGGTTCGGAGAAGAAGAGAAAAAGCCCGTGGAATAACGCTCCACGGGCCCTTTTTTGGTTCTTCGAAGACCGTGGGCCGGATCTCCACATTCCGTAAGCTGATGCCAACACCTGCAACGCTCAATCGCACGCCATGCGCGCTTCGCTCGAATGGACGCACGCCGAGTTGCACTTCCAGCCGCGCCACCTGGTGGCTGATGGCGGATGCCGTGAGGTGAAGCTCCGCCGCGGCGTGCGCGAAGCCGCGGCGGCGCGCGACAGCTTCGAAACCCGGAGGGCAGCCCGTACTACGGCAAGCATGAATCCTATGCTTACCGTTTCCAGACCCCCGATCACGTCATTGTCTCCACCGGCGACACGGGCCCCAGCTCCGGACAAGTGGTCGTTGCCAAGGACCTGATGGAGTTTTGACCCCATGGTCGCTCGATTCAATCAATGCCTGTCGATGCGTTGCCCGAGGTGGAACGGTCATCGCGTGCGTTGAGACACTACAGCAGCGCAAGTGCGAACTCTCGTTCAGGCCCTGCTAGCCCATACGGCGCGCACGTTTGCGTCATTCCGACTCAATTGCTTCACAAGGGTTTCCCCTGTGAATAACGGGATGTGACCCGTGCCCTCATGCTTGCTCCTATAGTCCCATCAACTCCTTCATCAGAGAGGAGCCAGATCCATGATGGAGACGACACCCTTGAATATCCCGCCCAAGTCAAGTGGGTACGCGCACATGCAGACCCTGCGCGTCCTGTTCCGCAGCGCATTGATTGGCGCTGCTCTTTTGGCGGCGAGCGCGTCGCATGCTGCACTGGATGTTGGCCGGGCCAAGGCGCTGCTCTCGCAGAATGCATGCCTTGGTTGCCACGCGGTCGAATCACGCGTGGTCGGGCCTGCCTACAAAGACGTGGCGGCCAAATACAAAGGCGGGAATCCCGTTGTCCTCGGTGCGCGCATCAAGTCTGGCGGGGCAGGAAAATGGGGTGAGATTGCCATGCCGCCTCAGGCCCAGTTGTCCGATGCGGATGCCAGGATTCTGGCTGCGTGGATTTTGGCCGGCTGCCCCGATCAATGAGTTTAGCGAGCTGTCTTGCTGTTCGTGGTGACATTGTGAAAACGCGCGTCAGTCCGCCGCATGGCGACAAGCGCTGAACATTCTGGAGGTTACGCCTGTGAAAGTCATTCCCATTTCACATGATCAAGAACCGGGCGCGGCAGCTTCGAAGAAGGAACTGACGCTGACACGTAGAAGCATGCTCAAAGGTACCGGCGTGCTTGTGGGCACGTTGGCCATCGGCAGCCCGCTGGCGTTGCTGGCGCCATCTACGGTGTGGGCTGTCGAGCTCAAGGCGCTGAGCAAGGCCGAGGGCGACACGCTGCTGCAGATGGGGCGTGTGCTGTTTCCCCACGCCAAGCTGCCCGACGCCGTTTATGCACTGCTCGTGAAAGACCTGGATGCAAAAGCCGCTCAGGACGTCCAGGCGGCCACGCAGTTGCACGAAGGTATTGCCGCGCTCGATAAGCTGGCTGGCGGCAGTTTCATCAAGGCCAGCGCAAAGAGGCGGCTGGCAGCGGTCAAGGCCATGGAAGGCAAGCCCTTCTTCAACACGGTTCGAGGCCAGTGCGTGACCTCGCTCTACGACAACGAAATGGCGTTTGCCACGTTCGGCTACCCGGGATCGGCGTGGGAGAAGGGGGGCTATATCACTCGCGGCTTCCAGGATCTGAAGTGGTTGCCAGCGCCCCCGGTGGAAGCGAGTCCGCCGCCGTTTCTGGGCTGATACGCGTCGCAACAACCCTCCGCTTCAGGCCCGTTAAGCGCTCGACGCAGAGCCGAGCCCGTTGACTGGAGCGAGACAAAAATGCCGGCGGCATGCTGGTGCGCAATACAGGAGACATGTATGGCAACGTTTGATTTCAGCGATGACTCGGTCGTCGTGATCATCGGTTCTGGTGCCGGCGGCGGCACGCTGGCCAACGAGCTGTGCCAGAAAGGCATCAAGGTCGTCGTGCTGGAGGCGGGCGGCAAGCAGTCGAATGCCAGCTTCATCAATGATGAATGGAAGGCCTTCAGCCAACTGGCTTGGCTCGACAAGCGCACGACCTCCGGAAGCTGGCGCATTGCCAAGGATTTTGCGGAACTCCCTGCCTGGATCTGCAAGACGGTTGGAGGTACAAGCACGCACTGGGCCGGCGCTTCGCTGCGCTTCCAGGAGCATGAATTTCAAGCCCGGACGCTGTACGGCGACCTCAAGGGAGCGAATCTGCTGGATTGGCCTCTCACGCTCAAGGAGCTGGAGCCGTATTACGCCAAGGCCGAAGACAAGATGGGCGTCACGCGCACCAATGGCATCCCGGGCCTGCCGGGCAACAACAACTTCAAGGTGATGTACAACGGCGCCACCCGGCTCGGCTATAAGGAAGTGCACACCGGCAACATGGCCATCAACAGCAAGCCGCGCAAGGGTCGCGCACGCTGCATGCAGCTCGGCTTCTGCTTCGAGGGCTGCAAGAGCGGCGCCAAATGGTCGACGCTGTACACCGAGTTGCCCGAAGCAGACGCTACCGGCAATTTCGAGTTGCGCACGCAGGCGCATGTCACCCGCATCGAACACGATGACAAGGGGCGCGTGAATGCCGTCATCTATATGGACAAGGACGGCAAGGAACAGCGGCAAAAGGCGCGCATCGTCTGCGTGGCGGGGAACTCCATCGAAACACCGCGTCTGCTGCTGCTATCCGCTTCGAACATGTTCAAGGACGGTCTGGCCAATTCGTCGGGTCAGGTCGGCCGCAATTACATGCGCCATATGACCGGGTCGGTTTATGCGGCATTCAAGGAGCCTGTGCACATGTACCGCGGCACGACCATGGCCGGCATTGTGCGTGACGAGGCTCGCCACGATACCCGTCGTGGGTTCGTCGGCGGTTACGAACTCGAAACGCTGTCGCTGGGTATTCCGTTCATGGCAGCCTTTCTGAATCCGGGAGGGTGGGGTTCCGACTTCGCGTGGTGGATGGATCACTATACGAATTTGGCAGGTATGTGGCTCGTCGGTGAAGACATGCCGCGTGAGACGAACCGCGTTACGCTCAATACGAACGTCAAGGATCAATGGGGCAACTACGTGCCGAATGTGCACTTCGATGATCACGAAAACGACATCGCCATGCGCAAACACGCCTACACCCAGGCCGAGCGCATCTACGGCGCAGTCGGAGCGATCAAGACGTTCCGCACGCCGCCGTATCCGTCGACCCATAATCTGGGTACCGCCCGCATGAGCGCCCGCCCGCAGGATGGCGTCTGCAATAAATGGGGGCAGACACATGACATCGCGAATCTGTTCATCAGCGACGGCAGCCAGTTCACCACGGGCGGCTCGGAAAACCCGACATTGACCATCGTCACGCTCGCTATCCGGCAGGCTGACTACATTGCCAAGCAGATGTCGCAACGTTCGATCTGAGTGCCGCAGCGTCGGTTGACCCTCTGCAGGAGACTGCGATGTGTGAATTCTTCGTCACCGCTGATCCCATTCTTTATGAGTCGCGTACGCGCTCCGTGCGCATTCATGGGGTACACACCAGCATCCGACTGGAAAACTTTGTCTGGGATACCTTGGCGATCCTCGCCGCGGATGAAAACATGACCACCAACGCGCTGATCGTCCAGTTTCACGACGAGATCCTGCATCACAGGGGCGACGTTCAGAATTTCACGTCCTTCCTGCGGGTGACCTGCCTGCGCTACCTTCGTCGCAAATGCGACCAGCTCGAAGCTGCACGGCAGGCTGAGGGGGTGATGCAGGCACAGATGGCACCGCAGAAGAGAACACTACAGACTACCCACTGAAACATGGCCAAGCTCATCCATACGATGATCCGCGTGCGCGACCTGGACGCGTCGCTGAAGTTTTACCGCGAGGTACTGGACCTCACGCCCTCGCATACGCTCGATTTTCCGGACTTCGGGCTCGTCTACCTGCGCAATGCAGAGAACGATGTTGAACTGGAACTGACTTTGAACAAGGGCCGCCAGGAGCCCTACACCCACGGCGACGGCTATGGCCATGTGGCCGTGGTTGTCGACGATGTGGCCAGCAAGCATGCCGAATTGCTCAGGGCGGGCTACGAGCCGCTGGCGGTCAAGGAATTCAAGGCAAACGATGCGTTGCTAGCCCGCTTCTTCTTCATCCAGGATCCGGACGGCTACAAGATCGAGGTGCTTGAGCGCCTCGGTCACTATCGCTGAGCGGTGCCATCGCGCGGGCATGGCTCAGCGTGCCTGATCTGATCTGATCTGATATTGGAAGCAACGCGCCATGATTCCTCACCTCTTCACCGCGTTCTCGGGCCCGCTTTCGGCTGTCACCAAGGATAGTCAGCCGCTTAGCCGCGTCATCATCCAGGAAGGGGTGCCGTCGAGGGAGCGATTGCACGGCGCCGTAGCCGAACCTGTTGTCTACATGATCGGGCAGCACGTCGTGGGCGGTTTTTATCGGGCCAATCCGGCAAGGGCGTGGACGAGCATCTGAATGCGCCGGGGGCGGTGTTTTCGCCCATGCTGCCGGTCGACCAATCCTCGCAATCGCGCTCGCTCTCGTTGTGCACTACGAATGAAGAGCCCAACCGCTTCTATCTATACGCAGTCGTCGGTCAACTGGCCGCGCTGTCGGCGAGCGATGAACTCAAGGCCGCGCAAGCCGAGGCGCCCTCGGCGCTGGAATTTGCCTGAAGGCTGGCTCCCCATGTTGACACTTCGACCGTTGCCGGCGTTCGCTGACAACTACATTTGGGTATTGCATGATGAACGACACGCTTGGGTCGTGGATCCTGGGGAGTCTGCACAAGTGCTCGACTATCTGCAGAAGCACGGTCTGGTTCTGCAGGGAATACTTCTGACGCACCATCACTCCGACCATGTCGGCGGAGTGCAGGCGCTGCGCCAGCAAACCGGTGCTGCTGTCTACGGTCCGGCGGGCGAGCCGATTCCCGAGCCTGCGCGCCGGCTGAGGCAGGGCGATCGGGTGGATGTCTTGGAGCAGCAGTTTGAGGTGATCGATGTGCCGGGACATACCGCCGGCCACATCGCTTATTTCAGTGCTGCCTGCCCCGATGGACCGCTCTTGTTTTGCGGGGACACGCTGTTTTCGGGAGGCTGTGGAAGGTTGTTCGAGGGCACACCGGAGCCGATGCTGGCATCTCTCGATACGCTCGCGGCCTTGCCGGCGCAGACGCAAGTGTGTCCCGCGCATGAATACACGCTAGCCAACCTGCGGTTCGCGCAGACGGTCGAACCATCTAACGAAGCTCTGGCCCGCCACGTGCGCTATTGCGAGATGTTGCGCGCGCAAGGATTGCCGACGCTACCGAGCCGCCTTGGGCTCGAGCGTCAGATCAACCCGTTCCTTCGCTCGCGCGAACCCAGCGTGCGGCAGTCGCTCAGTCCGTTGCCGTCAGCCAGTCTTGGCGATGTGCACGTCTTTGCCGCGCTTCGCGAATGGAAAAACAACTTTCAATGATCGCGCGCTGAGCGTAGCGCATCGGGTCGTTACGTGTCACAGGGTTCTGCTCGCCCCCTGCGCAGGCGCTTCTGTGGCGATATGACGGCGGCGAGGAACGCGTTCAGCAGGCTATAGGGTTGGGGAAGTCACGTAGCGGTGACCTCGGATCGCTTGTCGGTGCGTCGTCAAGCGCCCGCAGCTGTCGGTATGCCGGACGGCTGAGCGGCGTGCTGGGCTGTCTCAAGCCCCAGTTGGAAGAGCGCATCCAACGCGTCGAGTGATGACTGAACGCATCATTCCCTGTTATTCCCTGTTTCCAGGTGGCCGTCGCGCCCAGTAATTTCCCGGCAGCCCGTGCAAGCTCTGATGCACGACCCGATCAGGGGGAGGAAAAGCGCCAAACTCCCTGCAATTTGCCTTGTTAGCGGGGGAGTGCGCAGAGATAAGTCTGCCTCAGACTCAGCGCTCCGCCAGCAAGTCCAGCGCCCCGGTCAAACGGAGCCTGGTTCGAACAAAGCCCCGCCAATGGCGGGGCTTTGTCGTGTAAGCGTTCTTGGCGGTACCGTGGAGCGAGTTTTCGTGGGTTTGGGACCGCCATTCTCAGAGTGCCAGTGCGGCGGCGTACCGATAGCCAGTTTTGCTGCTGATGTCGGCGCTGAATCAGGCGGAGATGAACCCGGGCAACTGGGCCCAGTCGATGGGCAAGGGTACGTGTTGCACGTGGGCATCGGAGGTCAGAGCCGGCGGTTGGGCACCATCCAACATCGCCCGCACAAGGTCAGGCGCCGGGAAGGTCCGGCAGATGACGCGCGTCGCAAAGTAGCGAGTAGCGCCCTCTACCTCTGCAATGGCGGCGATGGACGTGACCCTTCCGGCGTCTAACGCGGCCACGGCGGATTGGCCATTCGGTACCCAGTCTGCTGATAGGCGGCATCTCCCGACGCGCCTTGGATGGCGTCCCCGATCATGGGGTCGTCTTCCACAAGCGATACCCGCATGCATCCACCGGCCATTGCCTCCGTCAATGGGCAACCCGAGCTGCGCGTTGCCTGAAGAGCAGCATGCCGGTCAGGATAAAGGCAAGCAGTGCGGCCGACGCGGAGTAGCGGCTCAAAGCGAGCCCACCAGCGCTGTGCGGTTTGTCGAGAAAGTCGCCAACCACGGCGCCCAAGGGGCGTGTCAGGATGAACGCGGCCCAGAACAGCAGTGTGCGGGAAGCGCGGGTCCAGTAGTAGGCGGCGATGATGAGCGCAAGCAGCGCCCCGAAGACCACGGCCGCCCCTGTATAGCCCAAGCCGGCCGTATCGGCAGTCCAATCGCCCAGGGCCGTGCCCAAGGTCTGCGAAAACATGATGGTGACCCAATAGAACGCTTCAGCCTTGGGCGAGTGGACGGTGCTCACCGACACCGACCCCAACGTGCGGTACCAGGCGAAAAGAGAGCCGAGCAGCAGTACCAGCAGCAAGGTGGAGCCGCCTGCATATCCGATACCCAAAGAGCGATCCGCGAAGTCTGCCAGCGTCGTGCCGACCGTGGTCGTGGCGATGATGGTGGTCCAGTAGAGAAGCGGATGAAAGCCCTTGGCTCTTATTTGTGCGGCTACCGACACCAAGAAGACGGCGGCAAAGATGCCGGTGCCCACCAGATAGCCCAGGTTCATCGACATCGAGACAGCATCACCACCGGTTTCGCCCAGTGTGGTGGCCGCAATCTTGAGTAGCCAAAAGGCCAGTGTGACTTCTGGCACTTTGGCCAGAGCGTGCTCTGTTGACGTCTTCATCATGCGTCCTCGCAAATCAAGTCCGACCTTGCAGCGTGTCGAAGGTTTTCAACAAATCGGTCAAAGCAGCCTTGCAGTCGGGCTGCTTGGGTGTGTCTGCGCGCAATGCGGCCAGCGCACGGTCAATGGCCTTATCCAGTACGTGCCAATCATTGGCCGCCCGAGGCTTCAGGCCGGCTTCCGCCGCGTCCCAAGAAACCTCCAGATCTTTGATGCGTGCTTTTGCGGCCGCCAGATCACCCTTGTCCACGAGGTTGGCAATATCCGTTGCGATGCTGCGAAACGCCGATAGATCACCCAGCTTCGACGCGGTTTTGGATTGGGGCGGCGATGCGGTTTGAGTCGATGTGCCCGGCACTGTCCCAGTTGCGGCTTGAGCCTCCGGTTTGGAGCAACCGGTGGCGATGCTCAGAAACAAGATGGCCGAGACTGTGGCAGTCGCCCGAACGAGTGTGTGTTGATCGAACATGGGGGTTCTCCTAAAAAACGAAGCGCTATTCGGTGGCCTGTACAGCTCGGCTTTTACTCATGCCGAACTGTTCACCCGCCACCAGTAAGACAATCACCGTGAGGAACAGGGCACTGGTCCACATGGCGCCCATGCCGAGACCGCCGTAGGTTTTTGCTTGAGTGAGCAAGTCGCCGAGCGCCGCGCCGAAGGGTCGGGTCAGGATGTACGCGATCCAGAACGTGAGCACGGCGTTGCCACCGATACGCCAGGCGGCGTACGTGACGCCGAGCAACGTGCCGAACACCACGGCTCCCCACGTGAAGCCAAGGCCCAGCGCTTCCGTCGCCGAATCGCCCGCCGCGGTTCCCAGCGCAAACGTACAGAGGATGGCGGCCCAATAGAACAGCTCCCGACGACGCGTGACGATCGAGTGGATCGAGAGCGTTCGTTCGACGCGATACCAGACGAAGAAGATGGCAGCGAGCAGCAGGGCAAACGCGGTGGTGCTGGTGTAAAGGCTGATACCCAACCCATCCGTCAACAGATCCGTGATCTGCGTGCCGACCACGCTGACCAGGACGACCGTGAGCCAGTAGATCAACGGGATATAGCGGCGAGACCGCAGCTGCGCAAACAAGGCAACTGCCAACAATGCGGCCATCACGGCTCGTGTTGCGGCTTGGCCCCACCCGGCATTCACGGCCAGGAAATCGGCTCCCGTCTCGCCCACCGTCGTGGACATGATCTTGACGATCCAAAACGACAGTGCAATCTCGGGCACCTTGTTCCATGCGTCACTTACCTGCCACCGATTCATGATGTGTCCTCGCTTTAGTGGGAACCTGAGGGCAGTTTGGTCGAGCGGACTTAGCCTCGACATAGACCCAGGGTTGCCGTACGCAATCAGTCTTGCTTGTCGTGAACGTCGTCGTGATCGGCCTTGTCCTCGACAGCGGAAATGACCGTGCCCTTGTCGGCATCGATCCGAACGTCGAAGACTTTGGCTCCGCTCACAACTTCCACGTCGTACACCCAGCCCTGTTTCGACTGCTCGTATTCGGCGCGTGACGCCTTGCCATTGGCGTGCTGCTCTGCAGCCGCGACAGCTTGAGTCAGCGGGATCTTTGCTTGTGTGACAGCGAGGGCGTCGTTTTGAATGTGGGCTTTGGCGGCGTAGGCGGCCGCGCCCGTCATCGCGATGGCAATGGCGAGGAGGGAAAGCTTGGTGTAGCGGTACATGGTGCTTCTCCTGACATGCGCGCGGAGGTGCGCAATGGAGAAGCTACGCAGGCAGACTTAGGTGGCACTGAGACGATGCGAAATTCCCAGGGCCAAGCCGGTTCACCTGCTTCAGGCTCTGTGCACTGCTCGACCACGCGCCTCCGCTCGGCGCTGAGGCAGATCCACCCTGAATCGATTGGCAGGGAACGAGCTGAGACAGGCCCGCCCCAGACTCACCGCTCCGCCAGCCCGCCAGCAGTAGCAAAAGCCCCTTGGCTTTACGGCCAAGGGGCTTTTTGTTTGGCGCTTCGATCACCTAGTCAAAAAGCATCGACGCGAAGGCTACGCCACGCGGTTGGCTGCCTGCGCCAGCATGTTTTCGATCTGCTGGTCTTTCTCCTCCCAGAGTTCGGTGAGCCAGCGGTGAAAATCGCTGCGAAAGGCTGAGTCGGTGCTGTAGTCGTGCGTGCAGAAATCCGGCGGGATCGGCAGCTCGCGGATATGCACCATCACCCGGCCGGCGTGGCCGGAGGCCAGTTGCCAGAAGCTCGGTGTGCCGTCCGGATAGGCGATGCTGATATCGAGCAGCGACTGGAACCTTCCGCCCATGGCGTTGAGCGTCAGGGCCAGGGCGCCGGCCTTCGGCTTGAGCAGATGACGATAGGGGGACGACTGCGTCCGGTGCTTTGCCGGGGTGTACCGCGTGCCTTCGGCAAAGTTCATGACGCTGGTCGGCACGTGCGCGAACTTGGCACAGGCGCGACGCGTGGTTTCGCGATCTTGATTGCGCAGCTCGGGGTGCTTGCGCAGCGCTGCCTTGGAGTGCCGCCGCATGAACGGAAAATCCAGCGCCCACCAAGCCAGGCCGATGACCGGCACGTAGATCAGCTGTTGCTTGAGGAAGAACTTGAGCAGTGGGATGCGCCGGTTCAACACCCGCTGCAACACGAAGATGTCCACCCAAGACCGATGGTTGCAATTGACGAGGTACCAACCCGCGTAGCGCAGGTTGTCGGCGCCTTCCACGCTCCACGGCTCACGTTGCAGCACGCCGATCCAGGCATTGTTGCAACCGATCCAGCGCGTTGCGACCCAGTTGAGCATCGGGTCGATCCGGCGGCGGACGGCCACTGCCGGCACCAGCAGCTTGAACGCTGACAGCGTGAACAGCGGCACGCTCCAGAACAGCGTGTTCAAGGCAAGCAGGATTGAGCTAAATGTGCCCAGTAAAAAGGCAGGCAGGACGCGGATCAAGGCACCTCCAATGAGTACCCGCCGGGTGGCCTGGGCGGGCAGGAATCGTGATGTTGAGGATACGTCAGCGTAGCGCGGATCGCCTGCCCAGACCATGCGCTGCGTCAGGATTCGTGCGTCGTCTTCGCATCCGAGGGACGAAAAAAAAACCTTGGTGTTGGCCAAGGGTTTTTTCTGCTCAGGTACGGCTCAGAACGAATGCTTCAGCCCCACACCCGCCAGCACGGTCTTCGCGCCCGGCGCCGTACCGCCCGCAACGATGGAAGTCTTGAGACTTTCCAGCGGGTCCACCGTGCCCACTGCGCCCGCATTGACGTACACAAGTTGCGCGTAAAGCGTGGTGCGTTTGGGGAAGGTGTAGTCGTTGCCCAGCACGACCGACTTGGTAGAGCTGTCGTGGGTGCTGCTTTCGTACTTGCTGTAGTAGCCCGCCAGCGTGGCGGTATTGGCGGGGCTCCACTTGTAGTCGAGCCCGGCACCGATCGATTTGACGTCTGACACACGTTGGCCGGCCGGCGCGTCATTGGTGACGCAGATGTAATTCACGCGGCCCGTAAAGGCGCCGAACCGTACGGCCACACCTGCGCTCCAAAGGCGGCTGAGGGTCTCGCCCGTGCAGCTGTCTGCCGTCGACTGATAGCCGAGGCCGACTGTGGCCGGCCCCGTGTAGGTGGCACCCAGCGAGAGTTCATTGCCGCGCCGGAAGCTGCCGGCAGTCTCGCCAAATGAATACGCAACGCCCAGCCACACGGTGCCGAAGTTGTTGGCGTACTGCAGTGCATTGCCGATGAACACGCCCACGTCGTTGCCGGGGTTGGTGCCCGCGCCCACTGCGTTGCCCGGTGCGGGGAGCTGGTTGTAGGCCCAGCCGTACAGGTTCGAGAACTGCTCCTTGAAGCCGCGCACTTCCGTGCCGATCGTTCCGGTGGGCGCCGGACTGTACTGGCGCCCAAGCGTGATCGCTTCCCAGTTGCCGCTGAGGCCAACGTTCGCTTGCCGGCGGAACAGCTCGGAGCTGAAGCCGGGGCCGGTGGTGAGCGTCCCGGTGTCGCTGCTGAAATGCCCTTCGAGGTTGAAGTTGGCCTTCAACCCACTGCCCAGGTCTTCCGATCCCTTGAGGCCCCAGATGCTCGGGCTGATGCCACCCGAATGCACTTAGGTGACGCCGCCGCCGGCCGCACTGCGGTATTGATACTGGAGGCCGGCATCGACCGTGCCGTAGAGGGTGGCCGACGATTGTGCGATGGCGCCACTCGCTGCGCAACCGAGAGCGGCTGCAATGGCGGTCAGGACGCAGGGTCGAAGGCGTGTGTTCTGCATGTTGTCGCCGTATTGTCGTTGTCTCCCGTCGTGTGCACCAGCGTGGGCACGACTTCTCCGGCATTCGCGCCCGAGGCTTCTGCGTTGGCAGCGCGCGCGGCGTACAGGCCGTCCTGCAGACGCAACAGCGTGACGCGTGCGGGGGCCGCAGAGACCGTCGGGGCCGGACTGATCCCTGTCGTGAGCATCATGCACATCCAGCGTCGCCGCACGGGGTCTGGCGCCATGTCTGATATTCGCGCCGTACCTTCGCGAAGGCTATGTGCTGGTGTACGACAGCGACCGCGTCCGCAAGGTCAGCAGCTTCGAAGACCTCGCCGGTCAGGCGGCCGGCGCCGAGCAGGGGTCGGGCGGGGCGAGTGCGCTGCTTTCCAGTGCCAACGGCGCGCTGCGCGACAAGGTGAAGATCTATCCGGAGGCCAACGAGGCGCTGCGTGCGCTGTTCTCCGGCCAGATTGCCGCGGCAATGGTGACGCGGGCGCAATATGAAAGTGCGCTGAAGATGCAGAATCAATCTGCCACACGGTTTGTGGCGACCGAACTGCAGTCGCCGCTGCTGCCGGCCCGCGGTTGGGCGATCGGCATGGCCGTCAAGGCGGATCAGCGAGAACTGGCGCAGGCGCTGGAGACCGCGCTCAATGCACTGCGCGCCAGCGGCGAGCTGCAACGCATCTTTGCGCAATACGGCCTGTCGATGGTGGCACCGTAGGCGCCACCGCCCGCGCACGGAGCCGAGCGCGTCGACGCACCTGACGCGGCGGCACTGCGGGCGGCTGGCCGCGCCGGCCAGCTCACGCGCTACGCCTTCTCCGCCGCGGCGTGCTTGGAGGGCAGCGCACTCACGTTGTCGTCGAACGGCGAATCCACGGGGATCTTCGAGAAGTGGTGGATCTTGGGCGCGTGCGAGTCGTCGGCCTGGGCGTCGTGCGGGTCGATGAACGACATCGCCGTGCGGCGCTTGAGCATGTGTGAGTCGCGCGATTGCGATTCGCGCCACAGCTCGGCCGTGAACTTGAGACCGGCGCGCAATGCGTGGGCGCTTTCCTGCTTGCCCTTGCGCTGGTCGGACACGCGCTCGATGCCCTTCTTGACGACGTCTTCCAGGAATATGAGACGGGCGCGGTAGTAGTCCGCGTGCATTTGTGCATCCATCACGCGCTGCTCTGCCTGGTACAGCTCCATGCGCAATTCGCTTAGCGCGCGTTCGGCCTGCTTCTCGGGAGAGGGTGCGTGGCTCAAGGCCCAGTTTGCAATCCACCGCAACATGGTCAAGCCCTCCTGTCTTGCGGTGTCCGCCGCCGGTGGGAAGACACCGTTCACTGCCCGTGCATTGATCGGAAGTGATCGCCGCTTTCCAAACAGACTAGCAAAAAAAACAGGGCGATTGCGCTAGTCCACCTGCATACCTGTTGTGAAAAGGAAGCATGGTCCTTTTGGCTGAGAGGCGCGCGGGCCAAGTTCTGGTTTCATAAGCGGATTGCCTCGTGTGCACAGGTTTGCCACGCGAATTTCACCTCCATGCGCAAGCGATTGCGCACATCACCGCGCCCGATTCTGGGCGCGCTGTCAGCGGAACCGGTACGTGAGCGAGGCCATGGCCGTGGTCTGCTGGCGGCGCTGGGTGATCGGACTGTCTGCCGCATCGCCACGCAGCCGTGCCACCGTGAGCGAGCCATTGGCCGTCCACCGGTCATCGAGCTTGCACGTGACGATGGCGTTGAAGTGGATGTCGCGCAGCCCCGCATGCGTGGCAAATACCGGCAGGCCCGAACGCGCGCTCTGCCCATCGTCCACGCCAAAGAACGTACGCGTGTACTGACCGTTCGTCCACGACACGCCGGTGCCAAGGCTGAACAGCCAGCGGCCGACCGGCGCGCTCGCGTAGGCATCGGCGTTGGCGATCAACCCCTGGCGGTTGCCGAGGATGTCCTGCTCCGCATCGGTGGACAGCGTGAGGAACGACACCGTGTACTGCGCGAACGCCTTGGCGCGCACCGTGGCGTTGACATTGCCCAGACCATTCAGGCGCGCGTCGTCATGCGCATGGCGCCACGTCGGGTCGAACTGGAAGTTGCCGCCCACCTGCCATGTGTCGTCGTTGGCGAGGTACACGCCTGCAAAGTCCATCCCCTTGGAAAAGAAGCGATGCCGGTATTCGATCTCCTGATCGATCCACGGAAACACGAAGCTTGATTTTGCACCGGGATACTTGGGCGACATGTAAATCGCCGGGCCGACAGCGATGCTCCAGTCGCCGGCCTCGGCGCTGTTTTCCGCGTTGGCGGCAGGGGCCGTCTGTGCCTGGGCAGCGCTGATTGACAACGCGCTAACCAAGACCAAGGAAAGACGGAGCAGAAGGCGGAGCGGGGCACGCGAAGGCAGCAGCATGAGCGAACGGAACTGGAGAGAAACGCGATTGGACGGAACGACGGGCACGCCATTCTAGTAGAACCGCCCGAACGGTTGATGATGGTGCAAACGTTGGCTCATCCGGCCGGCGGGCCGACGTTACATTTGTCATGCGAGCGACACGGACGGGTCGCCGGGCCGACATACAGCAAGGCTAGCGTGAGCGGGCCGCCCGATGGCGGTAATCCAGAGGAGAAACCCGTGTCCCCCCAGAAAACTCTTGCTGTTGCCGTGCTTTCCACGCTGGCATGTGGTCTGTCTGCACACGTGCACGCCGATGACGATGACGATCATGCGAGCCACGCGCGCGCGAAGCATGTCCTGCTGATTTCGGTCGACGGCTTGCATCAGTCCGATCTTGACTGGTACGTCGGCAACCATCCGGGTTCCACGCTGGCGCGCCTCGTGCGCCAGGGCGTGAGCTACCGCAATGCGCGCACACCGTTCCCGTCGGACTCGTTTCCGGGCATGGTCGGCCAGGTCACCGGCGGCAACCCGAAGACCACCGGCATCTACTACGACGACGCGTACAGCCGCAGCCTGCTTCCGGCCGGCACGACGGCCGCCAACTGCCACTCCACCAAGCCGGGTGCTGAAGTTTTCTATGCCGAGGTCATCGCGAAAGACCCGAACCGTCTTGACAGCGGCCAGGGCATCCCGGGCCTGTATGCCGATCTTTCGAAGATCTCGCAACTGACGGGCCGCGCGCTGGACCTGATCGATCCGGCGCTTCTACCGGTATCGCCCGTCACCTGCGCGCCGGTGTATCCGCACCAGTATCTGAAGGTCAACACGGTATTCGAAGTGGCGCGCAAGCACGGCCTGCATACGGCATGGTCGGACAAGCATGCCGCGTACGAAATCCTCAACGGACCGAGTGGCCAGGGTATCGACGACCTGTTCGCGCCCGAGATCAACAGCTCCGTGACCGACCCGTCGCTGCCGGCCGGGCCCGGCGCCGACTGGACGAAAGACAATACAAACACGCAACGTTACGACAGCTTCAAGGTGCAGGCCGTGTTGAACTGGCTCAAGGGTCACGACCACGCCGGCAACGGCACGCCGGGCGTGCCTGCCATTCTTGGCATGAACTTCCAGGCTGTGTCGACCGCACAGAAGCTGAACAAGTCGGCGTATTACCCGGACCCATCCAACACTGCCAACAAGGTGTCGGGTGGCCTGGGTGGCTACACCAACAGTGGCACGGTGCCGGGCGTGGTCCTGCAAAGCGCGCTCACCTTCGTCGACAACAAGCTGGGCGAGCTGGTCAAGGCGGCCGACCCATCCAACACGGTGGTGATCGTGTCGGCCAAGCACGGCCAGTCACCTAACAGCCGTGCAGACCTCACCATCATCAACGACGGCGACATGATCGACGCGCTCAACTGCGCATGGGAAAAGTACGCCGCGACGTGCAAGGACGCGACCAAGCCGCATCTCGTTGCGCACGCGATGGACGACGACGGCATTCTGCTGTGGTTGAACGACCGCTCACCGGCCGCACTGCACTTTACGAAGCAGTTCCTGCTGGGCTACTCGGGTACAGGGCTGGGTTCGGATGCGGCGGGCAATGCCGTCGCCAAGCCCTTTACGCAAGCCGGCGCGAGCCGCTTCGTGGTGGGCGAGGAGGTGGCTGACTTCTTTGGCGCGAAGCCCAGCGATGATCGCGTTCCGGATGTCGTCGGTATCGCGCAGCAGGGCACGGTGTGGGCTGGCAGCAAGCTATCGAAGATCGCCGAGCACGGCGGCTTCCGTCCCGAAAATCGCCATGTGCCGATCGTGGTGTGGGGGGCGGGTGTCAACGCTGGCATCGTGGACGAGCGCGTCGATACCAATCAGATCGCGCCGACCATCCTGAGCGAGCTGGGCCTCAAGCCGCATGAACTGCAAGCCGTGCAGATCGAAGGCACGAAGCGTCTGCCGCATCTGCATTGATGCACTGCCAAGCAGACAAAAAAAACGCCGGGAATGTCCCGGCGTTTTTCATGGCGCTGACCCGTCCTGAATAAGGTTGACACTTTTTCCCCGACAGGGAGTGAGCGTCAAGATGGAAGGGCAGAAGAAGCGAACGCAGAGGGACTACACGCTGGCTTTTAAGTTGGCAGTGGTTGAGCAGGTGGAAAAAGGCGAGCTGACCTACAAAGAGGCACAGCGACGCTATGGCATTCAGGGTCGCTCGACGGTGCTGGTATGGTTGCGCAAGCACGGACGACAGGACTGGAGCGCCTCAGCGGAGGCCAAAACCACGATGGAAAATCAAAGCAGCCAGCGCAAGTCGCTCACGCCAGAGCAGCGCATCAAGGAATTGGAAGTGCAGTTGCGGGAGGCCCAAGAGAAGGCACGCCTGTTCGAGGCGGTGATCGACGTGATCCAGAAAGAGCATGGGGCGCGCGTCGTAAAAAAGCCTTCGGGCAGGTCCTCACGCAAAAGCTCGTCCAAGGGCTGAGTGTGGGCAGGGCCTGCCGCTACATTGGCATCAGCCGCCAGGCGTACTACAAACGCCAGCAAAGCGAGACACGGCAAAGCGCGCGTGAGGCCAAGGTCTGTGCGTTGGTCAACCACTTACGGCTGCGCCAGCCGCGCTTGGGTACGCGCAAGCTCCAGCACGTGCTGCGCACGCCCCTGGCCGAGGCAGGCATCCAGGTTGGCCGGGATCGCCTGTTCGATATCCTGCGTGCAGCCCGGCTGCTGGTCGTGCCGCAGCGGGCGTATCACAAGACCACACACAGTCATCATCGCTTCCGGCGCCATCCCAATCTGCTCAAGGACGGCCCGAACCAGGTCATCCCCACCGGGCCGGAGCAGGTCTGGGTGGCCGACATTACCTATCTGCCGACCGCCCAGCGCTGTGCGTACCTGAGTCTGGTGACTGACGCCTACTCGCGCAAGATCGTGGGCTACCGCGTGCATGACAGCCTGCATGCCGAGTCGGTCGCCCAGGCGTTGAAGATGGCGCTGAAGACGCGCCATACGCGACAGCCTCTGGTTCATCACTCGGATCGGGGCATCCAATACTGTTCAGCCGAGTACCAGCGCATCCATCAGCGGCACGGCATCACGTGCTCCATGACCGACGGCTACGACTGCTACCAGAATGCCCTGGCCGAACGGGTCAACGGCATCCTCAAAGGGGAGTTGCTGCTCAAGCGCCCCGCCGACCTAGAGCAGGCCGCACGCATGGTGGCGCAGGCCGTGCATATCTACAACCACGAACGGCCTCATCTGGCCTTGAAATACAAAACGCCCGATGCGGTGCATCGGGCGCTCGCTGACTGAGCACTGTGTCAACCTATGGCAGGACTTGACACGCGACTGCCTTATTGCTTGGCGGGCGCAGCGGCCTTCGGTGCCGAAGCGGCGTCGGTCTTGGCTTCCGACTTGGCTGCAGCCTTGTGGGCCTTCTTGTGAGCGTGCTTCTTCTCGTGCTTGGCTTCAGCCTTCGGTGCCGAAGCGGCATCGGTGGTCGTCGCTGCAGCGGTCGCGGCCGGTGCAGGTGCGGCGGCCGGTGCGGAGGCGGTGCCAGCCGCGAACACGGGGGCTGCGAAGGCACCAGCAACGATCAGAGCGGCCAGGGATTGAGCGACTTTCATGTGAGACTCCTTAATCAGATTCAAGCGGGATGTTGGGACTCCAGATACATGGATCTCGTCCCATTTGCGATCCATGCCTCCAAAAACGCCTGACATTGCGCACGCGCTGACCGCCGTTTGTAAGCGTTCTGCCCACGGTGTAAGCGCGCGTAACAAGGTGGGTTTTGCCGCCTCTACTGTTGCTTGCGATGGGTTGCGACACATCAAGGCTCCGGCGTGCGCATTGGCGTACCGTCAGGCTTCGGGTGGACAACCGCTGGCGCCTACTCCACACTGCATGGTGATGTGCGGGTCATTCCGGGTCATTCCGATATCGGGCCGCGCATTGACGGCAGGTGCGGGAGCGGATTGGGTCACGCTCCATCCAGTACCGGAACGCGCCATAAACCAGTCTCTTCGATAAGGACAACACGATGAACAAGCTCCTGGCTGCCCTTGTGGCTGCAGTCTTCAGCGCCGGCGCATTTGCGCAGGCTTCCGCTCCGGTTGCCCCCGCCCCCGCTGCGCCTGCCGCCGCGCCGGCGCCTGCGGCATCGGCACCGGCCGCAGGCGAGAAGAAGGCTCACCATCACAAGAAGAAAAAGAAACGCGACCACCGTCCGAAGCTGCAGGACAAGAGCGCATACGGCGTGGGCGGCTGATCAGCGGCAGCCTGCCGTTTTTTCTGCACACCAGGCGCCGGCCTCCGAAAAGGGGCCGGCGCTTTGTTTTGGGCGGCCCGGAATAATTCGCGTACAGTCGCTTGACTTAGAGTGCGCTCTAACTTCTAAGCTCCGTTCATGACCCCATTCCTGACCATCGCCCAGGTTGCAGAAGCCACCGGCCTGTCGACGCATACGCTGCGCTATTACGAGCGCATCGGCCTGCTCGACAGCGTGCAGCGGCGCGATAACGGCCATCGTGTCTTCCGTGCCGAAGACATGACGTGGCTGGAGTTCCTGCTGCGCCTGCGCGATACCGGCATGCCGATCGCGCAGATGCAGGCGTACGCCGCGCTGCGGCGGCAGGGCGACAGTCTGGACAGTGTGTCGGCGCGCCAACGCCTGCTGGAGTTGCATGCGGCGGCGCTGGAAGCGGAGCTGCGCGCGCGGGCCGAGACGCTGGCCGTGCTGCGCGTCAAACTCGTTGTCTACGACGGCATCCGGGCACGGATTGAAGCCGCGGAAGGCACGGGAGGCGCGGAAGGCGCCAAGGGCTCTGCTTCCTCATCTTCCAAATCGAAGCACAAGCCAAAACGCCAACCGAACGAGGACGCGCATGACCCCGACCACCCACACCGCACAAGCCGCAAACCACGCCAACCTGCAGGACGATCGCTACGCGCGGGGCTGGCAAAAACTCAAGGAAGTCGATGATGTGGCCGGCGAGCGTGTGGTCGAGGCCTTGGCCGACATTTCGCCCGACCTCGGCCGCTACGTCGTCGAGTTCGGCTTTGGCGACGTCTATAGCCGCCCGGGGCTTACGCTGCGTGAGCGCGAGATCGCCACCATTGCCGCGCTCACGGCGCTGGGCAACGCGGCACCGCAGTTGAAGGTGCACATTGCGGCAGGGCTCAACGTGGGGCTGACACGCCAGGAGATCACCGAGACGATCCTGCAGATGACGCTATACGCGGGTTTTCCGGCGGCACTCAACGGCATGTTTGCCGCCAAGGAAGTGTTTGCCGCTCACGAAGCCGAAGACATGACCGCTGCCGGCGGGTCGATGCGCCGCGACACCAGCAACTGATCGATCCTGTGGTTGTCGATGTCGAGCACTTCAATATGCAGTGGCCCGATATCGACGGTCTCGCTTTTCTTGGGGATGCGCTTGAGCGCGTAGATGACCAGCCCAGCGAGGGTTTCGACGTGGTGTTCGCCGGGCAGGTCGTCGAGGTCGAAGGCGCGTTTCACGTCGCCCAGCGGCGTGACGCCGTCGATCAGGCAGGAGCCGTCATCGCGGCGCACGATCTGCTCGTCTTCGCCCAAGTACAGGATGTCGCCCATCACCGCGCCGACGATGTCATCGAGCGTCACCACACCCACCACCAGTCCGTATTCGTTGACCACCGCGCCAAAGCGCTCGTGCATCTCGCGAAAGCGCGTGAGTGCCTGTGACAGGTTGAGCGTGTCCGGCAGCACGAGCAGGTTCTTGTCGTAATGCTTGCTGATGTTGCGGATCACGGCGGAGGACTCTTCCGACAGGATCTGCTGCAGGATGTCCTTGGACGCAATGAAGCCGAGCACCGAGTCGATGTCTTCGCGGCAGACGAGGTATTCCGCGTGCGGCTGCGCGATGATCTTCATCTTGATTGACTCCACCGGCTCGTCCACCGTGAAGTAGATCACCTCGTCGCGCACGGTCATCACAGAGGTGATGGTGCGCGATTCCAGCTCGAACACGTTTTCGATCATCGCCAGCTCGTGCTTGCGCAGCACGCCGGCTTGCGCGCCCGCGCCCACCATGGCGGCGATGTCTTCCGTGGTGATCTGGTCGACGCGGTGCGTCGGTACGCCAAACAGCTTGAGGAACATGTCGGCCGCGCCGTTGAACAGCCATACCACCGGCCGCAACACGCGCAAGCACGACTGCATCGGGCCGATGATCGACATCGCGCAGCGCTCGGGGTAAAGCACGGCCAGGCGCTTGGGCAGCAGATCGGCAAATAGAATGAACAGCCCCGTCACGATGACGAAGCCGGCGATGCTGCCGATACGTTCGGCGCGGGCAGCCGGCAGCCAGTCACTCAGCCCCGCGGCCAGCGGCCCCGAGATCTGGCTGTCGCCGATGACACCGGCCAGGATGGCCACCGCGTTTACCCCGATCTGCACCACTGTGAAGAAGTTGCCAGGCATGTCCTTGAGCTGCAGCACGCGCAGGGCGCGGGTGTCGCCGTCGTCGGCCAAGGTTTGCAGACGCGTGCGCCGCGATGCCGTGAGGGCGATTTCGGAAGCGGAAAAAAAGGCGCTGATCAGGATCAGCAGGGCAAGGAGGAGGGCGGACATGATGGCGGGGGCCGTCCGGGCAAGTCGCGTCGTTGCGCAGCGACAACTGCTCGGGCGCGTGAAATGTGGCTTCGGCTGATCATGGTGCAGCCCCAATCGCTTTGTCAAACCACGGCGTGCGCGGGTGATCTCAAACAATTGTTTATGTCCGAGGGGGGTACCCGGTCATCAAAAATGTGGTTTGCCGTGTACCCATGGCATCGGCGATACTTCACCCTCGGACACATTGTCTCGGGATGCCTTGCGGGGCCTGCGTTTGCGGGCGGCAACCGTGAAGAAAAATAGCAGTTCCGAACGGCGTCATCACTGGCGCCGATCTTCAGTGCCGGCGCAGATCGGCCCAATTGATGCACATAGTTGCATAGCGGAGTGCCAGTTCATGTGGGTTCTCAGCCGTTTACAGCGGCGCACCGGGGGGAAACGGGGGAATACGGCAGGGACGATCGCACGGTGGGCTGGGCTTCTTTTGGCCGCCACCGTTTCGATGCCTTGTGTGACGCTTGCTCAACAAGCGCCTGCCACCACCGGCTCCGGGGCGTCAGGGGTAACAGCTTCAGTTTCGGTCAACGCGCCGAACATCGCGTGGTTCTACGGCGACAAACCGCCCGTGGCGCAGTTGCGCGCGTTCGATGCGGTCGTGGTGGAGCCTGACCACGGGTTTGATCCATCGCAGTTCAAGACGCCAAAGACGCAGTGGTACGCCTACGTGAGCGTGGGCGAAGTCACGCCGCAGCGTAGTTGGTACAAGGATCTGCCCAAGACCTGGCTGCTCGGCCGCAACGAGGCGTGGGCGTCGCGCGTGGTGGACCAGACGCAGCCCGAGTGGCCGGCGTTTTATGTCGATCACGTCATCAAGCCGCTGTGGGACAAGGGCTACCGTGGCTTTTTCCTCGATACGCTCGACTCGTATCAGTTGGTGGCCAAGGACGACGCCTCACGTGCGGCGCAGGAAGCCGGCATGGTGCGCGTGATTCGCGCCATCAAGGCACGCTATCCGGACGCCAAGCTGATCTTCAACCGCGGCTTTGAAATCCTGCCGCAGGTGCACGACCTCGCCTATGCGGTGGCGTTTGAATCGCTGTACCGTGGCTGGGACCAGGGCAGCAAGCAGTACAAGCAAGTGAACGACGCGGACCGCGAATGGCTGATGGGCCATGTACGGAAGATTCGCGACGAGTACCACCTGCCTGTCATCGCTATCGACTACTGTCCGCCGACCGACCGTGCCTGCGCGCGGGAAACGGCCAAGCGCATCAAGGCGCAGGGCGTGGTGCCGTATGTGACCGATCCGGACTTGTCGACCATTGGTGTCGGGCGCATCGAAGTGCTGCCGCGCAAGGTGTTGATCCTCCAGGATCGTGACCCGCGCACCACCATTGACACCAGCGAGGGCGTGCGCTTCGTGGCCACGCCGCTCAATTTCCTTGGCTACGACGTCGAGTACGCCGACATCAACAAGACGCTGCCCGCTTCTGTACCGCCCGACCGCTATGCCGGCGTGGTGGTGTGGGTGAACACCAGTCCGATCAAACAGGTGGCGGCGCTGTCGTCTTGGGTGCGGCAACGCATTCATGACGGCGTGCATATCGCCTTTCTGAACCAGTTTGGTCTGCCGGTTGACGGCAGCATGGCCGACATGTTCAAGCTGCAGCTTGTGCGTGGCCGTGCCAACGGGCCGCTTTCGGTGGTGTCGCAAGACAGGATGATGGGTTTTGAGATGGCGCCGCAACCGGAGCGCCGTGAAGCGCAGCCGATCAAGGTGAGCGCGAACGGACAGTCGCTGCTGCGGCTGAAGTCGGGCAACTTTGAGTTTGATGCCGCAGCCATTACCGATTGGGGCGGCTATGTACTGAATCCGTACGCGGTGTTCTCGATGGACACCGTTGAGCAGGCGCGCTGGGTCGTGCAGCCGATCGAGTTCCTGCGCCGGGCGCTTGCGCTGCCTGACATGCCGATCCCCGACGTGACCTCTGAAAACGGCCGCCGGCTCATGCTCGTGCACGTGGACGGCGACGGCTTTGCCTCGCGCGCCGAGTTTCCAGGCCCCGAGTATTCCGGCGAAGTGCTCCTGCAGGACGTCTGGGAGAAGTACCGCATCCCGACAACGCTCTCGGTGATCGAGGGCGAGGTAGGCGCAAGCGGCCTCTACCCGAAGCTGACGCCGCGCCTGGAAGCAATTGCGCGTCAGATGTTTGCGTTGCCGTACGTCGAACTGGGCACGCATACCTATTCGCACCCGTTTGATTGGAGCCGCACCGTGCCCGGCGCGGCAGGGGACCGCGCGAAAGAAGGGCCCGGTGCGGACAAGGGTGGCGGGGACACTGCATTCGCGCTGTCCATCCCGGGCTACAAGTTCAGTCTCGACCGCGAGATCGCGGGCTCCATCAACTACATCAACGAGCGCCTGGCACCGCCCGGCAAGCGCGTCAAGATTCTGCAATGGTCAGGCGACTGCCAGCCGCCGGAGATTGCCGTGCGCATGACGTGGGATGCAGGCGTGCTCAACCTGAACGGCGGCGATACCACCATCACGCGCAGCTCGCCATCATGGACGGAGATTGCGCCGCTGGGCATCGACAAGGGGCCCGGGGCTTACCAGGTATTCGCGCCAAACCAGAACGAGAACGTCTATACCAATGACTGGACTGGGCCGTTCTATGGTTTTGATCGGCTGATTGAAACGCTGCAATTGACCGACACGCCGTATCGTTTCAAGCCGATCAACATCTATTACCACATGTATTCGGGCACCAAGCTTGCTTCGCTCAAGGCCTTGAAGAAGGTCTATGACTACGCGCTAGCGCAGCCCGTCTTCCCGATCTATTCGACCGAGTACGTGGCGAAGGTGCTGGACTTCCGCAGCATGGCCATCGCCCGGGAAGTCGGGGATGACAATACCTGGGTGGTGCGTGGTGATGGCGACCTGCGCGAACTGCGCTGGATGGCCCGCGGTACGCCGCGCATGGCGGATGCGCGGGGGGTGGTCGGGTATGACAAGGCGGCGGGCGGTATCTATATTCATCTCGATGATGGAGCCGCACGCTTTACGCTCGCACCTGAAGCAGAATCGGCGAAGCCTGCATACATTGCGGAAGCCGCAGCCTTCGTGCGCAACTTCGCACGAAACGGAAATGCGTTGAGTTTCGAGGCCGGTGGCTACTACAAGCCGTTTGTTCGTCTGGCCAACGCGGCAGCCTGCCGCGTGAAGGTCAATGGCAACCCGGCGCGCACCGCCCGCGCACAAGACAACACCGTACGCGTTGATCTGACAGGAGCTGCAGCGCAAACCGTGACCTACCAACGTATCGATGTGGTCTGCTGACCTGACTCCGCGTGAACGGCTGCTGCCAGCCTGGCTGATCGGTACCCTGGGTGCACTGATCGGGCTTGCGCTCGCCTTGATGTTCCCACGTGAGCGCCTTGAGGCGCGCTTGCTGGAGGGCGGCAAGGTGGATGCGCTGTCCGTGGCCTACCTGGAAGCCTGGCTGCGCGTGCGTCCGAACGATGGCGAGTTCCTGAGCGTGCTGGCCGCCCAGTACGTTCGCACCGGCCGCTTGCCGGAAGCCGAAGCCATGGTTGCTCGCATGCGCGCGCTGCACGACAAGACGCTCGACCGTGAAGCGCTGCTGCTTGACATCGCGATCCGAGAGCAACGCGCATACGCGCTGCAACCGAACGATCCCCAACGCGCCGCCATGCTGCTTGACCTGCGTGGTCTGCTCAAGCAGGCGCTGGACTATCGCTGGACTGCGGCTGAGCTGGAGATGCTCGGCGCCAAGTCGCGTGGCTTGGACCAGGGCGCGATTGCTGTCCAGTTCTATCAACGCCTGGCTAAACAGGACGTGGCGCGTGCCGCGCAATGGCAGGCGCGTACTGCCGAGATCGCACTGGGCGTGGGCGAATACCGCGCCGCTGCGGCTGCCAACTTTGCCGCGCAGGCCACAGCCACCTCGCTCGACGAACAGCGTAAGCGGTCTTTTAAGGGCGCCCCTTGCGGCCGCCGGCGGTATCCGCTAGACGGTTGAGGGCTTGAGCCTCCAGGGCAGCAGAGCCTCGTAGTCGTCGGCGGTCTGTGCGTGTGGCAACGCCTTGAACAAGGCAACGAGATACTGATACGGATCGACGTCGTTGGCCTTGCAGGTTTCCACCAGCGAGTAAAGACTTGCGCTAGCGTTGGCACCGGCCACGGTGTCGCAGAAGAGGAAGTTTCTCCGTCCGATCACGAATGGCCTAATCGCGTTCTCGCAGGGATTGTTCGAGATCGGCCAGGTTCCGTTCTCGATGTAGCGCACGAGCTTTGGCCACTGCCCATGCAGGTAGTGCAGCGCCTTGCCGAACAGGCTTTGCGGCAGCACGGTATGCAGATGTTGCAGCAGCATCGTTTCGATCTCGGCCAGCAGCGGCTGGCTTTGTTCGGCGCGAACCTGCTGCCGTTGTTCCGGCTTCATCTTGAGCGTGTGGCTTTCGATGGCAAACAGCTTGCCGATGCGCTGCAGGAATCCGGTGACCGGGTGGTCGGGGCGCTTGTCCTTGGGCAAGGCTTGCTCCGCCTCGACCAGGTAGCGGCGCGCGTGTGCCCAGCATCCGAGATGCACCAACTGATAGGTGTTTGCGACGTCGTCGTATGGTGCATAGCCGTCGGTCATCAACACCGCCCCAGGCTTGATGCCGGCATAGAGAGCCGTAGCCTGCTTTGTCTCGCGTGTCGGGCTATAGGCAAACAACCGTACCGGCGGCCCTGTGCCATTCATCTGCGCCCATAGGAAGCTCTTTCTCTGGGCAGGCCTGCCGGGCTCCTTGAGCACCTGTACCGTTGTCTCGTCACCGTACACGACGTCTGCTTCCAGCAGATGGTCACGCAGCAGGTTGATGATTGGCTGCACCGCCTGGCCTACTCGCACTATGCTTGCGGCCAGGGTGCCGCGAGAGAGGTCCCCGCCGAAGCGATGCAGCAGCGCTGCCTGGCGGTACAGCGGCAGGCCATCCTGATACTTCGAGGTGATGCACCAGGCCAGCGCCGATTCGGTAAGGAGTCCCTTGGGAATAATGCGCGCCGGTGCCGGCGTCGTCTTGATGCCGCCGTCGCAGCATGGGCAGGCGTACTTGACCCGCTGGTGCTGGATCACGCGGACCTGCTGCGGCACGATGTCGAGCTGTTCGCTGACCTCGACGCCAATCTCGACCAGAGCCTGGCCATCGAGGGGGCAGACGCGTTCCGATTCGGGTAGTTCGTGACGAACCTCGACACGGGGCAGCGCCGGGTCGAGCGGCTTGCGGCCGCGCTTCTTGCGTTTGTGTCCGGCCACTTCGGTCTCGGGCGTACCTTCTTCTTCCTGCGCCGGCTGCGCGGCCGCCGTCGCCAAGGCCTCGGCCTCATTGAGGAACAAGTCCTTCTGCTCCGAGCCTCGCGCCTCGCTCTTTGCGGCGAACAGCTTACGCTGAAACGCCTTGAGCTGTTCCAAGAGCAGGTCTCGCTGGACCGTCATCACACGCAGTTCGCCCTTGATTGCCTCGCGTTCCGCGAGTATTGCCTTGAGCTCGCGCTCGGCGTCTCGCAACAGTTGCAGCTCGGCGGCGGTAACGGTGACGGGCGTGGATGGCATGGCGGGTTAGACCGCTGCCGCCAAACAGCGTTCACGCAGCGCGATGGTATTCTCGGTGCGGGTGCCGGCGCATCGCCTCGATGTCGATTCCCTCGAGCAGCCAGTGCAACTGTTCGACCGTCAGCGTAGCCACAGCCGCCTCGCGTGGCCAGGCAAACCGGTCCGCCTCCAATCGCTTCAACAATAGCCAGAAGCCGTTGCGATCCCACCCGAGAATCTTGATGCGATCGGCCCGCTGGTTACGGAACACAAATACAGCCGATGCAAACGGATCCAGCCCGAGCGTCTGCTCGACCAGCAGTGCCAGGCCGTTGATGTTCTTACGGAAGTCCACTGCGTCGCGATGCAGATACACCCGCAGCTCAGCGTCGAGCCGAAACATCAACGGTCTCCACTCAGTGCTTCGATCATTGCCTTTACGAGCCCAACGTCTCGCTCGCTGCATTCGAGCTCAAGTGATACACCGTTGGGCAGCTTTGCGCTCAAGAGCGCCAGCGGTTGCGCTTGCCGCGGTGGCGGATCGCCAGTCGCTGATGCCGCTTCGTGACGCGGCACCGCAACCTTTGCAAGTGTCTCGATTGGCCGCGAATCCTGAACCTCCTGGACAACCGGCACGAATGCCGGCAACGCACCTCGCGCCTGCACTGAATCTCGGTAGTCCCGAATCCATTTGCGCAACTGGTTAGCGTTGATACCGGCCTTGAGCGCCGTGCCCGAGACCGATGCTCCCGATTGAAGACAGAACTCAATCAGACGCCGCTTGGCCGCTGGCTCGTAGTCGCGCTTCCCATTGGAGCGGACTCGCACCGCCTGCAGCGGAAATAGGTCAATCTCGTCTTGGATCATGTTTGCGTCCGCAAAGTCTTTGCGGACGCTAGCCTGCCAACGTTCAGCCTTCAATACCAGACGTCGTCAATTGAGCGCTTACCGAACAGCGCCGCTACTTCATCGCAGGGTTGAAGGCATTGCAGTCCGGCAACCTGCTTGACGATGCCATGACGGAAGCGCAGCGCCGCGTTGGCCCGCTGATCGACGATACCGAAACGCTGCGCTTTCTCACGCGCCTGGCGATGGCATGCAATCGGCCGGATCTGGCAGACCAATACGCGCGCCGCCTGCTGCGGCTGTCCAGGTATCAGGCGCAGGAGCGTGTTGCCTTGGCCTCCGGCGTCGGCCGTCATGACTGGGCATTCGCCGGCCGGCCTGAGCCGTTGCCAAGTCCGGCAGACCTGGTGTTCATGGACGGCCCGGAAGGTCTGGCGCGTCGCCAGCGCCACGCTGCTCGCATTCGCCCGGTGGCGGATAAACAGGACAAGGCTGGCGATGCTGCTTCGTCTCCGCAGCCATCTGGCGCACAGGCGATCGCACATGGGATTGCGCCATTCAATGCGGAAGATTACGACCTCGCATTCCAGGTTTTCATGGGCAGCGGCAATCTGAACGACGCCATGCGCGTGGCCGAGGCCGCTGTGCGTCAACGCCCCGATCTGAAAATCTGGACCGAACGTGCCGCGCAAGTGGCTGAGTGGAACCGGCAACCGATGGCGGCGCTGAACTACTGGCTGGCGTATGCGCAGTCCACTGGGGATGATGCCGCCTGGCACCACGTGCTCCGCCTGGCGCCCGCGCTCAATGAAGACCACGCCTATCTGGCAGCGCTGCGCCACCAGGCAAGCCGCAACCCGGGCGACATGAAGCTGCTCGACCAGGTTATCGCGGCATACGAGCGCCTGGGCGAACCCGTGCAAGGGCTGGCGTATCTGAACAGCATCGCGCACGGGCCGCATCGGCAAGTGGTGCTGGAGCGCTATGCCAATCTGGCCGAGCGCGCCGGCAAAGATGATCAGGCCTACGACACCTACGCCCGTCTGCAGAAGGAGTTCGGCCCCAACCCGCAGTACGCGCTCAAGCTGGCGAACATCCTGTACGTGCGCGGGCAGTTCGCGCAGGCGCTCTCTGCCATGGAGGTCGCCAGCAAGGTGGCGTCGCCCACCGACGACCTTTACTGGCGGACCTTCGCCCAGCTCGCGCGCCTGAACCAGCGTGACGATCTGTCGCGTGCGGCGTATCGACAGTTGCTGATCGGCGGCAGGGCTGAGCCAGACGATCTGACAACGATGATCGACTTCTACGACGCCAGCCCCATCGACGCGGGTCGCCTGGCTGAACTCGCCTTCCGGAAGGCGGGCACGATGGTCCACCTGCAGCAGGCCATCTACTACTACACGCGTGCGCGTGCCTTCCGCCGCATCGAGGGGCTGCTGGCCTCGCTCACGCCAGAGCAGCGCAGAGCGGCCGAACAATCTGCCGGCGTGCTGGGCGCCCGCGCCGAATATTTCCGTCAGAGCGGTCAGTGGGATGCCGCCATGCGCGATCTGCGGCGCGCGGTGTCGCTGCCTGATGCGGGTAGCGATGTGAAGGCCGCCTTCCTGTGGGGTCTGCTGGATTCCGGCCAGAACGCCGAACTCAAGCGCGCATTGGCGCTTTGGCGTAACGAGGCCGAAAACGATTCCGCATATTGGGGAGCCTACGCTGCCGCCGGCCTGCAGCTGTTCGACGCCAACCTGGCGCTGCGCTTCCTGGGCCGCCAGAGCAAGTCGATGCAGACCGATCCGCTCTGGCTGCTGGCCTATGCCGACGCTCGCGAAATGGCCGGTCAGGCCGATGCTGCCTGGGCGCTGCGCCGCGAGGCGTGGTGGCTGCTGTGGCGTGCGGAAGATTCGACAGGTAGCGGCAAGACCAAGCTGCCAACGGGCCGCCGCGCAGGCACACGCGTCGCGGTGGGCGATGCCGATGCGGCACCGCTGGAAGAAGATGCCCGTGCGGAATTGCGTGCCCGGCGCGTCTCACTGGCTCAAACCTTTGGCTATGGCGACCTGTCGCAGCGCCTGCTGATCGAATTGCTGCGCGATGATCGCCGCGCGACGAAGCTGGCCCGCGAAGGTGGCCGCTCGGCGATCGATAAGTCCGAGTTGGGCGATATCGATACGTTGCCGCCCGAGCCGCCGCAGCTTCCCACCGACAAGCGCAAGAACGCCCGCGTGAGCGACCAGCTTGTCTCTGCCGTGGCCAAGGAAGCGGCGCTGGGTTGGGCGCTGTCGCAGGAGGCGAACGATCTGGCGCGCGCGTGGCTGCTGCAACAGTACACGCGTCGCATGACGCGCCCGGCCTATGCCGAGATTTCCATCGCCCTGGCCGAGCGCGATCTGCAGACGCTCAACCGCTTGCTGGACGACACGCCTGACCGTATTCCGCTCTACAACCGCATCGATGCGAATGTGATGACGGACCGCCTCGGCGAGGCGCAGCGGTTGTCGTTTGAAGGACTGAGCACCGCCCCCGATGACGAGCAGCTGCACGAACGTGTGCAGGAGACGCTGTTGACCAATGCACAGGCGTTGGAGCCACGCGAGACGTGGTTCAAGCAGGCGCCCCTCACGTACTTCGAGACCAGCGCCGCCGCCGGCATCCGCCTGACCGATCACTACAGCATGCTTGTGCGCGCCACCCAACGGAACCAGCGCTCGACCGACGACACGCAGTTGACCGGCGTGCCTGCGCAGGACCGGCAGGTGGATTGGATCTCGCAGTACCAGACGCAGAACACGCAGTGGAAGGGCACGGTGGGTTGGCGCCAGGGGCTGGCCTCGCTCTACGCGTTCCGGCTGGATGGGCTGCTTGGGCAGGTTGGGCCAGTGGGCACGGAACTGTCGATCGGTCGCAACCAGCCGGCCAATGAAACGCCGCAACTGCGTGTGGGCGGCGTGAAGGATCTTTTTTCGATCGGCAACAATTGGCGGGTGACGCAGAACGAATACGTGCGCGCGCGCGTGGAAGGCAACCGTTTCTACGGACAGGATCGTTCGTTCCTCGGCAGCGGCATGGTGTTCGATGGCGAAATCGGCCACCGCTTCCGGGTGGAGTATCCGGACTACACGATCCGCGTGGTGGGTACTGTCGCGCGCTACAACGCGACGGGCACGGTCAGCCCGTTGATGGCGCGCCTCCTTCCTTCGGGCGCTGCCCCCGACGTCGACCAGATCATGCCGCGTTCGTTCAACCAGTTTGGCATGCTGTTTGGCTTCGGCACGGATTATCGGGACCGCTATACGCGCGCCTGGCGGCCCTTCATGGATGCAGGCATGCTGCATGACAACCGCGAAGGGTGGGGGGTGCAGGCCCAGCTTGGCGTGGCCGGCAGCGTATTCGGCAACGACCACCTGGCGCTGTACATCGAACACCAGTCGATTACGCGCGCGGGTACATCGCCGCTGACGGAGATCGGCCTGCGCTACCGCTGGCTTTACTGACAAGCAAGAACAATGCAACGGGGAAAGAACGACATGAAGCACACAACGGAAGACTCCAGGGAGAACGCGATGACACCCTTGATCAACACGATGAAAGCCGGCCGCCGGCGCTGGCTGGCGCTGGCAGCGGGCGTTGGTGCGGCGCTGGCGTTGTCTGCCTGCGCGGTGGTCGACAGCGCGCGTGCGCCGGCAACCAGTGCGTCGGATGCGTGGGTCGTGCTGCCCATCGTCAACTACACCGAAACGCCGCAGGCGGGCCTGCGTGCAGAGACGATCGCGGCCAGCATCCTCAAGGCGCGCGGCTTCTCCAACCTGAAGCAATATCCGGCCAACCTGAACAGCGAATCGCTGTTCGAGCCCGCCGAGCGCGAGGCCGTATCGCGCGCGCTGGATTGGGCGCGCGGCGAGAAAGCCCGCTACGCGCTGACCGGCGCCGTGGACGAGTGGCGCTACAAGGTCGGCGTGGATGGCGAGCCCGCGGTGGGCATCACGCTGCAAGTGATTGACGTGCAGACCGGCAACGTGATCTGGAGCGCAGCGGGCAGCCGCACCGGCTGGAGCCGCGATGCCGTGTCGGCGGTGGCGCAGAAGCTGCTGCGCGAGCTGCTCTCGCCGCTGGGCCGGGGCTGATGAAGACCGAGTCGGCAAGTTCTGCCCAGTCGGCCGGCCGCCCTGGCGCCGATGCGCGCGCCCAGGGCGGGCGGAATGAGCGCCGGCGCAACGCGCAGGGCATTGGCGCCTCGACCTGGTACGGGCGCCTGATTGCTCCCGCTGTGTCGAGCCCGAGCGCCGTGCTCGAAACGCTGGGTGCTGCGGTGGCGGCCATCGGCATCGTGTGGCTGTTCGTGCCCGACAACCCGCTGCTGCTCGGCTACGGTTTTCCGTGGATGTGGCTGGTGCCGCTCATCCTGGCGCTGCGCTACGGCACGCTGCTCGGCGCACTTGCCGCGCTGGTCGTGCTGGGCGCCTGGGCCGTGTTCTACGGACAGACGGCCGCTGCCGCCAGCTTCCCGCGCATGTACTTTCTGGGCGGCCTGATGCTCGTGTTGATTGGGGGGCAGTACGGCGACATCTGGGGCGCGCGGTTGTCACGCGCCCGCACCGTCAATGGCTACCTGAACGACCGGTTGGCGGCGCTCACCAAAAACCACTTCCTGCTGCGCCTGTCGCACGAGCGCCTGGAGAATGACCTGCTGGCCAAGCCGACCACGCTGCGCGACACGCTTACGCAGCTGCGCAATATCGCGCTGGCCGCACGGGAGCACAGCAGCGCCGAGAACGCGCCTGACGTGGCGCAATTGCCCGGTGCCGAGCCGTTCCTGCAATGGACGGCGCAGGCCTGCCAGCTTGAAGTGGCCGCCATGGTGCGCGTGACAGGCAACCGCATCGATACCGAACCGGTGGCCCGCGTGGGCGCGCCGTTCGACATCGTTGCCGATGATCCGTTGATCCGCCATTGCATCGACACCCACACGCTGGGCCACCCGCAGGCGCCCGAGCTGCGCACGGAAGACAGCTCGCGCTACGTGGCGTGCGCGCCCGTGCTGTCGGGGGCGGACGAGTTGATCGGGCTGGTGGTCGTACACCAGATGCCGTTCCTCTCGCTGTCGTTCGAGAACCTGCAGTTCCTGCTCGTGCTGCTCGGCTACTACGCCGACGGCGTGCGCCACCTCACCGTCAGCTCGGAGATCCTGGATCTCGTGCCCGACGCGCCGTACGAGTTCGCGCTCGACCTCGGCCGGCTGGCGCGTCTGCATCGCGACACGGGTATCGACTCGTCGGTGGTGGCGCTCATCTTTGACAAGGATGAGGCCAGCGATGCGCTGTTCGAGAGCGTGGTGCGCAGCCGCCGCGCACTGGATGTGGTGTGGCAGGCCAGCGGCAAGAGCCGCCGCGCCATCATCACGCTGATGCCGCTGTCGGGCGCCGGTGCCGTGTCGGCCTATCTGGTGCGCATTGAAGACAGCCTGCGCGCGCAGTTCGGTGTCGATTTCGAGGGCGGGCACATCACCGTGCAGACGCTGCACGTGACGGGCGAGCACCCCGGCGAGGCGCTGCAGCGGTTCCTCACGCGCTGTCACCTCGATGCATAGGGGCGCAAAGGCCATGCGGATCGATCATGTTTAAGCTCACGCTCGGCGGCATCTCGGCCCAGATTGCGGCAGTGGTGATGGCACTGCACGCCGGCAACAGCCTGGCGCTCCTGCTGTCATGCCTGATGTTGCAGGGCACCGCCGCGGCGCTGATCGGCCTGGCTGCGTGGCGCTTGCTGCCGCGCCGTTATCGCGTGCCCTTTGTATGGACGTATGGCTACCTGACGGCGCTGTGCTTTTTCGTGCCGGTGGCGGGGTGCCTGCTGGTGCTCGGCAGCTTGCTGCTGGGTAAGCTCTTTCCCAAGCCCGAAGACGACAAGGACATCGCCGAGGTTGGCCTGCCGGTGTTCGTGGCGCACTTGATCTCACGCGTGACGCACGGCGGCGGGGCGCGGCTGCGCGCGCAGCTCAGCAATGAGCGCGCCCCGGTGCAGAGCCGCATGACCGCGCTGGTGGCGATGCAGTCCATGCCCACGCGCACGGCCAGCCCCGTGCTGCGCGACCTGCTGGCTGATCCGGTGGACGACATCCGCCTGCTGGCCTACGGCATGCTCGACAACGCCGAAAAGGTGCTCACGCAAAAGATCCTGGCCGAGCTGCCGCGCCTGGAAGAAGCCACCACGCCCGAGGCCCGCTACGACATCAACAAGCGCCTGGCCGACCTGTACTGGGAACTGATCTACCAGAACCTGGTGCAGGGCGACGTGTACCGCTACACCGCCGAACAGGTCGAACGCTATGCCAGCGCGGCGCTCGACATCCAGCCCGACAACGCCGCCCTGTGGTACATGCGCGGCCGGCTTGCCCTGTCGCGCCGCGAGCCCGATGTGGCCGAATCTCACCTGCGCCGCGCTGAATCCCTCGGCTTCCCGCGTGACCGCCTGCTGCCGCCGCTGGCCGAAGCCTGCTACCTGCGCCGCGACTATGCCGGCGCCCGTGCGGCGCTGGCGCAGTTCTCCAGCCGGTCTCCGCTGCCGTTGCTGCGGCCGCTGTTGCGCTACTGGACATCATGAGCAACGACCAATTTCCGCGCGCCCAGTCCGCCGACGTTGCGCTGCTGCTTGAAGGGACCTTTCCCTATGTGAGCGGCGGGGTGTCGAGCTGGGTCAACCAGATGATCCGGGCGTTTCCGGACATCCGCTTTGCCATCGTCTTCATCGGCAGCCGCCGTGAAGACTACGGCAAGCCCGTCTACGCCATTCCCGACAACGTGGTGCACCTGGAGTGCCACTACCTGTACGACTTTCCGCCGCCGCCGCTGGTGCAGGCCAGTGGTGGCGATGCCGCCGCGTTCGAGCGCTCGCGCAAGCTGCACGACGCGTTGCGCAATCCGGCAAACAAGGCAGAGACGGCCGAGTTGATCCGCGCGTCGATTGCCGACCTGCGCGACGATGGTCCGCTGGCCGAGGAGCAGTTCCTCTACAGCCACCGCGCGTGGGACATGATGACGGACTACTACCGGCGTTACTGCACCGACCCGTCGTTTACCGATTACTTCTGGACCGTGCGCATCATGCACAAGCCGTTGTGGCAGCTTGTGCGCATTGCGGAAAACCTCATCCCGGTGAAGGTGTTCCACACCATTTCGACCGGCTATGCGGGGTTCCTGGGCGCGCTGCTGCGCTACAGGCGCGGGCGGCCGCTGCTGGTATCGGAACACGGCATCTACACCAAGGAACGCAAGATCGACCTGTTCCAGAGCCAGTGGATCCGTGACAACCGCAGCATCTTCGAGAAGGACATCGCGCAGATCAGCTACTTCCGTGACCTGTGGGTGCGCTTTTTCGAGACCATGGGCCGTGTCTGCTACGACGCGGCCGAAGACATCGTCGCGCTGTACGAAGGCAACCGGCAGCGGCAGGTCATTGACGGCGCGCCGGCCGAGAAGACGCGCAGCATTCCCAACGGCATCAACCTGCCGCGTCTGGCTGCGCTGCGCGAGAAGCGGCAGGCCAGCGTGCCGCGCGTGATGTGCCTGATCGGCCGGGTGGTACCCATCAAGGACGTGAAGACCTTCATCCGCGCGATGCTCACCATCACGCGCGAGATGCCCGATGCGGAAGGCTGGATTGCCGGCCCGGAAGACGAAGATCCGGAATACGCGCAGGAATGCCACAGCCTGGCGGAGAGCCTCGGGCTGGGCGACCGCATCAAGTTCCTGGGCTTCCAGAAGATCGACGACATCCTGCCGAAGGTGGGCGTACTGGTGCTGAGTTCCATCAGCGAGGCGCTGCCGCTGGTGGTGCTGGAAGGGTTTGCCGCTGGCGTGCCGTCTGTCACGACGGATGTGGGTTCGTGCCGGCAGCTCCTGTTCGGCCTGGAGGGCGAAGACGCGGCATTGGGCGCGGCCGGTGCCGTGGTGCGCATTGCCGACCCGGCCGCCCTGGCCGCCGAAGTGCTGACGCTGCTGCGTGATGAAACGCGCTGGCATGCAGCACAGGCAGCCGGCATCGCGCGCGTCGAGCGCTACTACACGCAAGAGATGATGGTCGGCAGCTACCGCGAGCTTTATACGCGCCTGCAGACGTTGCCCGATCTGAGTACCGAGCACGGTGCCAATGCTGCCTCTGCCGCTGCGGCAGCCTGCCCGCACCTCGCCCAGCAGAACAAGCCACATGAGGGAGCCCGCTGATGGCCGGCATTGGTTTTGAGCTGCGCAAGATGCTCAAGCGCGACAGCCTGCTCGGGCTGCTGCGCGCCTATACCTACGCCGGCATCATCAGCTCGGGGCCGTGGATTCTCTCCATCGTCGGGATTCTGCTGATCGGTATCCTGAGCCTGCCGTTCGTGGTTCCCGGCTCGCTCATCACGCAGTTCCAGGTGTCGGTCACCTACCTGATTGCGGTCAGCCTGATCCTCACGGGGCCGCTGCAGTTGGCGTTCACGCGCTTTACGTCCGACCGCCTGTTCGAGAAGCGCGAAGACCTGATCCTGCCCAACTACCACGCCGTGTCGCTCGTGATGACGCTGGTGGCGGGCGGATTGGGTCTGCTTGTCATCCTCTTTGCGTTCCCGCAGCAGTCGGCCATCTACCGGTTGCTGATGCTGGCCGGTTTCGTGGTCATGGCCAATATCTGGATCGCCGTGATCTTCCTGTCGGGCATGAAGCAGTACAAGGCGATCGTGTGGATCTTCCTGATCGGCTACACGCTCACCGTGCTGTTGGCGCTGCTGTTCAACCGGCTGGGGCTGGAAGGGCTGCTGGCGGGGTTCGTGACGGGGCAGCTTTGCCTGCTGATCGGCATGGCGGCGCTTATCTACCGCAACTTCAGCGGGCGGCGTTTCCTGTCGTTCGAGGTGTTCGACCGGCGGTTCGCGTATCCGTCGCTCATGCTGATCGGGCTGCTGTACAACCTCGGCATCTGGCTCGATAAGTTCATGTTCTGGTATGCGCCGGGCACGGGCCAGCAGGTGATCGGCCCGCTGAACGCGTCGGTCATCTACGACATTCCGGTGTTTCTTGCATACCTCGGCATCATTCCCGGCATGGCCGTGTTCCTGGTGCGCATCGAGACGGATTTCGTCGAGTACTACGACGCGTTCTACGATGCCGTGCGCGGCGGCGCATCGCTTGAGCACATCGAAGACATGCGCAACACGATGGTGCAGACCATTCGCGCGGGCCTGTACGAGATCGTGAAGATCCAGGCCATGGCCGCGCTGGTGCTGTTTGCCGTGGGCGCCTCGGTGCTGCGCGCGCTGCAGATTTCCGAGCTGTACCTGCCGCTGCTGTACGTCGACACCATTGCCGCGAGCTTGCAGGTGGTGTTCCTGGGCGTGGTGAACATCTTCTTCTACCTCGACCGGCGCCGCGTGGTGCTGGCACTGACGGCGGCGTTTGTGGCCCTCAACGGCGTGCTGACCTGGATTACGTTGCAGCTCGGCCCGGCCTGGTATGGATACGGATTTGCCGTGTCGCTGCTGCTGGTGGTGATGGCCAGCCTGGTGATCCTCGATCGGAAGCTGGATCGGCTGGAGTACGAGACATTCATGTTGCAGTAAGGCTGGCTGACAGCCTCTGCCGCCGTCTGGAGCCACGCCAGCGACGCATCAACCCCCGTGCATGACCCTTCAAGTCTCGCGCACCGCGCTCCAAGCGCCAGCCGCGAGGCTTTTTGCTTGGCGACTGCTGCTTTTTGCGGCAACACCATGACGCTTTTTGCCCGGTCATCGGGGCTTGGAGGCCGGCTCCCGGGGCTTCCTGCTCCACGGGTGAGGGTTCGCGCTCGGCACTCGGCGCTTTTTGCTCGAAGATTTTTAGCTCCGATCTCGACGGTCGGAGCTCTAAGCTCGGCGTCCCGAGCTTTTTACTCGACGGTTGGAGCTCTGAGCTGACGTTCTTTGGCAAGACAAAGAAAGTGAGTCGGCCCCGGCAGGGGATGAAACAGGGGATGGACCACCCAGTCCAAAAAGGCCCATAGCTCCGCAACATCCCTCCCAACAACTCCGCATTTGCCCAACCCCCCCGGGCTCCTTAAGCTGCACCGACATTCCAAAATACGCAGCTTCTTCATGCAAATCGCAGTAGTCGGCGCCGGCATCATCGGAATCAGCACGGCCCATGCGCTGGCTCAGGAAGGCCATCAGGTCACCCTGGTCGAGCGCCATCCGGGCCCGGGCGAGGGCACCAGTTACGCCAACGGCGGCCAGTTGAGCTACAGCTATGTGGCGCCGCTGGCCGGCCCCGGCGTGCTTTCGCACGTGCCCGGCTGGTTGCTGCGCGGCGATTCGCCGCTGCGGCTGAAGCCATCGCTGGACCCGGCGTTGCTGCGCTGGGGGCTGCGCTTCATCGCTGCCTGCAATCGTGACCGTGCCGACCGCACCACGCGCGAGCTGCTTGCGCTGTCGTTCTACAGCCGCGCACGCATGGAAGCGTTGCGGGAGGTGTCGCCGGATCTGGCGTTCAGCTTTGCGCGCCGCGGCAAGCTGGTGGTGCATCGCGAAGCTGCGGCGTTCGAGTCGGCCCGCGCGCAGGTCGGCTATCAGGCGACGCTCGGCTGCGAGCAGCATGCGTTGTCCGCCGACGAAACGGTGGCCCACGAGCCCGCGCTTGCCGGCGTGCGTGACCAGATTGTCGGCGCCATCTATACGCCCGACGAAGACGTGGCCGATTGCCACCAGCTTTGCGTCGGCTTGTTCAACCGGCTGCGCGCGATGCCAAACGTGATGCTGCGCTTCAATACCGGCGTTGACGCGTTGTGGACCGAAGGCCGCCGTGTGCGCGGTCTAGAACTGGCCGATGGAGAGCAGATTGCCGCCGATGCGGTGGTGATGGCAGCGGGCGTGACCAGCGCCAGGCTGCTCAGCCCGTTGCGCATCGACCCCGGGCTCTATCCGCTCAAGGGTTACAGCATCAGCCTGCCGCTGGGGGAGGGCGATGTTGCCCCGGTGATCAGCGTGACGGATGCCGCGCGCAAGATCGTCTACGCCCGCATTGGGCAGACGCTGCGTGTGGCGGGCATGGCGGATCTGGTGGGCTGGTCAACGGCGCTGGATACGCGCCGCGCCCAGACGTTGTATGACGAAACCCGCGCGCTGTTTCCGGGTGCCATGCGCGCCAATGACGCGGGTGCCGATGCGGCGCCGTGGGCTGGCATGCGGCCTGCAACGCCAACGGGCGTGCCCGTGGTCGGGGCGTCACCGGTGGAAGGCTTGTGGTTGAACGTGGGTCACGGAGCGCTGGGTTTTACGCTGGCGCTCGGCAGCGCAGGCTTGTTGACCGACCTGATTGCCGGCCGCAAGCCCGCGATTTCCCCAGTGCCCTATGCGCTGGCCGCGTGACACAAGAGCGAGATTCAGAACGAGATTCAAAGACCGAGCGTGCAGGCTTGACGATGTGCAGCTGGCCCACGCCAATTGGTAACCAAAGTAGTCTGGAGCGAACACACCCATAGGAGGGGAAGCATGAAGACCTTGCATTCGACCAAACGTATTCTGTGTGGCCTGACGCTGGCTGCGGCCGGTGCGCTGGCAATGCTGTCGACGGGCGCGCAGGCGGAGTCGAACGACACGCTGGCCAAGATCAAGCAATCGGGCGTGATCTCGGTGGGCTATCGCGAGTCGTCGATTCCGTTCTCGTACCAGGCTGACGCGAACACCATCACCGGCTATTCGCAAGAGATCTCCAACATGATCGTCGCCGGCGTGGAAAAGGCGGTGGGCAAGAAGCTGCAGGTCAAGCTCACGCCGATCACGTCGCAGAACCGCATCTCGCTGCTGCAGAACGGGACGATCGACTTCGAATGCGGCTCGACCACCAACAACCTCGAGCGTCAGAAACAGGTCGCGTTCTCGAACAACATCTTCATTTACGGCATGCTGATGCTGGTGAAGAAGGACTCGGGCATCAAGGACTTTCCCGACCTGAAGGGCAAGACCGTGGTGACCACCGCCGGCACCACCGAAGACCGCATCCTGCAGAAGATGAACGGTGAAGCCAAGGACGCCGACAAGATGAACCTGATTCTTGCGAAGGATCACGGCCAGGCGTTCCTGACACTGGAATCGGGCCGCGCCGTGGCGTTCGTGATGGACGAACCGCTGCTGTACGGCGAGCGCACGAAGGCCAAGAACCAGGCCGACTGGGTGGTCACCGGCACGCCGCTGCAGACGGAAACCTACGCCTGCATGATGCGCAAGGACGATCCGGCGTTCAAGAAAGTGGCCGACGACGTGATTGCCGATCTGCTGAAATCGGGCAAGGCGAACGACTTGTACAAGAAGTGGTTCCTGTCGCCGATTCCGCCGAAGGGCCTGAACCTGAACTACCCGATGACGGCTGGCATGAAGGACTTGTACGCACACCCGAACGACAAGGCGATCCAGTAAGCCGCGTTGTCGTGCATCCAAAGAAAGCGGGGAACAGTGTTCCCCGTTTTTTATTTGGCCGCTGCCCGACGGTTCAGGCGGGTTCGCTCCACGGCGAGCGGATATCGGCCAGGAAGCGCTGCGCACGCGGGTGCTGCGGGCGCTGGAAAAAATCCTCGGGCGTGGCGCGTTCCAGCACCTGTCCCTGGTCCATGAATAGGACGCGGTCGGCCACCTCGCGGGCGAAACCCATTTCGTGCGTGACGCAGACCATCGTCATGCCGTCGCGGGCGAGGTCCTTCATGACCAGCAGCACTTCGTTCACCATTTCCGGGTCCAGCGCGGAGGTGGGCTCGTCGAACAGCATGACCGGCGGCTTCATGGCCAGGGCGCGCGCGATGGCCACGCGCTGTTGCTGGCCGCCCGACAGCTCGCCGGGGTAGGCGCCGGCCTTGTGCGGCAGGCCCACGCGTTCAAGCAGGCTCATCGCAAAGTCCTTGGCTTCCTGCGGCAGCATGCGCTTGAGCTGCACTGGTGCGAGCGTGCAGTTCTGCAGGACGGTCAGGTGCGGGAACAGGTTGAACTGCTGGAAGACGAAGCCGATGCCGCTGCGCAGCTCGTTCACGTTGACGCCGTGCGCGCGCACGTCTTGCCCATTGACGGTGATGCGGCCTTTCTGAATGGCTTCGAGCCGGTTCAGCGTGCGGATGAGCGTTGACTTGCCCGAGCCCGACGGCCCGCACACCACCACCACTTCGCCCTTGGCAACGGTTTCGTTGATGTCGACCAGCGCGTGGTAATCGCCGTACCACTTGTCGACGTGTTCGATCGTGATCATGTTCATGGTTTGGACGGGGCACGCGCGGCAAGGCGGCGCTCCAGGTAAAACGCCACGCGCGTCAGGCTAAAGCACATGATGAAGTAGCTGATGCCGAGCAGGCCGTACACCTCGGCAGACTTGACCATCACGGCGGTGCTGATCTGCCCGGCCACGAACGACACCTCGGGCAGGCTGATGATATAACCCAGCGAGGTTTCCTTGATGGTCGACACGAGCTGATTGACCAGCGAAGGCAGCATGTTGCGCAGCGCCTGCGGCAGGATCACGCGGCGCATCGCCTGCATGTACGACAGGCCGAGCGAGCGGGCACTCTCCATCTGCCCGCGCGGTAACCCCTGGATGCCCGCACGCACGATCTCCGCCAGATACGCGCCGTCGAAAATCACCAGCGCGGTCAACATGGTGCTGAACTGGTCCGTGCGCTGGCCAGTAACGGAGGGCAGCAGGAAATACGCCCAGAAGATCACCATCAGCAGCGGCGTACCGCGGACCACGTAGACGAGCGCCGTGGCCGGCCAGCGCAGCGCGGCAATCGGGCTGACGCGGCACAGGCCAAGGATGATGCCCGCCGGCAGCGCGAGCACAAGGCCGGCGGACGCCAGCAGGAATGTCAGCGCCAGACCGCCCAGCGGCCCATTCGGGTACTGGCCGATCAGGTAATAGATACCGTAGGTTTGGATGAGATCGAGCATGGCTACAGCGTTCGGACGGGGTAGCGATGCTGATACCAGGCGGAGAACACCGTGATCGCAATCGAGATGGTCAGATAGGCCGCGGTGGCAAACGCAAACGCCTCAAAGCCGCGAAAGGTGGCGGACTCGACCTGCTGCGCCTGGTACATCAATTCGGCCACGCCGATGACCATGGCGATGCTGGAGTTCTTCCACAGGTTCAACGTTTGGCTGACCAGCGGCGGGACGGTCACGCGCAGCGATTGCGGCAGCACCACCAGCCGCATGGCCTGCAGGAACGAGAGCCCGAGCGCGCGGCTGGCTTCAAGCTGTTCCTTCGGAATCGAGCGGATGCCGCTGCGGATGTCCTCCGCCATATATGCAGCCGTGTAGAGCACGAGCGCAATGACGGCGCTCGCGGCCTCGTAGTTCATGCTGTAGAGCCAGTCCCGGATGAACTCCGGCAGGATCTGCGGCGCGCCGAAATACCAGAACAGCATGTGGGCAAGCAGCGGCACGTTGCGGATGGCTTCGACATAGGTCTGGCCGATGCCGCGCAGTGGTGCAGCCGGCGCCAGGCGCAGCAGCGCCACGACGATGGCAAGCGGCAGCGCCAGCACGAAGGCCAGTACGGAGAGCTTGATCGACAGGAAGAAACCGCTGACGAGCCACTGGTGATACTGCCCCGAGAGCAGCATCGACAAATCAAATTGGGGCATGGGAATTCACCGCCCGGACGCAGTTTAGATACCCGGTCCGGGCGGCCCGACCTGTAGCGATTAATCGATCTTGTCGGTAGAAATCTTGAAGGTGCGCTGCGGGAAGGCCATCTTGGTGTTCGGGCCAAACCACTTGTCGAACAGCTTTTGCGCCTCGCCGCTCTTTTCCATGCCGAGCAGCACGTCATCAACCTGCTTCTTGAAGGCCGGCTCGCCCTTGCGGATGCCCAGCGCCAGGTGTTCGGTCGACAGGTTTTGCGGCAGCAGCGCGTAATCCTTGGCTGCCGGGCCCATCTTGGCCATGTTGCCGATCAGGGTGGTTTCGTCGTTCACGTACGCGACGCCCTTGCCTTGCTGCAGGGCCAGCAGTGCCTGCGGGCTGTTGTCGAACGAGACAACGTCGGCGTTCTTGATGGTCTTGGCAATGTTGGCTTCCATGGTCGAACCCTTGACCGTCAGGAGCTTCTTGCCATCAAGCTGGGCGAGCGACGTGATGCCGCTGCTCTTCTTCACCATGGCCTTCTGGCCGGTGATGAAGGTCGACACCGAGAAGTCGATCTGTGCCTCGCGCTCCTTGTTGTGCGTGAGGGAGGCTGCCAGCAGATCCACGCGGCCTTGCTGCAGTTCGGGCAGGCGGGCGGCCACGGCCAGTTGCTTGAGCACGGGCTTGACGCCCAGGCTCTTGGCGATGGCGTCGCACATGTCGACGTCATAGCCGACGATCTCGCGGCTCATCGGGTCCTTCAGGAAGCTGAACGGCTCGTCGGTGCCGAGCACGCCGCAGACAAGCTCGCCCTTCTTCTTGATGTCGGAAACTTGATCAGCGTGCGCGGTGGTGGCGGCCAGGGTTGCCGCGGCCAGGATGGCGGCACCGGCAAATTGTGTCAGACGTCGGTTTGTTTTCATCGGATTTCCTCTTTGACGACTTGGGTGGTGGACAGTGTGCGAATCAGAACCGCCCGCGAGCATACCGGCGTATGCGTCTTTTGCATGCGCGGACTTCGGATAACCATATGACGCCAGGTGAAACGCCCAACTATAGTCCATGCCGCAGCGGCACAGATGGCAGGTGGCAAGCAGGGCGGGGTGCGGTGCACAGGCGGGATGTGGGGGGGCCGGGTTGCGCGCCCGCAGCCCGGTCAGGCTGGCGCAGCAAGGCAGGAGCTCGGCGGATGTTTCGTGAAATGAGACTTTGTCTGCCATTAATGACATGGCGGCCGACTGCGCTCCATCGGGGGATTCCCGGGGCAAAGCGGGCGCTTAAAGCGTGCCGCAAATCGATTCGTTGATGGGCACGTCGCCCACCGTTTCGTGGTCGTTGCCCCGATAGCGGTAGACCAGGCTCAAGCCCAGCCGCGTGAGGATGCGCACGTCGCCGTTGTTGCAGATGTTCTTCTGCAGGATCGGAACGAAATTCAGCCGAAAGCCCTGCGATGCGGCCGAGTGCGCCGCGTAGTTGGTCAGCGTGATGACGAAGACGAGGTTCTTCTTCTGCGCCAGCGAGCATTGCGCCAGCGCGGTCTCTCGGTCGAGCGGGACGGGGGTGAAGCGGTTGATCTCGGCGCAGGCCTGGGCGAGGGCGCGGTCTGCATTGCGGGCAGGGCCCGTGAGGGCCGGTACGCCGGCAGCGGCCGTGCTGCGACCCGTCGCGGCGCCCACCAGCATGCGGGCCAGTGGCGTCAGTTCCTGCATGGCTGTCGCCAACGGCGTCGATTGGGCCCATGCAAGGCTGGACAGCAACGGCAGGGCAAGCGCCAGGACGCACGAAGCACGCGCCCGGCGATGGCGGCCTTTCACATCCAGACCGGTGTGAATGGCGGTGTGTTGAGTCACAGACATCCTCTTTGCCCACGGAGCCACAATTTTATTGAAAAAACCGTCGGGATGCGAGGCGCGCAGCGCACTGACGCTGGCTCTTTTAACTCAGCTCAGGTCCGTACGCGCACCATGGCCGAAATGCGCTCGGCAGCCTGCTGCAGCGGACCGAGAAACTGCTTCGTCATCTGTTTGCCGGAAGTTCGGTTGGCCTGGCCGCTGATGTTCATGGCAGCGATGATGTCGCCCGCCCGATTGCGGATCGGTGCCGACAGCGAAATCAGCCCTTCCTCAAGCTCCTGGTCGACCAGCGCCCAACCCTGTTGGCGCACGCCGGCAATGACTTCTTTCAATGCGTCGACGTCTGTAATGGTGCGCTGCGTGCGTGCGCGGCGGTCCGACTCGCGCAGCGCAATGTCCAGCCGATCCTCGGGCAGACCCGACAGCAGCACGCGGCCCATCGACGTGCAGAACGCCGGCAGACGGCTGCCGACCGACAGGTTCAGCGCGATGATCTTCTGCGTGGGCACACGCAGGACGTAGACGATTTCCGTCCCATCCAGTACCGAGGCAGAGCAACTTTCGTGCACCGTCTGGACGAGCTCTTCCATCACCGGCTCGGCGAGGTTCCAGAACGGCATCGAGGTGAGGTAGGCGAACCCGAGGTCGAGGATCTTGGGCGTGAGGCGGAAGAGGCGGCCTTCAAAGGTGACATAGCCCAGGCTGACCAGCGTGAGAAGGATGCGGCGGGCGCCGGCGCGGGTCAGGCCCGTCGCCTCGGCCACTTCAGAAAGCGTTTGCTCCCGGCGCTCGGCATTGAACGCGCGGATGACCGACAGCCCTCGTGCAAAGGACTGGACGTAGGAATCGCTGGGTTTTTCGGTGGGCAGTTCGGCAGCAGACATGCAAAGAAGGCAAAAGCGGTGCAGTGGCCTCAAGACTACTGACATTGCCTCGATTTCGCCACTCGAACAGTTGATCGGGATGCGTACGCCTTGACACGCTCTGGACGGGAGGCGTAGATTAGTTCTTGGATCGAACGTTGGTTCGTACAGCGAACAAATGAGCGAAAGCAAACGTGGGCCGGACAGCAAAGGCCTGTGTCGATCCAATCCTCAACAGGAGACTCGCAGGCCGCTCGGTGGCGGCTCGGCCATGTCCGGCCCCTCGCGATGCTCCGACCCGCGCCAGCCATCGAGAATGTGCGGCGCCCTTGCCGGAGAATGCACGTGATCAACAAGCTTTGTCCGTCTGTGGAGGCCGCCCTGGCCGATATCCCGGACGGTGCCACCATCATGATCGGCGGGTTCGGTACCGCCGGCATGCCCTCGGAACTCATCGACGGGCTGATCGCGCATGGCGCGCGTGAGCTGACCATCATCAATAACAACGCCGGCAATGGCGAGACGGGCCTGGCCGCACTGCTCAAGGCGCGCCGCGTACGCAAGATCGTCTGCTCGTTCCCGCGCCAGGCCAATTCGTATGTGTTCGATGCGCTCTACCGTGCCGGCGAGATCGAACTGGAACTGGTGCCGCAAGGCAACCTGGCCGAGCGCATCCGCGCCGCAGGTGCCGGCATTGGCGGTTTTTTCTGCCCGACCGCCTACGGTACGCAATTGGCCGAAGGCAAGGAAACGCGCATCATCGACGGCAAGCCCTACGTGTTCGAGCTGCCGCTGACTGCCGACTACGCTCTCATCAAGGCCCTGCGCGCTGATCGCTGGGGCAACCTCGTCTATCGCAAGACCGCGCGCAACTTCGGGCCGGTGATGGCGATGGCGGCCAAGTGCACCATCGCGCAAGTCAGCGAGACGGTGGAGCTGGGCGAGCTGGACCCAGAGCACATCGTCACGCCGGGCATTTTTGTGAAGCGCGTCGTCCAGCTCGCCGCCGCCCAACCCGCCAAGGAGGCCGCATGACCGCCGAAACCACCACGAAAATCCAGCGCTGGGCGCGCGATCAGATTGCTGCGCGCGTAGCGAGCGATATCCCCGACGGCTCGGTCGTCAACCTGGGCATCGGCCTGCCGACGCTCGTGGCGAACCAGTTGCCGGCCGATCGCGAAATCATCCTGCATACCGAGAATGGCCTGCTCGGCATGGGCCCCGCGCCCGCGCCCGGGCAAGAAGACGAAGACCTCATCAACGCCGGCAAGCAGCCGGTCACGGTCAAGCCTGGCGCATCGTTCTTCCATCACGCCGATTCGTTTGCCATGATGCGGGGCGGCCATCTCGACTATTGCGTGCTCGGCGCCTTCCAGGTGTCGGCCACGGGTGACCTGGCCAACTGGCACACCGGAGCACCGGATGCCATCCCCGCCGTGGGCGGCGCGATGGACCTGGCTATTGGTGCCAAGCGCGTCTTGGTCATGATGGAGCACCAGACCAAGCAGGGCGAAAGCAAGATCGTGCCGTCGTGCACATACCCGCTGACGGGCATCGGCTGTGTCGATACCATCTACACCGATCTTGCCGTGATCGACATCACGCCCGAGGGGCTGGTGGTGCGCGAGATGGCCGACGGCCTCGATTTCGATACGCTGCAGACGATGACGGCGGCGCCGTTGCGTCGTGCCTAGAACCATTGGAGACAGAACCATCATGACCGAAGCCTTTATCTGCGACGCCATCCGGACTCCCATCGGCCGATATGGCGGCAGCCTGTCCGCCGTGCGCGCCGATGACCTGGGCGCGGTGCCGCTCAAGGCGCTGATGGCGCGCAACCCGCGGGTCGACTGGTCGGCCATCGACGACGTGATTTTCGGCTGCGCCAACCAGGCGGGCGAAGACAATCGCAACGTGGCGCGCATGTCGTCGCTGCTGGCCGGGTTGCCGGACAGCGTTCCAGGTTCGACCATCAACCGCCTGTGCGGCTCGGGCATGGACGCCACCGGCACCGCTGCGCGCGCCATCCGCTCGGGTGAGACCGCGCTGATGATCGCGGGCGGCGTCGAGAGCATGAGCCGCGCGCCGTTCGTGATGGGCAAGGCGGCCAGCGCCTTCTCGCGCGATGCTGCCATCTACGACACGACCATCGGCTGGCGCTTCATCAACCCGCTGATGAAGGCGCAGTACGGCGTCGACTCGATGCCGGAGACTGCCGAGAACGTCGCCACCGACTACAACATCAACCGCGAAGATCAAGACCGCTTCGCGCTGCGCAGCCAGGCGAGCGCCGCACGTGCGCAGGAAGACGGCACGCTCGCGCAGGAAATTACGCCGGTGACGATCCCGCAGAAGAAGGGCGATGCCATCGTTGTCAGCCGTGACGAGCATCCGCGCGCAACGACCATGGAAGCGCTCGCCAAGCTCAAGGGCGTGGTACGTCCGGACGGCACGGTGACGGCCGGCAATGCGTCGGGCGTGAACGATGGCGCGTGCGCGCTGCTCCTCGCCAATGAAGCGTCCGCCAAGCGCTTTGGCCTGACCCCGCGTGCGCGCATTGTCGGCATGGCCACCGCCGGCGTGCAGCCGCGCGTGATGGGCATTGGCCCGGCACCGGCGTCGCAGAAGCTGCTCAAGCAGCTCGGCTTGAGCATCGATCAGATGGATGTGATCGAGCTGAACGAGGCATTTGCCGCGCAGGGTCTAGCGGTGACGCGTCAACTGGGCCTGCGTGGTGACGACCCGCGCGTCAACCCGAACGGCGGCGCCATCGCACTCGGCCACCCGCTCGGCATGAGCGGTGCGCGCCTGGTGACGACGGCGATGTATCAGCTGCAACGCACGGGCGGACGCTATGCGCTGTGCACGATGTGCATCGGTGTGGGGCAGGGCATCGCGCTGGTGATCGAACGCGTTTGATACGGCCATGACCAGCGGACTGCTCGATCGCGCTTTCTCCACGCCAGCCATGTTGGCGGTGTGGTCCGATGCAGCCACCGTGCGCGCGATGCTCGATGTGGAGGCTGCGCTCGCCCAGGCCGAAGGCGCGCTTGGCGTGATTCCGGCCGAAGCCGTTGCGCCGATTCGCGCAGTGTGCGCCAAGGCGACGTTGGACTTGGAAGCGCTCGGCAATGCCGCGGCCAGCGCAGGCAACCTGGCGATCCCGCTGGTCAAGCAACTGACTGCCGCTGTCGCGCAGCATGATGAAAACGCCGCGCGCTACGTGCATTGGGGCGCCACCAGCCAGGACATCATCGATACCGGTCTGATGCTGCAGTGGCGGCAATCGGCGGACCTGATCGAAGCGGATCTGCTGAGACTGGCGGACGCGCTTGCTGCGCTGGCGCAACGTCATCGCAATACGCCGATAGTGGCGCGCACGTGGCTGCAGCAGGCGCTGCCGACAACGTTCGGGCGCAAGGTTGCGGGCTGGCTGGAAGCGGTGCATCGCGCGCAGGATCGCTTTACCGCGTTGCGCGCGCATGTGCCCGCATTGCAGTTTGGCGGGGCAGCGGGCACGCTCGCCAGCTTGGGTGAACATGCACGTGCTGTCGCTCAAACGCTGGCGCACGAGCTCAATCTGCCGCTGCCGACGCTCTCTTGGCACGGCGAGCAGGATCGAATCGCTGACATCGGCACGACGCTCGCGTTGCTGACCGGCACGCTGGGTCACTTCGCCCGCGATCTCTCACTGATGATGCAGACCGAGGTTGGCGAAGTTGCCGAGCCGTCCGCTGCGGGCAAGGGCGGTTCCTCCACCATGCCGCATAAGCGCAATCCGGTTGGCTGCGCGACCGTGCTGGCTGTGGCCACGCGCATGCCTGGCTTGGCGAGCACGCTGCTGGCTGCGCTGCCGCAGGAGCACGAACGTGCGCTCGGCGGTTGGCAGGCGCAGTGGGCGACGATGCGTGAGATGGCCTGCCTCGCAGCGGGCGCGCTCGATCGGATGTGCGACATCGTTGAGGGCTTGCAGGTCGACGCCGCTCGCATGCGCGCGAATCTCGACCTCACGCACGGCCTGATCCTCGGTGAAGCCGTGATGCTGGCGCTCGGTGCTGATCTTGGTCGCCTGCAAGCGCACCATGTGGTCGAAGCGGCCAGCCGCAAAGCGGTACACGAGCACAAGACGCTGCATGACGTACTGGCCGAGGATGCCGACGTCCTACGCATCTGGGGGGCCGACGCATCCCAGCGGCTGAGCGCGCTGCTCGACCCCACCCATTACCTTGGCGATGCGGGCGCCGCTGTTGACCGCGTGCTCGCAGAACACGCCCACCGCCACCCCTGAACACGTATTCCACGGAGACACCATGCCCTGGCTTGAACACGATAACGTCCGCCTGTATCACGAATTCGATGACGGCCCCGCCACGGGTAAGCCGGTGCTGGTGCTGTCGAACTCCCTCGGCACCAACCTGGGCATGTGGGAGCCGCAGCTCGAAGCGTTGCGCCAGCATTTCCGTCTGCTGCGCTATGACCAGCGTGGTCACGGCCAATCGAGCGTGCCGGACGCGCCGTTTGGCGTTGCTCAACTCGGCGGTGATGTGCTCGCGTTGCTCGACCACTACAACATTGAGCTTGCGCTGTTCTGCGGTCTGTCGATGGGCGGGTTGACCGGCCTGTGGCTGGCCGCACATCACGGCGAGCGCTTCCCGCGCATGGTCGTGACGAATACCGCCGCGCTCATCGGCACGCAGCAAAGCTGGAATACGCGCATCGCACAGGTCGAGCAGGGCGGCATGGCGAGCATTACTGAAACGGTGCTCGAGCGCTGGTTCACGCAGGGCTACCGGGATGCCAACGCTAGCCGCGTCGACATCGTCAAGGCAATGTTGCTGTCCACGCCGGATGCCGGCTACAACGGCAACTGCGCAGCCATTCGCGATGCAGATTTGCGCGCGCAATTGCCGAACATCCGCGTGCCGATGCTGGTGATTGGCGGCACGCACGATATTTCCACGCCGGCTGCACAGACCAAGCTCATTGCCGACGGCGTGCCCGGCGCCCAGTACATCGAGCTTTCAGCCGGCCACCTCGCCAACTGGGAGCAAGCCGACGGCTACACCGAAGCGCTGGTCAGCTTCTTGACGACCGGCGTTGCGCGCGAGGTTGCCCATGGATGATCGCGAACGCTACGCCGCGGGCATGGAAGTGCGCCGCGCCGTGCTGGGCGATGCCCACGTCGACCGGGCCAACGCCGCGCAGACCGAGCTGACGGCTCCGTTTCAGGACCTCATCACGCGCTACGCCTGGGGTGAAATCTGGACACGCCCCGGCTTGCCGCGCCACACGCGCAGCCTGCTGACGATCGCCATGATGGTCGCCCTCGGCCGCGACGGCGAGTTGCGCCTGCACCTGCGCGCTGCCGCCAACAACGGCGTTACGCGCGACGAGATTCAGGAAACGCTGCTGCAGACCGCAATCTACTGCGGCGTGCCGGCTGCCAACCATGCCTTCCACCTCGCACAGACGGTGTTTGCCGAGATGGATGCGGAGGGCGCTGCGAAAAAGTAATACCGCCGTCTCCGGGGAGACGCCACGCAACACACCGGGCAAACCGGCCGCCGAGCTGGAAAAAAGCCCAAGGAGGAGACCCATGCTCAGCGCATTGGGTGTGTTGTTCGACGGGCTGGCCTACGGCAGCCTGCTGTTCCTGATCAGTATCGGGCTGTCGGTCACGATGGGCCTGATGAACTTCATCAACCTTGCGCACGGGGCGTTCGCCATGGCGGGCGGCTATGTGTGCGTGGTGCTGATGAACCGCCTCGGCGTGCCGTTTCTGGCGACGCTGCCCATCGCTTTCGTGGTCACCGCAATCATCGGCTTTGTGCTCGAATGCACGCTGTACCGGCGGCTCTATCGCGCGAGCCCGCTCGATCAGGTGCTGTTCTCCATCGCGCTCGTTTTCATGGCGATGGCGGGTGCGACTTACGTGTGGGGGCCGTCGCAGCAGCCTGTCGAACTACCGGAGATGCTGCGCGGGCAATGGCGGGTTTTCGATAGCGGATTGGAAGTCGGGCGCTATCGCGTCTTCCTGATTGGCGTCGTGATTGCGCTGACGGCGCTGCTCGCGTGGCTGATCGAGCGCACGCGCTTCGGCGCACAGGTGAGGGCGTCCGTGGACAACCAGCAGGCGTCTGCAGGCCTGGGCATCAACGTGAGCCTGGTGTTTTCCGTCACGTTCGCGCTGGGCTCGGGGTTGGCAGGGCTGGGCGGCGGATTGGGCATCGACGTGCTCGGGCTCGATCCAGCCTTCCCGATCAAATACATGGTGTATTTCCTGCTGGTGGTGGCCGTCGGCGGTGCGGGTTCCATCAAGGGCACATTGCTGGCCGCGCTCGTGCTAGGCGTGTTCGACGTGGCGGGCAAGTACTACGTGCCGGACGTGGGCGCGTTCGTCATCTACGGGTTGATGGTCGTGCTGCTCGTGCTCTTCCCGGGCGGTTTGCTGGGGAGGCGCGCATGAGTGGGCTGCAGCAATTGAGGCGGTCTGCACGGCCTGTTGAGGGCTCTGCGGCGCATGGGTTGCCGCAAGCGCGTTGGTCGCCGTTTGAGATCGCGTTCTGGTGCGTGCCGATCGCGGTGTTCTTTCTTCTTCCGGATTACCTCGTCTTCGGCAGCCAGGTGTTGATCGTCGGGCTGTTTGCGTTGTCGCTCGACCTGGTGCTCGGCTATGCGGGCATCGTGTCGCTCGGACATGCAGGCTTCTTCGGGCTTGGCGCCTATACCGCCGGACTGCTCGCGGCACATGGCTGGGGTGAACCGCTCACCGGTCTGGCCGCGGGCGCTGTCGTCGCTGCGCTGGCCGGCTTCTGTGTGAGCTTTCTCGTCGTGCGCGGGCAGGATCTGACACGACTCATGGTCACGCTCGGCATCGGCCTGATGCTGTATGAAGCGGCCAACAAGATGGCGTTTCTCACGGGCGGTGTTGACGGCCTTTCCGGTGTGACGATGCACAAGCTGCTCGGCACATTTGAGTTCGATCTGGAGGGGCGCACGGCTTACTTGTATAGCTTGGTCGTGCTGTTTCTGGTGTTTGGAGGGTTGCGTCGCCTGGTGCGCTCGCCGTTCGGGTTGTCGCTGCGCGGCATTCAGCAGGGGCCGAAGCGCATGCCAGCCATCGGCGCGAATGTTCGCATGCGGCTGGTGGCCGCGTTCACCGTCAGCGCAGCGATTGCCGGTGTCGCAGGCGGGCTGCTCGCGCAGACCACGCAATTTGTCGGTCTGGATTCGCTGGGCTTCTCGCGCTCGGCAGAGTTGCTGATCATGCTCGTGCTGGGCGGTGCAGGCCGGTTGTACGGCGCGTTGATTGGCGCAGCGGTGTTCATGATTGCGCAGGACGTGTTGGCCGGCATCAATCCCGTCTACTGGCAGTTCTGGATCGGCCTGCTGCTGATGGTGAGCGTGTTGTTTGCGCGGGGCGGCATTCTCGGTGGGCTGGAAACTGCGGTGTCTGCGGTCAGCGCGCGGCGCGCTCGCAAGGGAGGTGCTTCATGACTGCCCCCACGATCCATCCTCCGCCCACATTGAGCACGCGTGGCCTGTCCAGGCGCTGGGGCGGCTTTCACGCCAATTCCGATATCTCGCTGTCTTTTGCGCCCGGCGCGCGCCACGCGCTGATCGGGCCGAACGGCGCGGGCAAGACAACCTTCATCAATCTGCTCACCGGCACGCTCGCACCCACTGCGGGCCAAGTGCTGCTGGATGATGAAGACATCACCCGCCTGCCCGCACACCAGCGCGTCAAGCGCGGCATCACGCGCACTTTCCAGATCAACACGTTGTTTCCGGGATTGACGGTGCTGGACTCGGTGATGCTCGCCATCTTCGAGCGCACGGGCGCGTCGTGGCATTGGCATCGCACCGTTGCATCGCATAAGGACGCCCGCGACGAAGCGATGGCATTGCTGTGCCGCTTGCAACTCGGTGCCGACGCGCTGGCGCCCACGCATGCGTTGCCTTACGGCAAACAGCGCCTGGTGGAGATCGCCCTGGCGCTCGCGACGCACCCACGCATCCTGCTTCTCGACGAGCCTGCCGCCGGTATCCCAAGCGGACAAAGCACCGAACTGTTCGAGGTCATCGCCAGCCTGCCGCGCGACATCACGATCCTCTTCATCGAGCACGACATGAACCTTGTCTTCCGCTTTGCCGAGCGGATCACCGTGCTGCTGGCCGGCCGCGTGCTGACTGAAGGCACGCCGCAGGAGATCGCGGCCGACCCGCGTGTGCGCGAGGTCTACCTCGGGGAGGTTGAGCATGCGTGAACTGTTGTCGCTCGAAAATGTGACCGCCGGCTACGGCAATGCTGTCGTGCTGGACGATGTGTCGTTCGCCCTCGAAGCAGGCGGCAGCCTTGCGCTGCTGGGCCGCAATGGTGTCGGCAAGACCACGCTGCTCGCCACGCTGATGGGCTTCACGCGCCTGCACTGCGGGCGTATCCGCTGGCTGGGCGTGGATATCGCCAAGGTGCCGCCACACCGGCGTGCCCGCGCAGGGCTCGGCTGGGTGCCGCAGGAGCGGTGGATGTTTCCGTCGCTGACGGTGGAAGAGCATCTGTCAGCCGTGGCGCGACCCGGGGCCTGGGATGTGGCGCGCGTCTACAAGACGTTTCCGCGCCTTCAAGAGCGGCGCCGCAATCTCGGCAATCAGCTCTCAGGCGGCGAGCAGCAGATGGTCGCCATCGCTCGCGCGCTGATGACGAATCCCGCACTGCTGCTGTTGGATGAACCGATGGAAGGCCTCGCACCGATCATCGTGCAGGAGCTTGGCCGCGCTATCCGCGCGCTCGTTGAGGAGGGGGGTATGGCGGTGATCCTGGTGGAGCAGCATGCGCGTCTGGCGCTGCAGCTCACGCAGCGTGCGCTGGTGCTCGATCGAGGCCGCGTCGTGCACGCATCAGCCAGCGCCGATCTGCTGGCCGATGCGCCGTTACTGCAACGGCTCGTGGCTGTTGCGTAGTGCTTACTTGCCGGGATCCTTCACGTCGGCAAACTTGTCGAACTCGACGTTGTACAGCTCGTTGCCGACCTTTTCCACCTTGCGGATGTAGACCGTTTGCACCACATCACGCGTGGCCGGGTCGATGGTGATCGGCCCGCGCGGGCTGTCGATCTTCATGCCCTTGAAGGCGGCCATGGCCTTCTCCCCGTCGATCTTGCCGCCGAGCTTGTTGATCACGTTGTAGATCGCGCCGATGCCGTCATACGCGGCCACTGCCATGAAGTTCGGGCGGCCCGCGCCCGGATTGGCCTCCGCAAAGGCTTTCAGGAAGGTCTTGTTCTGCGGCGAGTCGTGCGCGGCGGAGTAATGGAACGACGTGATGACACCCAGCGTCGCGTCGCCCATGGCCGGGAGCACGTGGTCGTCGGTCAGGTCGCCCGTTGCGATGACCTTGATGCCGGCCTGCGCCAATCCGCGCTCGCGGAAACCCTTCATGAATGCCACGCCTTGCTCGCCGGCCGGCAGGAAGACGAACACGGCTTGCGGCTTGGCATCTTTCACGCGTTGGATGAACGGCGCGAATTCAGGATTGCGCAGTGGCACGCGCACGGCTTCCACGACCTGGCCCCCGCCGGCGGTGAACGTTTGTTTAAATGCGTTCTCCGCATCGATGCCGGGCGCGTAATCGGCAACCACAGTGGCCACCTGCTTGATGCCGTTCTTCAGGGCCCACGAGGCAATCGGCGTGGAGATCTGCGGCAGCGTCATCGACACACGCGTCACATAGTCCGACTTGGTGGTGATTGACGACGATGCGGCATTGAAGATCACCATCGGTTTTTTGGCTTCCTGCGCGATGGGCGCCACCGCCAGTGCTTCCGGCGTGAGGCCAAAGCCCGCAAGGAAATCCACCTTGTCGCGTACCACCAGCTCCTGCGCAAGGCGCTTGGCGACGTCCGGCACGGGGCCAGTCGTGTCCTTCACGATGATCTGCACCTGCCGCCCACCGGCGGTCGTGCCGTGCAGCCTCTGATACGCCTTGATGCCGTCTTCCATCTGCTTGCCATAGTCGGCAAAGGGGCCGGAGAAGGGGGCGATCAGGCCAATCTTGATCGGCTCGTCCGCAAAGGCGGGCAGGCCGGTCATCAGCGTACCGGCAACGACAGTCAGCAGCACACGACGTCTCATGAAGGTCTCCAAAGGTTGATCGGCAAGCGTGAGCCGAAAAAACACAGTGGCGTCGCCTGCGCGTGCCGACGATCCTAAAGGCTCTGTGTTCGCATTGCAATCGAGTGTTTGGATTGTGAACACTTAAGCCGGGTCGGTTACTTCGTGTTCTTGCGTTTGGCGGGTCGATGGCCGGGTTCGCGCCATTCATCCGCCTCATCGTTGAACAGCGACGACACGAGGGTCCGGAGCCACTGACTGCGCGCGTCATTGTGAAACTTGCGATGCCAGTGCTGCTTGAGATCGAAGCTCGGCAGCTCCAGCGGCGGCTCCATCACGCAGATGTTGGCGTGCGATTGCATGAACGACAGGCCCACCGCGTGCGGCACCGTCGCAATCAAGTCCGTGCGCGCCAGGATGAACGGGATGCTCATGAAATGCGGTGTGAGCAGAGCAGGTGTCCGTCGGATGCGTTTGCGCTCCAGAAAGCGTTCATACAGTTCCTGGCTGCGGCCTTCTGCGCGCACCACGGCGTGGCCATATTCCAGAAACTGCGCCATCGATAGCTTCGTGTTGCCGCCGCACGTGACGGGATGGTCGGCCCGCACGATGCACGTGAAGTAATGCGTAAACAACCGCTGCTGGAAAAAGTTGTTCTTCTTCAGGTCGGGGAAGTAACCAACAGCCAGGTCGAGCGAACCGGTCTCCAGCGCGCGCTCGATCTGCGCGGGCGGCAGCGACACGGACTGCACCGACGCCCGCGGCGCGTGCCGAGCCATCGCCTCGACAATGCGCGGCAAGAACACCATCTCACCCACGTCCGACAACGAGATCGAGAACGTGTGGGTGGTTGTGGCCGGATCGAACGCCCCGGTCTCGAGTATGCCTTCCTGCACACGGGCCAGCACGTCGCGCGCCGCGGGAATGAGCGCCAGCGCCCGTGGCGTCGGCTCCATGCCGCGCGAGGTGCGCACGAACAGCGGGTCGTCGAATGCCGCGCGCAGCTTGCCCAGCGCCGTGCTCACGCCCGGCTGGCTCATGCCGAGCTGTTGCGCGGCCATGCTCACGCTGCGCGCGTCGTGCAGCGCGAGCAGAATCGGCAACAAGTTCAGATCGAAGTTGGGCACGGTGGACATGGCAATCAAACTATCTGAATTAGCGATAAAGTTTATCGCCAATATTGCATTGTGCGATATCAAGATGCGCGTAAACAATGGTTGCCACAACGATTCCAAATCCATCCGGAGACAACCATCATGCGCACCCAGGTCGCCATCATTGGCGCAGGTCCGGCAGGCCTTTTGCTCGGACAGCTTCTGCACCGCAACGGCATCGACGCCGTCATCCTCGAAACCAAGAGCCGCGCGTACGTTGAGGAGCGCATCCGCGCCGGCGTGTTGGAGCAAGGCACGGTCGACGTGCTCAACGAAGCGGGCGTGGGCGAGCGCATGAGGCGCGAGGGGCTTGTGCACCACGGTATCGACCTGCTGTTTGGTGGCAAGCGCCATCGCATCGACCTGACGGCGATGTCGTGCGGTCGCTCGATCACGGTCTATGGGCAGCACGAGGTGGTGAAGGATCTGATTGCCGCACGTGTGGAGCAAGCCGCGCCGCTGTTGTTCGATGTGAGCGAGGTGTCGGTGCACGATATTGAGTCGGCCACGCCTTCGGTGCAGTTCGTCCACGACGGCGTGCAGCAGACATTGCAATGCGATTACATCGCCGGATGCGATGGCTTTCACGGCATCTGCAGGCAGGCGATTCCCGCGCAGCGGCAAGCGGTGTTCGAACGCGTCTATCCGTTTGCGTGGCTTGGCATCCTGGCGGAAGCCGAACCGGCGGCGGAAGAGCTGATCTACGCAAACCATGATCGCGGCTTTGCGCTCTTCAGCATGCGCTCACCCAAGATCACGCGGCTTTACCTGCAATGCAAGCCGGACGAGAACCTAGCTGAATGGTCGGATGCGCGCATCTGGGACGAGCTGCACACGCGCCTGGAAAACAACGACGGCTGGCGCCTGAAGGAAGGTCCGATTCTGCAGAAGAGCGTCACGCCGATGCGCAGCTTCGTCTGCGAGACGATGCAGTACGGGCGTCTGTTCCTGGCAGGCGATGCTGCGCACATCGTGCCGCCTACCGGCGCGAAGGGCATGAACCTCGCCGTTGCCGATGTGCGCGTCCTGGCACAGGCGCTCACGGCACGCTACAAGCAGAACGACACCACCCAGCTTGCAGGCTACGCCGAGCGCTGCCTGCAACGCGTCTGGCGCGCGGAGCACTTCTCTTGGTGGATGACGTCGATGCTGCATCGCTTTGACGACCACACGCCGTTCATGCAGAAGCTGCAGCGCGCCGAGCTGGACTACGTAACCAGCACAGCGGCCGGCGCGCGCGTGCTGGCCGAAAACTACGTCGGCCTGCCGTTTGCCGATGCGCCGGCCGGTGCGTCGTTGAGCGTGGTCAGTAATTCCAGGGCGGCGTAGTCGTCGGCTTGGACAGCGCAATGCGCGAGACCAGCGGGCGGAAGCCTTGCCCGCGCGACGCCGTGTAGACCTTCTGCGCGTTGGCGGTCTGCAACGCATAGTCGATCGTAAAGACAGGCACGTTGCCGGCGCAGTATTTCTGCAACTGGTCGATGGTCCATTGCGTGTCATCGGCACTCGCTGCCCTGTCGCCGCCGGAGGCGCTGCCCCACGCGGCGCCCGAGCTGCCGCCAAACCATGTGTCTTCCTGCGAGATGCCATCGATCGTTGCCAGCAGCGTTGATCCACCACCGTCGTCAAACAACGAGGATGCGTTCTGCTGGATCACTGCAAACTGCGGGTTGATGGCGCGACCCGCCGCTCGGATCTTGGCGATGAAATCGACCATGGCCTGGGCCGGATCGATGCCTGCCACCTGGGCTGCGGCCGCCACAGAAGGCTCGGCGTACGCCTCGACCCAATCCAGATAGACGCCATCGAACCCCTCGCGCGCCAGTTGTGCGACGGCGCCGTTCGGCCCAAGCCAGAGCGCTTGCCAGCGCGGGTCCCAGAACGCGACGGGGTAGTCGCCGGCCCAGCCATCGGGGTCGGCCTTGATGATGAAGTCTGGTGTGCCTGGTCCGTTCGCTGTGGGCGCCTTCCAGCTTGATGTCCAATAGGTGCGGAAGTCTTCGGCTTCGCCAATGTCGATGTAGGCGAGCACCTTGCGCGCCGAGCCGTCAGGCTTGGTGCGCAGGCGCGCCACCATGTCGACGGTGTTGAAGTCCTCCAAACCTTTGACGGTGTTGTTGGCTTCGATCACCATCATGTCGTATGGCTGCGCGTCGAGTGCATCGATCTGCGCGCTGGTGGTCATGCCCTGCAGTTGATACATCCACGTCTGCACGCCTGCCAGTGGCGAGGTGCCGTTGGCTCCGCAAGCCGGTGTGGTGTCTGCGGTGGCTGCAGCCATGGCTTTTGACCCGGCATTCGCTGCATTGGGAACTCCCCCGGCTTGCGGGCTCAACGACGAACCACCGTCGCCACCGCAGGCAGACAGCATCAGCCCGGCACACACCAGGGCAATCGGAGAGATCAGGCGCATTGTCATCTTGAGAGGGGTGGGTGAGGAGTGTCTTGATCAGACTGAGTGCATCCGTTTGGATGCCACGGCAAGCACCAATTCAAGCTAGCACAATCGGATTACGCCGACATTGCCGTGAAATGGCGACGTTATGAAACTTCTTTAGACCAGCGTTCGTGATCGCTCCGAAGGCTTTGCTTTGGGTGATCGGCATGCGCATGTTGTGCCGTGCCCGAAGTCAAACGTTGCAGTCGCTTTCATCGCCATGCAAAACGCACGGGTGTATAGTCAGACAGCACTCGACGTTCAAGAAGGGGGCATTTCAGATGGACACTTCGCCGGCGGGCCAATACAAAGGCTTCGACATTTATCCGTTGGCTTTCCAACATGAACGCACGGCACGCTGGCCCGAGGCCAGGGAGGACCGTAGCTACAACGCAGCCGTGATGATCTGTCGGGCAGGGGAGTCGCCCGAACCCGGGCAGACCCAGGTCTTCCGCCTATCGGGGGATCGGCAATTCAGCAATGTGGGCGCTGCGCGCATTGCTGCGCTGCGCTTCGCTGAGAGCATCATCGATGGCGACGTTCCTGAACTGTCGCTTCCTGCTGACGGGGCCTGAAACCGCGGAACGCGCCCGTGGTAGAATACTGGGCGAATCCGGCTCTCCGTCGGGCCCGTCATGGCCGGTGGTAGCTGAGTCCAGCACCGGGGAATACCCCGCGCCGAGTCGGGCGGCGCGCATCTGCGACCGCCACCCATCCTCGCTCTCGCTTGCACGAAGCGACGCCCGCCATAGGCATGCGCAATTTATGTTTCGTGCAACTCGGTACCCCCCAAGCCCGCTGTCCGGGCAGATGATCGCGGCGTACCGCTGCATGCCGGTCCAGGCGTGCGGCGTGGTTCGGGTGGGTCATCACATCATTGCAACCATCGGCGCAGCCGCGTGCTGCATACAAAGGAACAAGTTTGGCCAAGGAAGAACTGATTGAATTTGAAGGGGTGGTGTCTGAAGCACTACCCGACAATCGTTTTCGCGTGCAGTTGGAAAACGGCGTGGAAATCTGGGCTTACGCATCGGGCAAGATGCAGAAGCACCGCATCCGCATTCTCGCGGGCGACCGCGTGAAGCTGGAAATGTCGCCGTACGACCTCACGAAGGGTCGCATCAACTACCGGCACAAGTAAGAACGGCTGTGCCGCCAAGACGTCCACCCCGTGGGCGTTTCGAAGAAACCGCGTGTCTGCCCGACCCGCGGTTTTTTTATTATTGTTGCGTAAGCAGCGTTAAATTTCGTTGATCTCCAGACAACATCCGGTATCATCCCGCTTGGCTGCCGACGGGGGGAACACAGTTGGCAGCCAACTGAAGTGCAGGGCTTGTTATATTTTTCAAGCCGCGAGCAGCCCTCGGGTGTGCCCGCGCCAGCTGTACCAGTCCATCAATAAGCGCACGGCCGTTGATCGATCTATCGACTCAGCAGGACCTCTAATCGCGCATCCATTCGCCGACCGGGGCGTCATCTGACGCTCGCACCCGTTCGGTGTTCAGTGTGTCAAGGAAGTCACACCACATCGGGATACCGCACAGGTAGGACGGCGCTTGTCCATCGACGTACTGGGCGTAAGGTTTTGCGTCCGAGGGAATAGAAAATCACAATGTTGGAAACCAAGAAAGCAGCACAGAGAGCGGCGCGCATGAGCCTGCGCGCTTTGGTAGGTCTGACGGCGGCGGTGACGCTGACAGGCCTGGGAACACAAACCGCCTCGGCGCAGGCTACACGTCCGAAGGCACCGATCTACGGCGTCACGGTTGACGACGTCAGTAACATCAACGCGATCGTGGCCTCGCTCACGCACCTGCCGTACAAGCCGACCGTGCGCGTGGTCTTTGACCCGGGTATGTCGGCTGCGCAGTACTATCCGGCGCTCGTCAAACTTCATGCTGTCGCCTATGTGATGGGCGAGATCATGGACTCGTACTACTTCCCGAGCGATCTGCAGACGTACACCGACCGTACCAACGAGTTGGTGGGCACGCTGAAGAACGTGGTGGACGTGTGGGAGATCGCTAACGAGATCAATGGGGAGTGGCTGCGCGCGGACCCGACCGGCCCGAATTCGGTGGCCGCAAGCGAAGAGCAGGACATCGGCAACATGGTCGCGGCGGCGCATGACATCGTGAAAGCTGCAGGCGGCCTGACCGCGGTCACGATGTACTACAACGACGACGGCAAGGGCACCAACTGCTATGAGCTGCCGATGGACTCGTGGCGTACCTGGGCACAGACGTATTTGCCCGCACGTGTACGTCAGGGTGCTGACTACGCGCTGTTCAGCTACTACCCGTACCAGGACTGTCCCGGTTTGCATCCGACGTGGGCAAACGATTTCAAGTTGCTCGAAAGCATCTTCCCGGTGGCAAAGGTGGGCTTCGGCGAAATCGGCACGTCCAGCACATCGGCTCCGGCATCGGTACAGCAGAGCCTGATCAAGTCGTACTACCCGATGGGCACCACCACGATGGCGGCCGACCCGCGCTTTATCGGTGGCTACTTCTGGTGGAACTACGCTGAACAGATGCTCCCGTACAGCACCAGCTCGTACTGGAGCCTGCTGAGCAACACCGTCAAGCCGTTGGCAGCACCGCGATAAGAAGGGGCTGCAGCCTCTCCTCGCAAAAGGGGTGGAATTCCGCGCCGGACGGACGGGACACGATCCGGCAACAAAAAACCCGCGCCAGCTTACGCTGCGCGGGTTTTTTCTATGGTGACGCGCGCGTTGGACTCAGCCGCGTGCAGCCAGATAGGCGCGGAATTCGTCGGCGACTTCCTTGTGCTTGAGCGCCAGTTCCACCGTGGCTTTCAGGTAGCCCAGCTTGCTGCCGCAGTCGTAGCGCACGCCCTTGTAGCGGTAGGCCAAGACTTGTTCGGCAGACAGCAGCGATTGGATGGCATCCGTCAGCTGCAACTCCCCGCCCGCACCGGGCTTGAGGTTGCGGATGTGGTCAAAAATGCGCGGCGTGAGGATGTAGCGGCCCACCACGCCGAGGTTGGACGGCGCATTTTCGGGCGCCGGCTTCTCGACAATGCCTGACATCTTGATGACGCTGCCGTCCTCTTCCCACGGGCGGCCATCGACCACGCCGTACGAACGGCTCTGCACGGGGTCGATTTCTTCCACGCCGATCACCGAGCAGTTGTAGTGCTCGTACAGGTCGACCATTTGCTTCATGACGGGCGGGTCGCCGTCCAGCAGGTCGTCAGCCAGGATGACGGCGAAGGGCGCATCGCCGACGAGCTTTTCGGCGCATTGCACGGCGTGGCCGAGCCCCAGCGCTTCCGGCTGGCGCACGTAGAAGCAATCCACATGCGACGGCTTGATCGAACGCACGACCTCCAGCAGCGCGGTCTTCTGCTTCGCTTCGAGTTCGGCTTCCAGCTCGTAGGCCTTGTCGAAGTGATCTTCAATGGCGCGCTTGCTGCGGCCGGTCACGAAGATCATCTCGGTGATGCCGGCAGCCATGGCTTCTTCCACGGCGTACTGGATCAGCGGCTTGTCTACCACCGGCAGCATTTCTTTCGGGCTGGCCTTGGTGGCCGGCAGAAAGCGGGTTCCGAGCCCCGCGACGGGGAAAACGGCTTTGGTGACGCGTTGCATCGTGGTTTCCTTGGTATCGATTATCGATTGTGCGGGACGCTCAGGCCGCCTGCACCGGCAGCCGTGCAATCTGGGCTTCGAGCTTGGCCAGCGTGGCTTTGAAGTCGGTCACGCGCTTCTGTTCCTGTTCCACCACGGCGGCCGGTGCGCGGGCGACGAACGATTCGTTGCCGAGCTTGGCTTCGCACTTGGTGATCTCGCCGCGCAGGCGGTCGATTTCTTTCGACAGGCGCGCATGCTCGGCGGCCACGTCGATCTCGATCTTCAGCAGCAATTTGTTCTCGCCGACGATGGCGACCGGTGCGCCGGCGCCGTCCTGT